>VHCW01000007.1 GCA_016871575.1 Verrucomicrobiota bacterium
TTTTGCCGGCTCGCTCTTGCCGTGCCCGCCCGCGCTGGCGCTCGGGTGCGCGGCAGCGATGTTGCTGTTGTTCCTTTTCTGGCAGCGCGTTCCCGTGTTGCTGGCGCTGGTTTTCTGCGCGGGGTCGCTTTCGTATCGCGAAACGGTCGCGTTGCGGTCGCCCTACGATGTGGCGCGCCTGGTTTCAGGCGCTCAAAGCGCCGGTGTTCGCGGCGTCATTGTCAGCGCACCGCAGTCGCGCGACGGAGAGCGCGCTCATTTCACGTTGCGCCTTTCCGCGTTGCGGCTCGCGGAGGAATGGGAACCGGCGAAAGGCCTGCTTTGGATGAGCGGGCCGGCGGCGTTGCGTTACGGCGACGAAATCGAGTCGGTGGCCGCCTTGCGCGCGCCGGAGCCGGCGCGCAATCCGGGCGGGTTCGACCAACGCGGCTGGCTCGCGCGCGAAGGGATTTCCTTCACGGCATCCATCGCCACCAATGATCCTTGTGCGGTGCTGGCGCGCGACTGCGGCAACGCGCTCACGGCGTTGTCGCTGCGGCTGCGCGCTCGTTTCGAGCGCGCGCTGCGTTGCGGTTTGGAAACCGAACCGGAAATGGCCGGCGTGCTGGCGGGCATGGTCATCGGCGAACGCGCCGGGATACCGGCGGACACCTACGCGGATTTTCAACGCACCGGCGTGTTCCACGTGTTTGCCGTCAGCGGCCTGCACGTCGGACTGATCGCGGCATTGGTGTTGACGCTGCTGCGCGCCGCGCAAGTGCCGACCCGCTGGAGCGGCGCGCCGGCGATACCGTTGCTGGTGTTGTATGTGTGGGCCACCGGCGCGCACCCCGGCGCGGTCCGCGCGTTTGCGATGGCCGGTGTGTGGTTGATGGGGCGAATGTTGTTGCGGCCGGCCGATGGCCTGAACAATCTCGCGGCGGCGGCGCTGATCCTGCTGGTGTGGGAGCCTCTGGAGTTGTTCGATGGCGGGTTCCACTTGTCGTTCGTCGTGGTGGCGGCCATTCTGGTGCTGGCGCCGCGCATTCAGGAACGATTGCAGCAATGGTTTGCCTGGGATCCATTGTTGCCGCGCCGGCTGGCTCCCCGTTGGCAGGCGTTCCTTGAAAAACCCAAGCTCTGGTTTCTGCAATTGCTCAGTTGCTCGATTGCGGCGTGGATCGGGTTGGTTCCGTTGTTGGCGACCTATTTCCATCTGTTCACGCCGTCGAGCATCGTGGCCAATCTGCTGGTGGTTCCGTTGTTGACGGGCGTGACAGCGCTGGGAATGACCGCCACGCTGGCGCACGCCGTGTGGCCGTGGCTGGCGGCGACGTTCAACAACGCCGGTTTTTTCCTGTTGTCGGTGATGACCACCGGCGTGGAATGGATCGGCCGGATGCCGGGCAGTCACCTCTACGTGCAGACGCCGCCCGTGTGGTTGACGGCGGCGTACTACGCGCTCGGTTTGCTGTTGTTGGCGCGGACAATTCCGTGGCGGTGGCGGCGCTGGACGGTCGGCGTCGGCGCGCCGGTGGCGGCGGGCGTGGCGCTGTTCACGGCGCAGCCGGAGGAATTCGCCGAGTTGACCGTGCTGGATATTCCCGACGGCGTGGCGGCGTTCGTCAACTTGCCGGGCGAGCGCGATGATCTTCTCATTGACGGCGGCGGCGAACGGGTGTTGTTGCCGTTGCTGCGTTCACAGGGCGTGGACCGGCTCGGCAGCGTGGTGCTGACCGCCAAGGACAAAGCCCACGTCGCCGGCCTGAGCAACATCGTGGCCGAGGTTTCGTTGCGCGGGATTGTGATGACGGACATGCCATCGCGTTCCCTGCCGTACCGGCGATGGCGCGAGCAGGCCAACGCCCGTCGCGTTCCGGTCCGCACGCTGCACGCGGGCGCGCAGTGGCAGGCGCAACAATTGAAGTTCACCGCGTTGAGTCCGCCGGGCGATTCCCGCGCGACGCGCGCCGACGACAACTCGCTGGTGTTGCTGATCGAATACGGGCCGACGCGCCTGTTGTGGATGTCCGACGCCGGCGCAACGATCGAACGGCGGCTGGCGGCCAGCGGCATGGATCTGCGTTGCCCGATTCTCATCAAGGCCAGCCACAACAAGGAACCATCGGGCACCGAGGAACTGCTCGACGCCGTTCGTCCGGAACTGGTGGTGCAGATTGCGAATCGCTGGCCGGTGCAGCGGAATCCCGACCCGGCGTTGCGGGAGCGCGTCGAGCAGCGCGGCGCCCGCTGGCTGTGCACCGAGGACACCGGGGCGGTCACACTCCGCCTGACTTCGCGCGGCTACTGGGTTCGGACTTGCCGGGAGGCGGCCGGAACGCCATAGTGCGCCCATGATCATCATCACCAACGGAAAGATCATCACGCCGCGAGACGTGCTGGAAAATCACTGCGTCGTCATCGAAAACGGCGTCATCAAACAAATTGTGCCGGACGCGCAGGTTCCCAAGCCGGACGATGCGCGGGTGATTGACGCCGGGGGCGCGTTCGTTTCGCCGGGATTTGTGGACATCCACGTCCACGGCGCGGTGGGCCGCGACACGATGGAGGGAAGCGTCGAGGCGCTGGCGGAGATCACCAAGTTCCACGCGTCGGGCGGCACAACCGCCCTGACGCCGTCGCTCATTGGCGACACGCGCGAGCGGATGACCGCGGCCTTGGACGCCATTCAACAGGCGATGGACCAGAAAATCGGCGGCGCGCGCATTCTCGGCGCGCACATGGAAGGGCCGTACGTCAATCGTAAACAAGCCGGTGCTTTGCCGGAACATTTCATCCGCGACCCCAATCCTGAAGAATACCTGCCGTGGCTGGACCGCGAAGGATTGGTCACCCACATGACGCTGGCGCCGGAATTGCCGGGGGCGATGGAATTGATTGATGCGCTGATGGAACGCGAAATGGTGCCGTGCGGCGGCCACACCTCGGCCACGGGCGACGAGATCGAGGCGGCCGTGGACCGCGGGTTGTGTCACGCGACACACCTGTTCAGCGCGATGTCGGCGGTCACGAAGATCGGGCCGATCCGCGTGGCGGGCGCAGTCGAGGCGTTTTTGGCGGACGACCGCACGATGGTCGAGGTGATTGCCGACGGCAAACACCTGCCGCCCTTGATGCTGCGGATGACCGTGAACGCCAAGGGCGTGGACAACGTCTGCATCATCACCGACGCGACCGCCGGCGCGGGCCTTCCGGAAGGCGCGGAGTACACGGTCGGCGCGACGCGCGCGGTGGTGCACGACGGGGTGGGGGTGTTGCCCAACAACACGGCGTTGGCCGGCAGCGCCGCGACGATGATGCGGGTGGTGCGCACAATGGTGGAGAAGGCCGGCGTCTCGATGTCCGACGCGGTGCGGATGGCGAGCTTGAACCCGGCGCGTGTGCTGAGCCTGGCGGGCCGGAAGGGCAGCTTGGAACCCAACAAGGACGCCGACGTGGTGATTTTCACGCCGACCTTCGAGGTTCAGACGACGATCATCGGCGGCCGTATCGAGTTTCAACGCGCATGAAAGTCGCCGTCACGGGCGCGACCGGGTTTGTTGGCCGCGAGCTGATGCGGCAATTGGGCGATGCCCGGCCCGTGAAACGCGACGAGCCACTGGCCGAGGCATTCGCCGGGGCCGACGCAGTTGTTCATTTGGTCGGCATCATTCACGAACGCGGCGCGAACACGTTCGAGCGCGCGCACGTCGAATTGACGCGCGCCGTCTTGGAATCGGCAACGGCGGCCGGGGTGCGGCGCTATCTGCACATGAGCGCCTTGGGGACGCGGCCTGACGGGCGGAGCCACTATCACCGGACGAAATGGGCGGCGGAGGAGTTGGTCCGCCAAAGCGGTCTGGCGTGGACGATTCTTCGTCCGTCGGTAATTTACGGGCCGGAGGACAAGTCGGTGAACGTGCTGGCCGCGATGTTGCGCCGGCTGCCGGTGGCGACGGTACTCGGCGACGGCAACGGGAAGATCCAACCCATTTCAGTCGAGAACGTGGCGCGAGCGTTCGTGGCAGCGTTGGGAAACGGCGCGACCGCTGGGCGAACCTACGATCTCTGCGGCCCGGCGGCATTCACGTGGAATGAACTCTACGATAAGCTGGCGTCTGCGTTGGGGTTACGTCGTCCGAAACTACACCTGCCGTTGGGGATTGCGCGAGCGATGGCGGCGGTGATGGAGCAGGTGTTGCACCAGCCGCCGTTCACCCGGGACCAGTTATTGATGGTCGGCGAGGACAATGTCGGCGACCCGCAGCCATCGGAACGGGACTTGTCGGTGATCCCGGAAGTTTTTGAGGACGGGCTGGCGCGTTATTTGACCCGTTAAAAAGCAAACAGGACCGACGCGCAGTGGCATCGGTCCTGTTGCAGTACAAACGATCCTGCCAACGACTATTTCTTCTTCTTCGGCGCTGCGGGCGGGGCAATCCTGACGGCTACTTCCTTGCCGCCCTGCTCGACGAAGAACACGGTCACCTTGTCGCCGCACTTGACGTCGCCAATGGCCGCTTCCTTGTTGGCGGCGGTGGCGACTTTCGTCTTGGCATTGACGGTGAACATCTTGGTTTCCTTCGCGCCCTTGATCTTGATGCACGCGGCATCACAGGATTCAACGACGCCCGTGAGCTGCTTCGGGGCTGCTTTCTTCGCGTCTTCCTTCTTCTCGGCGGCGAAGCTGGCGCTGGTAAACGCGAGGCTTACTGCGACCAGTGTGCATGCTGCGATGAATGCTTTCATCTGACTTTCTCCTATGGGTTTGGTTGGTTTGTTCCTGAACAACGTTCGCCCTTTACGGCAATTCCCCCAAACGGTCAACAATAAAAAACACAGGGAAAACGGCTATAGTTTGGCGCATACCGGACAGCCCGGTTCGCGCCTCAATTCCAAACGGCGAATCCGCATCGTATCGAGATGCATCACCAACAACACCCCCGCCAGCGGTTCGCCCAAGCCGGTCAACAGCTTGACCACCTCGACAGCCCCAAGGCAGCCGGCAGCGCCGGAGACGGCGCCGAGGACGGGGAACTGGCGTTTCCAGGTCGCCGGTTTTTCGGGGACAATGCACTGGAGGCAGGGGGTGCGGCCGGGGATGATCGTGGTGACGTGAAGCTCCATCGAGTGCATGGCGCACTCGACCATCGGTTTGCGCTGGCGGACGGCGGCGCGGTTCAATGCGAACCGTTCCTCGAACAGCGGCGCGGCATCCACCACCACGTCGGCCTGCGCCACGAGCCGGTCAGCGTTCGTTTCCGAGGGGTTTTCTGCAACCGCAACGACCTCCAAGCGCGGGTTTAAATCCTTCAACCGCCGCACGATAGACTCGATGCGCGGTTTGCCGATGTGATCATGGGTTTGGAGGATTTGGCGGTTCAGGTCGCTGGGCTTGAGGTTGCCGGCGTGGGCGATAACCAGTTTGCCGATGCCGGCGGCGGCGAGTTCGTAGGCGACCACACCGCCGAGGCCGCCGCAGCGCGAGATCAACACGGAGGCACCTTTGAGTTTCTCCTGGCCGGCTTCGCCAAAGCCGGGGATCCACATCTGCCATTCGTAGATGGCGCGTTCGGCATCGGTGAGGTTCATGCGCTGATTCTACCGTCGCGCAGGCGAAACACAACATCGGCCAGCCGGTCGGCATCGGTCGCGCTGTGGGTGACGTGCAACGCCGTGACGCCGGTGCGGGCGCGGACCGATTGGAGCAGCGCGTACATTTCGTTGCGGGTGTCCTCGTCGAGCGCGCTGAGCGGTTCGTCGAGCAACAACACCGGCGGATGCGCCGCCAGCGCCCGGCCGAGCGCGACGCGTTGCGCTTCGCCGCCGCTCAACCCGGCCGTGTGCCGGTCGAGCAGGTGCGGGATGCCGAGCAGGTCGGCCAGTTCGCGGACGCGGGCGTCAATCTTCTCGCGCGGCCACCGGCGGATGGCGAGGGCGAATCCGAGATTGTCGCGGACGGTCATCGAGGTGAACAGCGCGCCGTCCTGCGGGACGTAGCCGATGTTGCGGGCGCCGGGTTTCTCGCGGGTCACGTCCCGGTCGGCCAGCAACACCCGGCCGCTGCGGATGCGGCGCAGACCGGCGATGGCTTCGAGCACGGTGGTCTTGCCGGTGCCCGTGCGCCCCATCAGCACGGCGTACCGGCCCGCAGGCACGGTGAACGAGACGTCGTCCAAGCGGAACGCGCCCTGCCGGAGGCTGAGTTGTTCGACGGTGATCATGGTTCGATGGCGCGGGTGAAGTTACGTTCGGAGCCGAGCTGGCGCACGAGCAGCAGCACGGCCAGCGCGGCGACGATCATCAGCAGCGACACCGCCACGGCGGCTTCGAGGTTGCCGACGCTGAGTTCAAGGAACACCGTGGTGGACAACACCTCGGTCCGCAGCCGGGTCGCGCCGGCGAAGATCAGGATCGGCCCGAATTCGCCGAGCGACCGCGCCCACGCCAGCGTGAACGCGGTGAGCAGCCCGCGCCGGGCTTCGGGGAGCACGACGCGCCAGAACGCCTGGCTGCGATTGCAGCCGAGCGTCATTGCGACCTGTTCGCGGCGCGGGGAAATCTGGTCGAACGTCACCCGCATCGTGCGCACGGCGAACGCGGCGGCCACGGCGAACTGCGCGAGGATCACAGCCGGGATGTCGTAGGTGATGCCGCGGATCCGGCGAACGCCGAACCACGCGAGCATCACCTTGAACGCGTCTTCGAGCCAGCGTCCCCACACGGAGTGAAACAAAATCAACAGGCTCAGCCCGACGACCAGCGGCGGCAACACGATCGGGATGTCGAGCAGGCCGTCCACCAACGCCTGTCCGCGGAACCGGTGACGCGACATCAGGTAGCCGATGGGCACCGCCACGAGCAGCGACAACAACGCGCTGAGCGTGCACGACCAAAGGCTGAGCCAGACGGCGTAGCGGATTTCCGGGCTTTGCAACGCGGTCCAGAGTTGAGCGGGCGTGGTGTACGCGGCATCCGCGATCAATAGCCCCGCCAGCAGCACGACATAAACAGCACCAAGCGCAAGCAGGCCGGCGTAGAACGGCACATCGGAACGGGGACGATGCGCGGGTTCAGTCACGGCGAGGTTGGGGGTTCCACTTGAAACCGGCGGCGGCATACCGTTGCCCGGCTTCGGCAGTGAGCAACGCGGCGTGCAGCCGGCGGACCATCTGTTTGTGCTTGGACTTGGCGCCGACGCTGAAAGTCTGCTCGGCCCGCGCGCCAGGGGCGTTCACCGTCAGGATGGTTACGTCGCTGCCGGCCTTGATGGCGTTGACGCGATACGCCACGACCGCATCGAGCGAGCCGCGGCTGGTGCGGAGCTGGTTGACGAGCAGGTCGCCGGTGGGCGTCTGCATGACGGAGTTGGCCTTGACCGGCGCGACGATGTCGGCCTGCTCGAACATCCGCAGCGTCAGCGCGCCGAGCGTGCTTTGGTCTGGATTGGCCCAGCCGACGCGCAGGCCGGACTTGGCGAGGTCGCGCAACTCGCGGATGCCTTTTGGGTTGTCGTTGGGGACAACGATCACGATGTCCGTCTCGGAAACACCGACCGGTTCACCGAGGAACAAGTCCGCCACGGGCGACGCAAACGACCGGTCGCAGGTCAAATACGCGTCGGGGCGCGCGCCGCCGGTTTTCATCTGGCCGACGAGGATGCCGCAGCCGTTATAGACGCGCGTGATCCGGCAGCCTTCGCGCGCCTCGAACTGGCGCAGGGTTTCCTCCACCGCGACCCGGTTCACCGCGCCGCTGTAGAGAAGAATTTCCGGCGACTCATCCCAGGCGTCGCCCTCTGCGACGGTGTAGCCGAGCGCGGCGAATTGTTTCAGGCCGCGGTCGGCGGCGGCGAGGTACCGGGCAAACCGCAACGCGGCGGCCGGCTGCGCGCTGTGACGCAACACCGCGACCGACACATCGGCCACCGCCGGGGTCAGCTCGGGCAGCGTGACGATTTCGAGTTCGGGAAATTGTCTGGCGACGGCGTCGAACACCAGCCCGGCGTCCACGGCGCCGAGTTTCACGTCGGCGGCGATGTCGTTGACCGTGGGTTTGAACACGGCGGCGCGGGCTTCGATTTCATCCCACGCGACGGCAGCCTGCAACGCCTGCCGCGCGAGTTTGCCGGCCGCCGCGGCGTCGGGATTCGGGATGCCGAGTTTCACACCGGAGCGGCTCAGGTCGGCGAGGGACTGGATGTTCTTCGGGTTGCCGGCGCGGACGGCGACAACGACAGCCATTTTGGCCGCCGGAATGGTTTCCGCGATCAAGTCTTTCTCTTTCGCCAACGCCAGGAAACTGTCGTCGCCGGGAATGTAGAGGTCGCCGGATTTCGTGACGGCGATGCTGGCGAGCAACGTTTGTGACGGGCCGTATTGCAGTTCGACCGGCACCTTGTAAGTCTTCTCGTATTCCAGCGCGATCTTTTCCACGGCGGGTTTGAGGCCGGCCGCGCAGAAAACGCGCAGCGGGGTTGCCGAGGAGGTTGAACGCGACCGTCCATCGCAGCCCAGGGCGGCGACGACCAACAGTCCGGCAAGTGTCAATTTCAACATGGATCAGCCCTCCAGTTTGCCGTTGCGCAGGTACAACGAGCGGGTGGCGACAGTGACAGCCATCGGGTCGTGCGTCACCAGCAGCACGGCGCCGCCGTTCTTGGCGAACTCGGCGAGACAACGGAGCACGACCTGCCCGTTGTCGCCGTCGAGGTTCCCCGTCGGTTCGTCGGCGAGCACCAGTTTCGGCTCGTTGAGCAGCGCCCGCGCCAGCGCGGCGCGTTGCCGTTCGCCCGTGCTGAGCTGGGCCGGCACGTGATGCAGGCGGTCGGTCAGTCCGAACCGCGCCGCGAGTTCCTCCGCCTGCTGGCGTCCATCGTGGCGGCCTGACGCGAGCGACGGCACGAGGATGTTGTCCAGCACATCGAGGTACGGCACGAGATGAAATTGCTGGAAGACAAACCCGATCCGCTCGGCTCGGAATTGCGCCCGTTGCTCCGGTGAAAGCCGATAGGGGTCCTCGCCGGTGATGCGGACTTCGCCGCTATCCGGCGCAAGCAGCCCGCCGGCGGCGAGCAGCAGCGTCGTCTTGCCGCAGCCGCTCGGTCCCCGGATGGCCACGAATTCGCCAGGCTCGACCGACAACGTCACGTTCGCCACGGCGCGCACTTCGCCCTTGGGTCCGGCGAATGTCTTGCTCAGGTCGTGAAGTTCGAGCAGCGGCATCTCATTCCTCCCTCAAGACGTCGGCGGGATCTTGTTGGGCGGCCATCATGGCCGGCAGCCAACTGGCCAGCGCCGCCAACACCGGCGCGGCAGCCAAAATCAACAGCAACAACCCCGGCTCGATCAGCGCCATTTCGATGGGCGGCGCGCCCGGCGTGTCGCGCCACGCCATGCCGATAAGCCTGCCGGCGAGGTAGCCGAGGGCCGCGCCCGCAAGGCCGATGACCGCGGCTTTGCCCAGAAAGATCAACAAGATCTGGCGGGACCGGAGACCGAGCGCCCGGAGGATGCCGATTTCGTTGCGGCGGTCGCGCACGTTGGCCAGCGCCAGAAACCCGATCCACACGGCGCAGCCGAGCACCACCACCGGCACGAGCACGGCGACCAACGCTTCGCGTTCGGCGCGCAGTTTTGCGCGGCCTTCCTTCTCGCGCCGAATACTCTCTTCCGCCTCGATGCCGGCGCGCGTGCGCGCCTCGGCGCGGGCGATGGCTTGCGAGGCGAACTCGATGACCTGTGTGTCCGGCAGAATTTTGGCGATCTCCGCCCGAATGAGAGCGAGCCGGTCCACGGTGTCGCACGTGCAGTCGAGCGCGAGGATGCCGTTGATGAGGCCTTTCTTGTCGAGCATCTCCTGCGCTTCGGCCAGGTTGATCCAGATGGTGATGTCGTCCTTGTTGCCCCGTTCGGGGTTGATCTTCGCGACGGTGAACTCGCGGCCCATGAGCTTGGTCTTGTCGCCGGGATTGAGCGTGAGGCTGCGCGCCAGTTCGTGGCCGAGAGTCATCGTGCCGGAAGCGACCGGCTCCAAAAGCGGTTTCTGTGTTTTGCTCTGTGTGTACACCACGCCGCGCACGCCCATCAACAGCACCGTCCGCTCGCGCTCCGGCCATTTCACCTTCTGCTGCAACGTCGGCAGGATGTGATTGATCGTGGCGACGCGGCTCTTGGCAAGGCGGGTCGCGTATTCTTCCGGCATGTATTTCGTGGCGAAATCATCAGCGTAAAGGTCGCTGAGGTTCTGGTCCTTCGGCAGGATCAACACATTGAAGCCCATCTTCAGGGTGATTTTCCGGTAATCGTCCGTCATCGTCGCCATCTGTTTGCGCGTCACTTCTTCCTTGGCGGCGATGATCTGGTCGGTGCGACGGTCGTGCTTGTGCAGAATGGCCAGCGCCGCCGTCAGGCACGCGACGGCCACGCCCACCGACAATACGCCCAGCAGGAAATTCAGCCGGCGATAACGAAGTTCGTGAAGAATCAATCTTCCGAGGCTCATCAATTTCGTACCTTGCGGCGCAACAACATCGTGCCCGCCACGACGGCCAGAATACCCAGCGCAACGGCCACAATCAAGTTTCGCGTCAACGCCGTGCCTGGAGGCGCGTCGGCTGGTTGTTCCTTTGTTTTCGCCGGCGGCTGCGCTTCGGCGGCCAACTGCGACAGGCTGACCAGCGGCGGCATTTCCGGGTCCTTGACCGCGCGGCCTTCCAGCGCCGCATCCCAGTCGGCCGCGAACAACAGGTCCACGCCGGGATTCATCGACTTGACCTCGCACGAGCAGGCGCCGGTCAGGAACACGGCAATCTCTTGGATGTTTTCGACGGTCAGTTCCTTGTCGGCCAGCCCGCACAGGGCCCGGCCGCGCCCGAAAACTGGAAACACAATCGGTCCCTTGGCCTCGGCCAACTTCGGGTGGATATTCACCAGTTGGTTGACGAAGAATTGCTCGGCGGGAGTGCTGCGCGACAGTCGCAGCGCCGAAAACGCGATTTTCAACGTCACATTGACATCCGTGCGCGGATCATTCGGATCCACCGGCGGTATTTCCAGAAGCTCGGCCAGTTTCTTCGATTCCGCCCGCAGTTGCCTGTCCACCTTGTCATCCTGTTGTTTGTCGCCGCTTTCCAGCAGCACCCAGACAGCCGATTCGCCTTTCAGGATGCGGTCGCGCACCTCGCGACGCGCCGGCGAATCCATCACCTCTTGCGCGAACTTCGCATCGAGAAACCCTTGCGCGACCGGCTGCTCGAACCCGGTGACGGCAGGATACTGAACGAGCGCCCACGGCAGGTCTTTCGAGGGCTGCGCGGCCAAGAGTTTCGCCATCGCGTCCGACATCTGCCCGGCCACGTCCACCAGCCGGACGCCCATGTTGACCAGGCCTTCTTCGCTGGCATGGTTAACCGCGTCCACGACAGCCCGCTGTTCCGGCGAAAGCGGCCCGCGATGGAAAATGGTCATCCGATAAATGTCCGCCGGCCAGCGTTCCAGCGCGTAGCGGAACACCGGCACCGAACACGCGGACGCATTCAAACACGCCGCTGCGAACAGACAGATAATCGCGAGGAATCTTTTTGTGTTCACTTTTTCGGAACCCCGTAGCACGTGACCTTACCATCAACACCGGCAACAAACAAGCGGCCCTGGGCGATGGCCATGCCGTCCCACACGGGCGGGCCTTCCAGCTCCAACTCGTGCGTGGTCAATCCTTTTGCGTGCGACACACCCCAGAGCCGCGCCCCGCGCTGGCCGTTGAGCGCGGCGTCCTGCTCGGCCAGTTGCGTCTGGATCTCCGCGTCCTTCTGCGTCATCCGCTCGAACGCGTATTCTTCGTCCACCTTGTCAGGCGGCCCTGAGATGAACACCGTCTGCCCCGCCATCGCCATCGCGCGAACAATGATCGGGACGTATTGCGTCCAACGATATTGGACAAATGTGCCGGGGCCGCGGCCGCCCGTGGCGGGCTTGGGAGCTGGACCGGATTTGCCGAACGACAGCGCCCTGCCGGTCCTGCCCTTGACGATTTCCACGCCGGAGAGGACGACTTGGATGGCGTTGCCGGATTCATCGCGGGCGTCGCCCTTGTCGAACGAACACGCGACCAACGCGCCGGTTTGGGTGGTGCGCGCGATCAGGTCAGCTTCGCTCAACGCGCGCGGGTAAACCGCGAACGAATCGAGCAGGCCTTGGTACGGCGCGCGGCGTCCGTAATCGCTCACGAGGGAACTGCCGGGGCCGCCCAGTTGAAGCGGGTTCTTCGGTTTTGTGGGAATCAAGCCCGGCGCCTTCGTCTGGGCCGCAAGCTGCCCGTCCACAAACAACCGCAGGCTCTTGTCGGCTCCGAGCACGCCAACAAGGTGATGCCAGCCGGCGTCGAGCGGGCGCGCGGCTTGCGCGGTCGCGGCTTCCTTGTTGACGCGAACGGAGAAACCAGGCCGGCCTTCCTGCAAGGCGAGCGCGTAGCCGTTGAGCGATCCCCCGTGATGGGCAATCACGCCATCGGGAGCAGCGGACTGCACCCAGGCTTCCACCGTGAGAGGTTTGTTCGATGGATCGTTCTTGTCGGAGTCGGCGAACTTCACCAGCGGGAAAGCCGGCGCGGCGCCTTTTTTCGCCGCACCCTTCTTGCCTTTCGCCTTCGGGCCTTCGCTGGTGTCGGGCGTGACGTTGGGCGCTTCCCGGCTCGCGACGGTGAGCTGGTGTTCCATCGTGGTCGTCCATTTCAGGTATTGCGGCAGCCGGCTGAAGCCGAACACTTCCTTGTCGTTGAATACCAGAATGCGCCCGCTCGGTGCGTACTTGCCGGCCTGGTAGTAGCCGTTGTGGCCGCCGGCAAAATTTTTGCCGAAGACCCAGTAGCTCCGGTGAAACCACTCGTCGTCGAGAAAGCCCATCGGCGCGAAAATGTGCGCGCCATCGCCCTTTTGCGCGCCGCCCTGTTCGGCGGCGTTGCCCGACACCGGGCCGATCTCGATGCGTTGGCCGTCGGCCTTGATTTTTTGCGAGCGCAAATAAATGTGGTTGCCGTCGCTCGAAAGAATGTCGTTTGAACCGACCGGCATCTGGAGTGTCTTGTGGCGTTCCTGCAGATCTTTTCCAGTCTCGGGATCTTTACGGTCATAGACGATCTCGACCTTCTTCTGGCCGGTGGCGGCGTCGAGCCGGAGGAAACGCAGCCCGCCGTCGAGGAACACTGACCGGCCGGCGACAAAACTGACGATGCCGTTCTCGACAAGCACGCTGCCGTGGACGGGCCAGACGCTTTCGAGTTGTTCCAGCGCCATGTGCCGGCGGTCGGTGGGCGCGGCGAGATACCGCCAGATCAACGCGCCGTCGCTGGCGCGCAGGCAATAGACGTAACCGTCCTTGCCGCCAAACAACACGCGCCCCTTCCAATACGTCGGCGGCGAATCAATCCGCGCCCCCGCGACGAACGTCCACGCTGTCTTTCCAGTCACGAAATCAATCGCGTGCAAGATGTGCGCGTCCACCTGCGCGACGAACACTTTCCCTCCAGCGACCGTCAGCGCGGTGAGTTTGCCGCCGAGCTTCATGCTCCACGCGGGATCGAGTTTCTCCAGCAACGGCTGGTCGGTGTAGCCGCTGCGCGCGGCGTCGTGACGGTACGTGGGCCAGTCTTTCGCGTCGGCGTCGGTCTCGTCGAGCGGCTGCCCGTAGGCAGGGCCGCGCTCCACGCGCTGGTTATCGGGGACCGGCTTGAACGCCGTGCCGGCGGGCGCGAGCGCGTTCATGCCGTCGAGCTTCGCCTCGGGGTAGCAGGCGCAGTTGTGCGGCCCGGCATAGACGAGGCCGTTGCACGGCAACACGCCGTACAGGCACGCGCCGCGAACCCAGTGGTTGATCATCCAGTGGCTCTTGTTGAAATCCACAAACTCGATCCCCGTGCGCGACGGGATGATGAACCGTTCCGTCGCCTTCGCGATGTAACAACGATGATGGAACCAGTAGCACTCGACGTCCGGCGGAAACTCCTTCACGACCTTTCCCGTCAACGGGTCAAGCCCCACGAACGCGCCCGTCATGTTGCCCGAAAGCGTCGGCGCGTTCCAAACAAGGCCGCCCGCGACGATCAGGTCTTCGGGCGAGCGGTAACCGGATTTGTTGTGCGGCGCCGACCAGAGTTCCTTGCCGGTGTTGGCGGCCAACCCTTTCTGCGCGCCGTCGCCGCCGGCGTAGAGCACCACGTCGTTGTGCAGCACGACGCGCGGGGCGTAGTTATACTCGAACAGTTTCCGCTTCGCCTCGGTTCCGCTGGCCCAGCGCTGCTGGCCGGTCGCGGGATCGAGACAGACCAGTTTGTCGCCGTCGTAATAGACGACGCGTTTGCCGTCGGCGGCCATCGTCAACGGCGCGATCTTGCCGTCCTTCTTCCAGAGCACGCGCCCCGTCGCCACGTCCACCGCCATCAATTGGCGCGGCTTCTGGTCCCAGTTGAACTCGGTCTCGACGCGCCGCTGGTCGCCGGTGTTGTGCACCGGCGCAAAGTCCGTCAGTGACCACGCCTGCGGATTGATGAGCACGAACAACGTGCCGTTGACGTGGAGGATTTCCTCCGCGCCCTTCGTGGCTTCGTACACGCGGAGCGATTCTCCGGTGGCCGGGTCGAGGCAACTGACCGGCGCGTCAATCGCCATCGTCACAAACACGCGCGCGCCATCCGTCACGAGCCGGCGCGTGAGCTGGGTCGGCCCCGACTTCAACGGCCACATGTGCTCCTGCCATTTGCCGATCGGTTTCTTCCAGAGAATCGTGCCGTTGAACGCGTCGCGCGCGATGAGCATCCATTTCGACGGCAGCAAAATCGAAATCCGTGACCCTTCGTCCATGATGTAGAACAGACGTCCGTTGCCCGACACCTTGGCGTTCAAGCTCGACATCCGGTCGTGGTGACGCGACCAGCGCGGACTGCCGACCCACTGCAACCGCTCCGGCGGCGCAACGAGCATGTCCTTGGAAGTCGGGTTGCCGCGCGCGTCGTAGAAGTAATGCGTCCAGTCATCCATCTCCTTCGGGCGCGGCTTCACGATTTTCTTGCCGCCGATCATCGCGACGCCGTTCGGCGCGAGCACGCGCATCACTTCGCCCATGGAAACGTTGCCGGGATTGTCAGCGACCACTAGATTGACGAGGTTGTCAATATAAGGCAGCGCTCCACCACTCCACCGATCCACACTCACTGGCCCGTACAAGCCGACCGACTGAATGTGTTTGCGCGCCGCCGCCACATCCGCATCAAGGCCGTGAACGATGAAACCGTCGTTGGCGCGTAACGCCGCCGTCACCTTCCCATCGCCACAGCCGACGTGGACGACGAAGCCGCCTTTAATACCGGTGGCTTCGAGGGTGGATTGGGCTTGGTTCTGCGCGCTGCAAATGCTGGCGGCAAATACGAGACAGGCTAGTAGGATTATCATTTCGTTGTGGTTTCGATCGGGCTGAAGTCCACCGTGGCGTTGTTGGTGCAGTAACCGACATGGGTAATGCATTTCATCGTCCGGCTCAGCTTGGCGGTCACAGTCGCTGTCCCGCTTTGGAAAGTCAAGTTACCGGAGGCGAGGTCCACGGTCACGACCAAGTCGTAAGACCTCTCTGGGTCTATCTCATACGGCGTCGTGGCGCCTTTGTTCTTGGAGAGCGGGCCTTGGATGATCGCGGCGGTCTTCACTGCCACGCGCAAGCCGCACTTCACCAGCTTCTCCTCGTCGGCGCCGTCGCCAAACGCGAGGTAGCCGTTCTTCAGGCCCGCAACGCTGGTGAATTGCAGTTTACACGTCAGCGTGACCTTGCCGGTCAACGGGGCGTCGAGCTTCTTCAACGCCATGCCGACCTTCTTCGTCTCGGTGGCGAGGCGGTAACCGAGATCGGTTGCCAAGACGTGCGCTTGGTCGAGCGCCGCAAACTCGCTGTCCTTGGACGGCAGGCTGATCTTGGTCGTCTTCACGCTGATATCGAGCGGCGCAAGCTTCGCGTCCGGCGCGGCTTTCAACGCAACGCCGTCACGACCAAGGCAAATCACCTTGCCGTCCGTGCTCGCGAAGAACAACTTGCCGTTGGCCGCCGCCATGCCATCGAACACCGGCATCGAATCGAGCTGCCACCCGGCGATCTTGCTGCCGTCGGCTGACGAGAACGCCCAGAGCAATCCGCCGCGTTTTCCATCGATCGCCGCCGCCTGTTCAGCGAGCTTTGCCTTGATGGCCGGGTCGTCTTGATTGCGGAACGCCTGCTCCTCGTTCACAAGGTCCGGCGCGCCGGCGACAAACACCGTGCCACCGGCAAGCACCATGCCGCGCGCCAGCAACGGCATGTCGGCCTCGGCCCATTTGTAACCGGCGGCGGTGAGTTCGGAGATCGAGAACTTCCGGCGCGTCGCCCAGTCGGAGGAGATGACGGAGCGCTTGCTGGAGGTCGCGTTGATCTTGCTCGCGGCGGCGGAGACGCGCTCGATGCTGCCCTGTTCGGTCCGCTTGTTGGCGCCGTAGAGGAAGTATTCGTAGATCGAGGCGTTGCACATGAACTCCGGCAAACGGTCGAAGCCATAAACCAGTTTGTCATCGAACACCATCAACCGTCCCGTGGGCGCGTAATGCCCCGGCTGGAACCAACCGCTGTAGCCCGACTGCACGCCCTTGCCGTAAATCCAGAACGACCGGTGCCACCAATCGCTGTCGAGGAAACCAGTACGCGCGAACAGATGCACACCCCGGCCAGTCTGTTCCTTCGGGTTCATCGGCGCGAAGTCTTCACGCGCGCCTTTCAAGTCGAACGCTTGGGCGCGCATGTAGATCGAATGCCCGTCGCTCGACAAGATGTCCGGCAACGCCGTCGGCATGTCGAGCTTCGACACAAACTTGTGGAGCGAGTCGCCTGTTTTCGGGTCGCGGTCGTTGAGGACCGTCTCGTAAATCTTCTTGCCTGTCTTCGCGTCGAGGCCAAGCAGCCGCAACCCGCCGTCGAGGAACGCCGAGCGGCCCGCCACGCAATGCACCACGCCATTCAACACAAGCACGCTCCCCGAAACCGGCCACGCCGACTCCAATTGCTCGAACGACATCATCCGCCGCTCGCCCGGCGCGGCGCGGAACCGCCACGCCAGCGCGCCATCGTCCGCGCGCAGGCAATAAACGTAGCCGTCGTTGCAGCCAAACAACACGCGCCCCTGCCAGATCGTCGGCGGGGAATCAACGCGCGCGCCAGCGGTGAATGTCCACGCCGCTTTGCCGGTCGCCGCGTCCAGCGCGTGAACTGTGTGCTTGTCCACTGCCGCAACAAACACCTTCCCGCCGGCGACAGTCACGCTGCTGAGCTTGCCGCCGATGACGGCTTGCCACGCGAGCTTGAGGTTTGCGGGCACAGCGGTTTTCACCGAGCCGCTGCGCGCTGCGTCGCTGCGATACGTTGGCCAATCGTCCGTGCTTGAGGCTCCACGCTCCACGACCGCTGCGCCACGTTCCAGTCGCTCCCCGCTTTCCACGTCTTTCCCGGCCGGTGCGAGCGCGTTGAAGCCGAAAAGTTTTGATTCGAGATAGCAGCCGCAAGGATGCGGGCCGTTATAGATCATCCCGTTGGCCGGCATGATGCCGTAGAGACACGCGCCGCGCACCCAATGATTCAAGTCCCACGTCTTGGCGGCGAGGTCCACGAACTCCGTGCCCGTGCGCGAGGTGATGATGTAGCGGTCAGTCGCCTTGGCGCGGTAACAGCGATGGTGAAACCAGTAGTTGACGTTGTCGCACGGGAACTCGCTTTTGACTTCGCCCGTGCGCAAATCGCGTCCCGTGAACAGGCCGTCGTCATTGCCGTTGGCAACCCGTCCTGACCAAACCAACCCGCCGATGACCATCAGATCATCCGGCGAAGCGTGGCCGCCACGGTATTTCTCGGCTGACCACAATTTCTTGCCAGTGGCCGCATCGAGCGCGGTCATTGCCTTTTGTTCGACCGAAAACAAGACAACGCCTTGCTGCGCGACCAATGTCGGTCCGTAACCGGTTGGGAACGGTTGTTTGCGCACCACTGGCTCCGATGTCCACAGCGACGCGCCGGTTTTGCGGTTGAGGCCGACGACCTTCTCGCCATCGTAGCCATAAACACGGTCGCGATCCACGGCCAACGTCAACGGCGCGACGCGCTGCTGTTTCTTCCAGAGCAACCGTCCGCTGGCGGCATCCATCGCCACAATGTGGCGCGCTTCCTGATCCCACGCCCATTCCTTGTTCGCGCGGTTCGTGTTGTCCCAGACGTAAGTGAGATTGTGCCGGTAGGTCTGCCATTTGTTCGGCGACTGGCCGACGAGAAGAAACAGCGTTCCATCGGCAAACAGAATTTCATCGGTGAACGTCGTCCCGTCGTACGAGCGCACCACTTTGCCCGACGCCGCGTCGAGCGCGGTCACGGGCGCGTTGATGCCGAGCGTGACATACACGCGGTCGCCCACCGCCACGAGCCGTCGCGGGAGTTGGTTTGGCCCGCTCTTGAGCGGCCAGACCTGTGTGTTCCATTCTGGGATCGGCTGCTTCCACAGAATCATCCCGTTGAACGCGTCGCGCGCGACCAACCGCCACTGCGACGGCAGCCAAATGGTCGAGCGTGGCCCTTCATCCACAATCGAGAACATCCGCCCGTTTGCCGCCACCATCGCGCTGACGCTCGACATGTGGTCGTGATGCCGCGACCAACGTGGCCCGCTGATCCACTGCATCCGCCGCGGCGGACCGACCAATGTGTCGTGCGACACGGCGTTGTTACTCGCGTCGTAGAGGTAATGCGTCCAGTCATCCATCTCCTTCGGGCGCGGCTTCACGATTTTCTTGCCGCCGATCATCGCGACGCCATTCGGCGCGAGCACGCGCATCACTTCGTTCATCGAAACGTCGTCAAGCTTCTCCGCGACCACTAGGTTGACGAGGTTGTCAATATAAGGCAGCGCTCCACCACTCCATCGGTCCACGCTCACCGGCCCGTAGAGGCCGAGCGACTGGATGTGTTTGCGCGCCGCGGTCACGTCCGCATCAAGGCCGTGCACGATGAAGCTGTCGTTGGCGCGCAACGCCGCCGTCAGTTTGCCGTCGCCGCACCCGATGTGGACGACGAAGCCGCCTTGGACGCCGGTTTCGGCGACGGGCGTTTGGATTGTTGCTGCCAACAAGATGAGGGCAAGTAATGTCATTTGGTATCTCCGTAGCACAGGACTTTACCATCCACCGTGGCGATGTACAGCCGGCCATTGGCCGCCGCCAAACCGTCCCAGACCGGCGGCGCGCTCAGGCGGTACTCGGCCAGTGTGCCGCCGTTGCCGGCGGCGACTGCCCACAGCAAACCGCCGGTGCGCCCTTCGTGCGCCGCCGCCAATCCGTCCAGACCCGATCCCTCTGGCGGACCGGCGATGAAAAGCGTTTTGTCGGCGAGCACCATTGCGCGCGCCAGCAACGGCACCGCGACCGACCAGCGCACCGTCGTTTTCGGCTCGGCCTTCGCCGCCTGTTTGCCTTTGCGTTTCTTCGCCGCCGGCGCTGCCGTTGACGGTTCTGTTGCCTGTTTGCTGCACGAAAACAAATGATACGGCGCGTTCATGCCGGCGTGGACGCCGTTGGCGTATTCCTTCCGGCCAAAACCGTAGGTCGCGTCCTTGTCCATGACCATGATCTGGCCCGACGGCACGCGATTGCCCATCGCCGGCCACTGGCCCCAGCCCGACTTCATCGCGTCGCCAAAAATCCAGTACGTGCGATGCCACCAATCGCCGTCGAGGAACCCCGCCGCGCTGTGCAGGTGCGGCACGGCTTTCTTGAGCAACTGACCGTCGAGACCGAAACTCTCGTGCCGCATGAACACCAGTTCGCCATCGCAGGAAAGCACGTCATTGAGGCGGCCGTTCAAGCCAACGCCGCCGCGGTCGTCCACGACCGTCCGCGAGAGTTCCTTGCCGGTCCGCGCGTCGAGCCGGCAGAGCACGATGCCGCCATCGAGGAACGACGACCGGCCCGCCGCGCAGAAGACAACGCCATCCTTCACCAACACACTGCCGTGCACCGGCCACGGCGATTCGAGTTGGCCGTAGGCCATGATGCGCTGGTCTGCCGGCGCGGCACGGAACCGCCACGCGAGCCGGCCATCGGTCGCGCTCAGGCAATAGACCCGGCCGTCGGTGCTGCCGAACAACACGCGACCTTCGAACACCGTCGGTGGCGAATCCACGTGCCCGCCCGCCGTGAACCGCCACAACTCTTTTCCGCTGGCCGCATCGAGCGCGCAGACTTCGCGCGTCTCCGTCGCTGCGACGAACAACCTGCCGCCGGCGATGGCCGGCGCGGTGAGTTTCCCGCCGAGTTTCGTCTGCCACGCTTCCGCCAGCGAAGCCGGCACGGCAGCGGAAGTGGAACCGCTCCGCACAATGTCGCCACGATAAGTTGGCCAATCAGAGGTTTGAGATTGTTGATTTGCGATAACGGCGGGACCTTGTTCCAAACGCTCTCCGCTCTCCACGATCGTTCGCGCCGGCGCGAGCGCGTTGAAGCTGTTGAGCTTCGATTGGATGAAACAGGCACAGGCGTGTGGAGGGACGTAGAGCAGGCCGTTGGCGGGCATCACGCCGTATTGGCAGGCGCCGCGCACCCAATGATTCGCGATGGCCTTGCCGGTGTTGACGTCAACGAACTCCGCGCCGGCGCGGCCGGTGATGAGATAGCGGTCAGTCGCCTTGTTGCGATAACACCGATGATGTCCCATGCCCACGGCATAAAACTCCTGATCGCGCGGGCGCGTCTTGCGGACTTCGCCGGTGAGAAGGTCGCGGCCTTGCGTGATGCCGGGGTCGCTGGCTTTGACGAGATCGCCGCTCCACACGGTCCCACCCGTCACCAACAAATCCACCGGCGAATTGTAGCCTTCGCGCGCCGGTGCGCTCCAGAGCCGCTGGCCGGTCTTGGCGTTGAACGCGATCATCTCGCCCTTCGGCGCGAGGCCGCCGGCGCTGTTGACCGACCAACTGAGTGCGCCCTCGTCGCCGGCGGCGCGGTCGGCGGAGAGCACAACGTCGCCGCTCACCACCAACGTCGGCGCGGTCCAGCTTGGCCGCTTCGGAGTCAACGGACGCGCGGCCTTCCAAATCTCCTTTCCGGTCGCTGCGTCGGCGCAGATGACCGACTTGAGGTCCTCGAAGAACACGCGGTTGCCCGCCGCGGCCAGCGCCGTCGGCATCAGGTCGGTTCCGGTCTTGTTCCAGAGCGTCTCGCCGGAATCGGCGCGCACGGCGAGCAAAGTTTTCTTCGGCGCCGGCACGCTGTAAATCGGCCAGAAATTCCATTTGTCCGTCGCGGCCCTGGCGAGGCGCGCCTCCTCGTCAGCGCTGGTCGGTTCTGCGGTCACGACGAACAGCACGCCGTCGTGGCAGATAAATTCCGTCGCGTTGACAGTCTGCGAATACGTCCGCAACGTTTTGCCGGTCACGGCGTCGAGCGCACAGACCGGTTTGCCGTAGCCGAGCGTGACATAGACGCGGTCGCCGACCGCGACGAGCCGCCGCGCCAGTTCCGCCGGGCCGGCGCGGAAACCGCGGAGGTGATATTGCCAGCTTTCGATGGGCAGCTTCCAGAACTGGATGCCGTTGAAAGCGTCGCGCGCGATGAGAAACCATTTCGGCGTCAACGCCACGGAGGCGGTCGGCGCTTCGTCCACGACGTAGAAGATGCGTCCCTTTGCCGTGACCACAGCGCTGATGGTGGAGAGGTGATCGTGGCTGCGCGCCCATTTCGGCTCGGCGACCCACTGCAGATGTTGCGGCGGCCCGACGAGCGTGTCGTGCGACACGGCGTTGTTGCCGGGACTGTGGAGGTAGTGCGTCCAGTCGTCCATCTCCTTCGGCCAGGGCTTGACGATCTTTTTTCCGCCGATGAGCGCGACGCCGCCCGGCACGAGGACGCGCAACGCTTCAGCTACCGGAACATTTCCGGAACTTTCGGCGACGAGCAGGTTCACGAGATTGTCAACGTACGGCAACCGTCCGCCACGGCATTCGCCGAGGTTGTCCACGACGAAGCCGTCTTTCGCGCGCAGCTCGCCGCGACCGATGTGGACGACGAGGCCGCCCTTGATGCCGGTGGATTGCAGAATGTCTTTTGCGTTGTTGGCGGTTGTCTGTGCGGCAAGCAGCAGAACGACGGCACACACTCGAAGTATCATCATTCGGTTCCTCCAAAGCACAGAACGTTACCATCCACCGTGGCGATGTACAACCGGCCGAGCGCGGCGGACAGGCCGTCGAAAACCGGCATTGACGGCAAGGCGCACTCGGAAATCTTTTTGCCATCGGCGGCGTTGATGATTCTCAGAAAAACGCCTTTCTTGCCGTCAAACGCCGCCCGCGCTTCCGTCTCGTTTGTGAACGCCAGCAGGTCGGGATCTTTCCGGCCGAGATCAACCGGGCCGGCGACGGCCAGCCGGTCGTTGCCGAGCGCCATGGCGCGGACGATGAGCGATTGCGTGTCGGTCCAGATCGGATCGGGTTTGCCCGCAGCGGTTCGTTCCATTCCGAACAGCCGGTAGGCATCGGCCTTGTGGCCGACGGGACCGGGGGCAACTTTCTCTCGACCGTAACCGTACACACGGCGTTCGTCGAAACATAAAATCCGGCCCGCCGGAAACTGGTTGGCAGCGCTCGCCCAGCCACCCCAGCCGGCGCCGGGCATGCCTTCGCCGAGGACCCAGTAATTGCGGACGAACCATTCTTCGCCGAGGAAACCGGTGATCGAGAAGGGACGCGGTTTCGCCGTTTCCGTCCGTTTGCCGTAGCGGTCGAACGTGAAATACTTCAAGAACACCGCATCACCGTCGCCGGAGAGGATGTCGGACGTGGTGCCTTCCATATTGAACTTGGCTTCCGTCGTGAGTTGTTCGCCGGTTTGCGGGTCGAGATGATAGAGGACGGTCTTCGACAGCTCGCGGCCCGTCGCCGGCTCGAGCCGGTAAAGCACGATGCCGCCGTCCAGATATGTCGAGCGGCCAGCGGTCGCGTAGAGCGTGTCGTTCTGCACGAGCACCGCCCCGTGAACCGGCCAGAGCGATTCAAGCTGGCCGTACGCTGCGATTAACCGTTCCGCCGGCGCGGCGCGGAATCGCCAGACCAACGCGCCATCCGCGTCACTCACACAGTAAATCCAGCCATCGGCGGAACCGAAGATGACCATGCCATTATAAATGGTCGGCGAACTGTCAATGCGTCCACCCGCGGTGAACCGCCAGATCTCCCGGCCATTTGCGGCGGCGAGGGCGTGGACCGTGTGCGCATCGGGCGCGGCCACGAACACTTTTCCGCCCGCAATCACCGGCTGCGTCAGCCGTCCGCCGAGCGAGGCCGACCATGTTTGTTTCACCGCGTCGGGAATCGCGCTGGCGACCGCGCCGCTGCGGCGCGAATCGCGGCGGTACGCGGGCCAGTCTTCCGCATTTCGGATTTCGGATTTCGGATTTCGGATTTCCGAATAGGCTGGGCCGCGTTCGAGCACCGGTTCCTTGGGGAACGGCATCGCGCCGGTCTTGTCGCGTTGCGGCGCGGCGGCGAAGAACCCGGCGACTTTGGAAGTGAGAAAACAGGCGCAGGCATTGGGCGGCGCGTAGAGAAGGCCGTTGGCCGGCATGATGCCGTACTGGCAGGTGCCGCGAATCCAACTGTTGTTGCTGAGCCAGCAACCCTTGTCGAGACTGAGCACTTCGATGCCGGATTTGCTGGTGAAGATGAACCGCCCGGTGGCCTTGTTCCGGTAGCAACGATGATGCGCCATGCCGACCTTGGGGGCCTTGGCGTTCATCGTTTTCGCTGGCGCGCCCGTCTTCAGGTCCAGCCCGTGAAACTCCGGCCCGACCCACACGACGCCGTTGATGACGAACAGGTCCGCCGGCGAGTTGTATCCTTCCTTGCTCGGCGCCGACCACAATTCCTTGCCGTCCTTCGCCGCGTACGCCCGCAACGTGCTCTTGCCTTTCCGTGGGAACCCCGGTTCGTTCCAGCCGTGGACGCCCCACGCGACCGTGCCGGCGGCTGGGGCGCCCTCAATATCAAGGTCGGCCAGCAGAATCACATCGTCGGTCGCCACCAATGTCGGCGCGGAGAAGCTCATGCGCCGCGCGGTGGTCGGGCGCGCGGTTTTCCAAACTTCTTTGCCCGACCGCGCGTCGAGACACACGATTCCGGAGGAACTCTGGTAGTACAGGCGCGACCCTTTCACCGCCAACGTCAACGGCAGGAGATATTCGTTCCGGGCAAAATCTTTTTTCCACAACGGCTTCGCCGTGGCGGCATCCAGGGCGGTGATGAATCGGAAATTCGTCGGCGCCGGTTCGTTGCGCGTAAACAGTCCGCCGCCGGTCCGCTCCGCTTCGGATGTGCCCACGGCCAGATAGAGAATGCCGTTGTCCGCGATGATCTCTTCCGCCCGCTCGGTGCCCTTGTATTCGCACACGGTCTGGCCGGTCGCCGCATCCAACGCGAGCACCGGTCCCGCGAGGCTCGGTGTCACGTACACCCGGTCGCCGACCGCCACGAGCCGGCGCGGCAGGTGCGCCGGGCCGGAACGGAAATGGCGCAGATGATCCACCCACGAACTGATGGGACGTTTCCACAGCAGCGTGCCGTTGAATGCGTCGCGCGCCACCAGCTTCCAGTCGCCCGTAAACCGGATGAAAGCCAGCGGCGCCTCGTCCACGATGTAGAAGATGCGCCCTTGCGCCGTGACCGCGGCGCTCATGCTGGCGAGTTCCTCGTGGCTGCGCCCCCACCGCGGCTCTGCCACCCACTGGATCGAGCGCGGAATGTCCACCACCGAATCCATCGCCACCGCGTTGTTGTCCGGCCCGTGCAGAAAATGCGTCCACTGATCAATCGTCTTCGGCCACGGTTTCACCGTCTTCTTCCCGCCGATCATCGCCACGCCGCCGGGGACGAGCACCCGCATCACTTCGTCCATTGAAACCGCGCCGGGTTTTTCCGCCACGACCAAGTTCACAAGGTTGTCCACGTACGGCAACACTCCACCGCTCCATTGCGCCACGCTGACCGGCCCGTACAAGCCGAGCGACTGAATGTGTTTGCGCGCCGCCGTCACGTCCGTGTCGAGTCCATGGACGAGAAAGCTGTCGTTGGCGCGCAACGCCACTGTCTGTTTCCCATCGCCGCAGCCGATGTGGACGACGAGGCCGCCCTTGACGCCGGTGTCCGCGCCGCAAAACGCCGATGCTATTGTAAGCAGAGAAATCAGGCAGGTTAGTAAGAAGGTTTTCATGGCAGTGCGTGAGATTCTATCCAACACCACCGGGAAGACAAGGTTGCAGAGTTTGACTGATGCAACAAAAACCGTTGAGCAGTTCACAGAGCGCGTCCGGGACGGACGCCACTACACCCATCCGTGGTGTAGTAGCCGCCGTCTCGGCGGCTCTTTGCCCAAGCCATCGAACTGCCTTGAAACATGCCGAGGAAAGCCTCGACCAAGGACAGGGTGTCACGCAAGAAAACGTTGAAGCGCGGTTTGAAGCGACGAGACGGTGATTTGTAGCTGCGCTTGTGCCAAGCGCAGACTCGGTCGCTCTCCCCACGAAACGGCGCTTCACAGAAGCGCCGCTACAACAACACCCGGTAAAGAAAACACATTCCGCCAAACTTCAGTTACGGCTTTCCTTCCAAGCACGCAAGACTGCCGTCTTGCAATGCGATCAGTAAACGTCCGCCTGCAGCGATCAAGCCGTCGAAGACTGGCGGCACGTTCAGCGCGCTTTCGGCGAGCTTCTTGCCGTCCTTCGCTGACACGGCGACGAGCTTCGCGCCTTTCTTGCCATCGAGTGCCGCGTATGGGTCTTTCGCGTCAAGTTCGTCGGGCGGGCCAGCGACAAACAACGTGTCGCCGGCTTTGACCATCGCGCGGATCCGCACCGGCAGGAACGTCTTCCACAACGGCGGCTCCGCGCGCGTGTAGCCGATCATCTTGTCGAGACCGAACGCGGTGTTGTCGAGCTTCTCTACGGCGCGTCCGCCGCCGCGCTCGTAATCGGATTGCGGCAACCACTCCACCGGCTTGCGCGCGCCGGTGGGGTCGCCGACGATCTGCGGCTCGTTGGAGTTCTTGTCGGCGTAGAGCAGATAACCTTCCTTGCCGGGGAAGAACATCGGGCTGTGAACGTTGCGGCGATAGTACGGCTGGACAGCGTAGGTGCGTTCGTTGTCCACGATGAGCAACTGGCCGCTCTTCGAGGATTGATTTGCCAATTGGAAACCGGGCCAGCGTTTGGCGTACATCCAGAACGCGCGGTTGTACCACGACGCGTCCAGGAAACCTGACGTCGAGAACACGTGCAGGCCGACATCCTTCTCACCCTTCACAGAAAGATCTTCCTGCTTCTCTTCCCTGAGATCGGGCGTCAGTTTCTTCTGGCGCATATAGACATAACCGCCTTCGTGGGCCAGCACGTCGGAGTTCGCGCCGGGAATATAGAACGACACCTCGCGGAACGTCTTGCCGTCGGGGAACGGGCCGGAGAGCGTTGTCTGGTGCTGCAGCTTGCCTGTCGTCGCGTCCAGCGCGTACACGCGAATGCCGCCGTCCAGATACGTCGAGCGGCCGGCGGTGCAGTAGGCCGCGCCGTCGCTGACCAGCACGCTGCCGTGGACCGGCCAGACCGATTCGAGTTGGTCGTTGACCATGATGCGACGCTCACAAGGCGCCGCGAGGAACCGCCACGCCAGCGCGCCGTCGTCCGCGCGCAGGCAATAGACGTAGCCGTCCGCGCTGCCGAACAGAACGAGTCCACCGAGAATGGTCGGCGGCGAATCCACGCGTCCGCCGGCGACGAACGTCCACGCTGTCTTGCCGGTCTTCATGTCCAGCGCGTGGATCGTGTGCGATTCGCGCGCGGCCGCAAACACGCGTCCGCCGGCGACGACCGGCTGCGTCAATCCGGCGCCGATCTTGACGCGCCAGGTTTCGGTCAACGTGGTTCCCACCTTGGTGGGCGTCGAGCCGTGGCGGGCCGGATTGTGACGGAAGGTTGGCCAGTCGTCGGGGTTTCTGCTTTCTGCTTTCTGCTTTCTGCTTTCTGCTCCGTAGGCCGGACCTTTTTGCAGTCGCTGATTGTCGGGCACCGGCTGGATCTTTGTGGCCGGGCCGATGGCGGTGAAGCCCAGTTTTTTCGCGCCGGGGTCGCAGAAACATTGGTCGGGCGGCACGTAGATCATGCCGTTGGCGGGCATGATGCCGAGTTTGCAGGCGCCGCGCACGAAGTTGTGCTGCGAATGGTTGGAGCCGACGACATCCAGGAACTCCAAGCCTTCCATCGAACTGATGATGAATCGCTCGGTGGCCTTGTTCCGATAGCAGCGATGATGATGCTCCGGGCTGCGCAAGTTCTCGACGAAAAGACGTTTTCGTTCCTCGCCGGTCCGCAGGTCGTAGCCGATGGCGAGGACGTGGGGGCTTTTGACGTTGGGCGTGCGGTCTTCGTCCACGCCGATCATGTCCGGCCAGACGATGCCGCCGATGACGTATAATCCCTCGCTGCCGAGGCCGCGCGCCAGCGGCGCTTCCTTTTTCCAAAGCAACTTGCCGGTGGCGCCATCGCGCGCCTCCAAGCCATTGTTGCCGAGCACCGCCAACACGCCGTCACACGCCACCAATGTTCGCACTCCGCCGCTTTCGACACCGGTTTGCCACCGGTCAGCGCCCGTTTTCAAGTCGAGCGCCGTCAGCTTGCCGCCGCCGAAGAACACGATGCGGCCTCCTTCAATCGCCAGCGTGATTCCCTGCACCGCGGGAACGTTCTTGCGCCAGAGCGCCTTCCCCGTGGCGCCTTCCACGGCGATCAATACGCCCGGCGGACCGCTCTCCTGCGCTTTGCCTTTCCCCTTGCCTTTTTGTCTTGGCAGTTCGGCGTCGGGTTTTCCTTCCTGCGAATAGACCAACGCAATGCCATCGGCAACGACGATTTGCCGGACCGGCGCGGTGTCCGGGACAGTCGCGACCGTTTTGCCGGTGGCCGCATCGAGAATCGCCAACGGCGCGCGGTAGCTGAGCGTCGCGTAGAGGCGGTCGCCGTCCACGACGAGCCGGCGCTGGTTTTCATCGGGCACAACCGTCCGGCCACCGGTGATTGTCGTCCAGTCGGTGTTGGCGAATCTATCCCCGGCCCACTCCGTCCAGCCCCATTTCTCAATGGGCCGGCGCCAGAGTTCTTTGCCGTTGAACGCGTCCCGGCACAGCAGCGCCCAGCGCTCCGGCAAGCGCTGGTCGGTGATGCCGATCAATCCCTCGTCGAAAATGTAGAACACGCGCCCGCCGCCGCAGACCATCGCCTGGAAACCCGACGGCGTTTCGTGGCTGCGCAACCACAGCGGCGGCGCCATCCATTGCAACGAGCGCGGCGCGCCGACGCGCGTGTCGCGGGCGACAGCGTTGTTGTTCGCGCTGTGCAGGAAATGCGTCCACTCATCAATGTCCTTCGGGCGCGGCTTGACCGTCTTCTTGCCGGCGATGAGCGCGACGCCGCCCGGCGCGAGCACGCGCATCAGCTCGTCCATCGAGACGCCGCTGGGCTTGTCCGCGACAATCAAATTCACCAAGTTCTCCGCGTATGGCAACACGCCACCACTCCATCGCTCCACGCTGACCGGCCCGTACAATCCGAGCGACTGAATGTGCTTGCGCGCGGCGGTCACGTCCTTGTCGAGGCCGTGCACGGTGAAACGGTCGTTGGCGCGCAATGCCGCCGTTTGTTTTCCGTCGCCGCAGCCGATGTGGACGATGAGGCCGCCTTTGACACCGGTCGTTTTGAGGATGGCTTTGGTCTGCTCCGCGCTGCGCGCGTGCGGCATTGAAGCCAGCAGAAGAACAAGGGCGATTGACAGGTTGGTGTTCATTGGCGTAGTTATGATGCAACACCGCCAGCAAGGCAAGGTTGCAACAACAGGAACCAGATGAAAACATCTTCCCGAAAAGGTTTTTCCTTGATTGAACTGATGGCGGTGGTTCTCACCATCGCTGTATTCGTAATCCCGCAGGCAATTATTACAGCTACCGATATCCCGGCGCAAACAACAAGGGGGGATACGATTTGTCGGTCCGCAGCGAGCTGGGGAAAACGTATGACAACTGGAAGCGATGAACTGACAAATCCGGTGCCGCCAATTATTCTTTGGCAATCTCAACGGCGCTGAAGTCGCTGATCACCGACGATACCCAGTAACCAACCCAAAGGATCGAGTCGAGACGGGCAGCGACCGGCGCTTCCACAGTCTGGCCGCGCGCGGACAGCGTCACTTGTTGCGCCGCGAGGTCGGCGACGACGGTTACCTCCGTGACTTCGTTGGCCTTGAGATCGGCTTTCTGGGAAGCGCGGCCCGTCTTTCCTGCGCCGGGGCCTTGCGTGATTTCCAGCAACTTGCCGCTCATCCGGTAGCCGCATTTGATCAACGTGGCCTCGTCGGGCGAGTCGCCAAAGGTGTAAGGTGTAAGGGGTTGTAAGGGGTCAACTCTGGACTCGTGACAACTGAGCCTTGAGGTGGTCGAGTTTGGAGCGGAGGTTGGGGTCTTTGGCTGCGGTTTTGTCGAGGCGTTTGAGGAGTTGGCCGACGCCGCTCTGGTCGCGATAGCCATACTCGCGGGCGATGTCGGATGGGCGTTCGCCACCGAGTTTGACGCGCGTCCAAATCTTGACGCGGTCATCGGTCTCTTGGGCGAGGAGATCGCGAAGACGTTGTCGGAGGGTTGAGGTGGTTTGCGTCCGGGTCCAGCGGGTTTCGTCGAGGCCTTGTTTGCCTTCGACCATGGCACAGACTCTCGCCAGTAGCGCGTCGCCACCCAGCACGAGTCCGGCACGCAGACGTTCCCACGGACTGGCTTTTTCGCCGGTAAACCATCGGTTGATCTCGTGACGATAGGCCGTTTGCGCCGCGCGGCGATCCATTCCCCAGTACGCCAGCCAATCCAGACAGAGCCATTCGGCCGGTTTGGCCCGCAGTCCCGCATAATCCCGGTGGCTGCTCCAGTCGAAGGCGTCAAGGTCTTGCGCTCGTTCGATGGGCAGCGGCGTGTGGGCGCGACGGGGACGGACCGGGTTCAGATGGACGTACTCGACGAGCCACCGGCCATACTCGTCCGCTTCGACTAATTGAGCCTTGAAACGACCTTGAAACAGGTGGCCGCTACGCCGATGACGGGCATTGAAACGCACGGTGTAGGTCACTTGGAGCCAGCCTGCGGCACGGCTGAGGTTGCCTTGCGGTGTCCCCAAGACCAAGTGATAATGATTCAGCATCAGGCAATACGCCATTACCCGGACTCCAAACCGCTCCACCATCTCGCCGATTGTCTTCAGAAACAGCTTCCGATCATCGTCGGAAAAGAAAACAGCTCGTCGCTCATTACCGCGAGCCGTCACATGATAGACGGCACCTTCAAACTCTACGCGAATTGGTCTAGCCATGCTGCGCGGAATACCAAACCCAGCCCCGTTAGTCAAGTGTCAAGAGTTGACCCCGCGGGCTGCGGGTTACCCATGCTCTGGGCGACGTGCTTGGAATAAACCTGAACGCCGAACGTGGTCGTCTCGTTGAACACCAGAAGCTGCGCGCCGGCTTGGTTGACGTCCCAGTCCGAATAATGCCAGGCGGTCCGGTTGAACGCCGAGTCGTCGAGCAAATCGCTGGTCGAGGTGAGCCGCAAGCCCGACGAGTCCGTGAACGACCGTTTCAACGCAGCGTCAAATTTGATCTGGCGCAAATAAATCGAGGTGCCGTCGCTGACGAGAACTTCGGAGCGCGCGCCCGGCATGTTGCGCGAGCCGCCGTTGTCAACGTTCACGTCGGGATACGGTCCCTCGACGCGCGCGTCGTGCAGCAGCTTGCCGGTGAACGGATCAAGCGCCGACAAAAAGATGCCGCCGTCCAAAAACGTCGAGCGACCGGCGGCGACGTAAGCGATTCCGTTTTGCACCAACACCGTTCCGTGCACCGGCCAGACGGATTCGACCTGGTTCATCGCCACGAGCCGGCGATCCGCCGGCGCGGCGCGGAACCGCCACGCGAGCGCGCCGTCGGAAACCTGCACGCAATAGACCCAGCCGTCCGCAGAACCGAACAGCGCCACGCCGCCGTGAATTGTCGGCGGGCTGTTCACGCGCCCGCCGGCGGTGAAGCGCCAGAGTTCGCGCCCGTTTTTCGCGTCGAGACAGTGAACTTTCGCGGCGTTAATCTCCGCGACGAACAGTTTGCCATCGGCCACGACCGGCTGGCTCAGCTTGCCGGAGAGCTTCGTCTGCCAGAGTTGGTTCACGCTGGCGGGCACTGCTGCGGCTGTGCGTCCGCTGCGCTTGCAATCGGCGCGGAAGGTTGGCCAATCGGACTCGTGACTCGTGACACGTGAAACGTTGCCGTAGGCAGGACCTTTCTCAAAACGCCCTTCGGCGATTGACTTCGGCGCCGAGCCGCGGGCGGAGAGCGCGTTGAAGCCGTTGAGTTTGACGCCGGCAAAACAGGAACACTGATGCGGGCCGACGTAGAGCAGGCCGTTGCACGGCAGGATGCCGTATTTGCAGGGGCCGCGATACCAATCGTGCCGCATGTTCTCGTTGCCCTCGAGATCAATGAACTCCGCGCCTTGCTTCGGCCAGATCAGGAAACGCTCGGTCGCTTTGCTCCGGTAACAACGATAATGATGCCACGGGTTGATGAGCTGCTTCAGGTCAATCGTCCGTCGCACCGCGCCCGTCATCAGGTCGCGTCCGCTGGTGCTCTGGCCGGACCAGACGAGGCCGGCCGTGACGAAAAGGTCCGGCGGATTGCTGACGCCCGGGCCTTTCTTGGCGTCGGTCTTCCACAGGGACTTGCCGGTCTCGGCGGCGAAGGCTTCCAGGTTGTTGCCGGCAAACAGCACCACGCCGCGATGAACAATCAATGTGTTTGGTCCCGCGTAGAGATTGCCGTGGCTGGCAGAACTCGGCGCGCGCCATTGCACCGCGCCGGTCGCCAGGTTCAGGCAAACGAGTTCCCGGTAATTGTGGTAATAGACGCGCTGCCCGTCGGTGGCGACGCACAGCGGCACCACTTCGCCGGCCTCGGTTCGCCAGATGATGTCGCCCGTGGCGGCGTTGATCGTCAGCAACCGGTTGCTGACGGATGGCGCTTGCGGAGGCGCTTCTGTCACGACCGCGCGCTTCTTGCCTCTCTTTCCCCCGGCCTTGCTCTTCACGTCGCCCTCGCCGGATGGACGCTCTTGGCGCACACAGACCACCAGCTTGTCTTTCGCGCAAAGGATTTCATCGGCGTATTCTGTTCCGGAAATGTTCCGGAGCGCCTGGCCGGTCGCCGCATCGAGAACGCTCACCGGCGCGTTGTAACCGAGCGTCACGTAAATCCGCTCGCTGTCGCAGACCAGCCGCCGCGGCAACGTCGCCGGCGAACGCACCCGGTGCGCCTTGATGTTCGTCCAGTCCACGCCGGCCAGTTCGTTCTTCTTCCATTCCGGCCAGCCCCAGTTTGGCAGCGGCACCTTCCAGAGGAGCACGCCGCTGAAAGCGTCGCGCGCCACCAGCGCCCATTTCTGCGGCAACCGCTCGTCGGCGACGCCCGTCGGGCCTTCATCGAGAATGTAAAACAGGCGACCGCGCGCCGAAACGATGGCGCTGATGCTCGAATCCGTTTCGTGAGTGCGACAATAGAGCGGCTCGGCGAACCATTGCAGTCCTTTTGTCGGCCCGACAACTTTGTCGTTCGCAACCGCGTTGTTGTCGGCGTCGTGCAAGTAGTGCGTCCACTCGTCAATCTCCTTCGGCCACGGCTTCACCGTCTTCTTCCCGCCGATGAGCGCCACGCCATTCGGCACGAGCACCCGCATTACTTCCTCCATCGAAACAGCGCCGAGTTTGTCCGCGACAACCAGGTTCACAAGATTGTCCACGTAAGGCAGATGTTTGCCGCGCCAGTTAGTGAGGCCGTCCACGAGGAAACTGCCGCTGGCGCGCAACTCAGCCAGCAACTTCTCGTCGCCATGCCCGAGATGGACGATGAGGCCGCCTTTGATACCGGCGGTCGAGAGGATTTCATTGGCCCGCTCCGCGCCATGAAGCAACGGGGCCAGCGCCAGCAAAAGAACGAGGATGGTTCGCAAGATGGCTTTCATGTTTGTGTGCGTGATTCTATCCGACGCCGCCGGGAAGTCGAGGCCGCAAAGCCGTCCATCGGCGCTCGGAAGACGGATTGACGCGGTGGACTGAATTCGGTACTGTATTCGGGCCGATGGAAGACATGCCATGAAAATGAAAGAAGACATTCGTCCCGTCACCTACCTGAAGAGCAAGGCGGCGGATTTGTTGGCGCAGATCAACGCCACGCACCGGACAGTCATCATCACCCAGAACGGGGAAGCGCGGGCCGTGCTCCAGGATCCCGAAAGCTACGAACAGATGCGGCGCGCGATCGGCTTGCTCAAACTCGTCGCGCAGGGGGAATCGGACGTGCAGGCCGGACGCACGCTGGCTGCCGACAAGGTGTTTGCCGGCTTGCGCAGAACGCTGATCGCCCGCCGCGCGTCCTGACATGGCACCGTCCCGGTCTTACGCGGTCGAGTTTGCCGTCGTGGCGCAGCGCGATTTGCAGGTCATCATCGAATTGATCGCCACGGAAGATCCCGTTGTCGCCGGGCAGGTCTTGGACCGGATTGAATCGCGTTGTGCGGACCTGAAGAAGATGCCGCAACGCGGACGTGTGGTGCCGGAACTGGCTGCGTTTGAGATTTACACCTACCGGGAATTGGTTGTGGCGCCGTGGCGAGTGGTTTACCGAATCAGCGGCAACGGCGTTTATGTTCTGGCGGTGTTGGATGGGCGGCGCAACGTGGAGGACATCCTGCTGGCTCGGTTGGTTCGATGAGTGGGAAGGTGAATTCGTTTCTAACGTCCCAAACACACCAGCCGGCCATCGGTTGTGGCAACAAAGAGCCGGCGGTTGGCGGCGGCGATGCCGTTGAGCACCGGCGGCGAATCGAGCTTCAATTCGGAAACTTTCTTTCCGGTGGCTGAATCCACGGCGTACAGCAGTCCGCCCAGCCGTCCCTCAAACGCGCCGAGCGGGTCCTTCGCGTCCACGACATCCGGCGGCCCGGCGACAAAGAGCCGGTCGCTGGTCTGCGCCATCGCGCGCACGCGCACGGGAATTCGCAACGACCACGATTCCTTTTTCGTGCCGACGTTCTTCGCGAAGAGCAGGTAACCCTTCGCGCCGGGCGTGAAGAAGACCGTCGGGTCGAGTCCCTTCAACGAATCAAACTGGCGGACGTAATAGACCGACTGCTTGTCGTGGACGATGAGGTTGCCGTAGTCGGCTTGCTTGCCGAAGGACCACGGCGTTCTCTTGAAATACGTCTCGTCAAGAAAACCGCTGCGGGGTGACAGCTCCGTGTCGCCGCGCTGTCGTTTCAACTCCGCATCGAACGCCAACGACCGCATGAAGACGAGTTTCCCGTCGCCCATCATGACATCGGAGAGCGCGCCCATCGGCAGTCTGAAGTTCGAATCGAATTCCGCCGGGCCATCGGGAGGTTGCGGGCACATCACCAGTTTGCCGGCGGTGTTGACGGCGTAATCGGGGCCTTCGAGTTTGTTTTGATGCAACACTTGTCCCGTCGCGGGATCGAGGCCGAAAAGATGGATGCCGCCATCGAGTTCCGACGACCGGCCGGCGCTGACGTAGGCTTTGCCGCCCTGTGCCAGCACGCTGCCGTGAACCGGCCACGCCGATTCAAGCTGGCCATACACGGTGATGAGCCGTTCTTCCGGCGCGGCGCGGAACCGCCACGCGAGCGCGCCGTCACTGGCGCGCACGCAATACGCCCAGCCGTCGGCGGAACCGAACAACACCGCGCCATTGTGCCACGTCGGCGACGAATCAATCCGTCCGCCGGCGGCGAACTCCCAGAGCTTCTTTCCATCGCGCGCGTCGAGGCAGACGACGTGATGCTCGTCTGGAATCGCGACGAACACACGGTCGCCGACGACAATCGGCGGCGTGGCGTTGTTGCCGAGCTTGACGCTCCACACCGGCGCGGCGTTGTCGGGAACTTGCGTGTTCACCGAGCCGGTGCGCGCGGCATCGCGGCGGAACGTCGGCCAGTCGGAATCGGTGAGTGGTGAGTGGTGAGTGGTGAGTTCAAAGGCCGGGCCGCGTTCGAGCCGTTCTTCTTTCAACTTGCTGCTTTCTGCTTTCAGCTTTCGCTCTGGCGCGAGCGCGAAGAAGCCGTTGAGTTTCTCCTCGATGTAGCAGGCGCACGGGTGCGGCGGGACGTATTGGAGGCCGTTCGCCGGCATCATGCCGACGTGGCAAGTGCTCCGGACCCAGTTGTGGACGGTGTGCTTGCCTTCCTCCAAGTCCACGTACTCGGTCCCGCGCCGGCTGGCGAGGATGTAGCGCGTCGTTGCCTTGTTTCGGTAACAACGATGATGATGGTGCGCCTTGAAGATGGAGCCGACGGGCACTTCTTTCTTCTGCGCGCCGGTGTGAAGGTCGTACCCGTTCACTGACTTGGGCCAAGACGTGCGCTGTTTTCCCTTTTTGCCGCCTTCAAACTCTCCCGCTTCCAACTCCGCGCTCCACGTCCAGACGAGATCGCCGATGACGAACACGTCCTTCCACGAATACCAGAGGTGACCGATGTATTTCTTCGGCTGACTCCAAAGCACCTTGCCGGTATCGGCGGAGAGCGCGGCCAGTTTCGCGGGACTGGCGTGGAGCACGACGCCATCGCGCACGATCATCGTGCCGACCCACAAGTTTCCGCCTTCGCCGCGTTTCTTGTCGTCGTCATCCAACGGAAATGCCGAGCGCCATTTCTCCGTGCCGGTGCGGGCGTCGAGGCAGACAATCTCCGGGCCGTCAATCAACGCCACCACTTTGCCATCGGTGGCAATGTTGCTCGCGGGATCAAGCTTCGGAACCGTGGGGCTGATCGGCGTAATCACCCACTTGATGTAGTCGGTCGTGGTGCCCTTGAAAGTCTTTGCGCTCGTCCAGAGCATTTTGCCGGTTGCGGCGTTCACCGCCATGACTTTGACTCCGTCGCCGGAGAGGACGGATAAGACCAATACGCCGTTATGGAAAAGGATTTCGTTGGTGCGTTCCGTGCCGGCGTAGGTCTGAAGGATTTCGCCGGTGCGCGCGTCGAGTTCGGTGACGGGCGCTTGATAGCCGAGCGTCACGTAAACCTTGTCGTCCGACGCGACGAGCCGCTTCTGGATGTTGAGCGGGATGTCGCCGGGACGGCTGTTGAACCAAGTGTCCTTCCACTCGCGCCAGCCCCAGCGCCGGATCGGCACTTTCCATAGCAACACACCGTTGAACGCATCACGCGCGATGAGCGACCATTTGTCCGGCAGTGAATGCTGTCCCGCGAGGCCGATGGGCGCTTCGTCCACGATGGCGAACAACCGGCCTTGCGCGGTGACGAGCGTGCTGACGCTCGAATCGGTCTCGTGATCGCGCAACCACATCGGGCCTTCGATCCACTGGTAATGTTTCGGCGGACCAACGACGCTGTCGTTGGCGACCGGGTTGCCGTCGGCGCCGTGCAGGTAATGCGTCCACTCGTCAATCTCCTTCGGCCACGGCTTCACGGTCTTCTTGCCGCCGATCATCGCAACTCCATTCGGCACGAGCACGCGCATCACTTCGCTCATCGGAAGTTTGCCGAGCTTGTCGGCGACAACCATGTTCACCAGATTGTCGGCGTACGGCAATCGCTCGCCCGTCCACGGCGCCACCGACACCGGCCCGTACAAACCGAGCGCGCGGATATTCTTGCGTGCATCCGTCACGTCCGCATCAAGGCCGTGAACGACAACGTTCTCGCTCGTTCGCAGCGCGGCAGTTTGCTTGCCGTCCCCGCAACCGAGGTGAACGACGAGACCGCCTAATATGAGAGCAAGGAATGTCATTTGTTTTCTCCGTAGCAAAGCACCGTGCCGTCTGACATGGCGACGTAAAGCCTGCCGTTCGCGGCGGCCATGCCGTCGAAGACGGGCGGAGCGGACAGCTTGATTTCCGACACCTTGCTGCCGTCCTTCGTCGAAACCAACCACAACACTGCGCCGAGCCGTCCCTCAAACGAACCGTACGGATCGGTGGACGGCACAATGTCCGGCGGCCCGGCCAGCGCAAGATGTTCGCCGGCGACAACCATTGCGCGGACGCGGACGGGAATCTTCCCCTGCCAGCGCGGCGGTTTCTGGCGCTGGAACATGCCGATTCTGCCTTCGGTCCCTTCGCTTGATTCGTTGGCGTTGTCGTCGGCGATGAGGTCGTAGCCGTCCCTGCCGGCGGTGAAGTGCGGGCTGCGGCTGAATTGCGTGTTGAAATATTTCACCGCGTACGTGGTGGCGTTGTCGAATACAAGCATCTGTCCCTGCTTCGGCGCGCCGATGGCAAATTGCGCGCCCGGCCAGTGCTCGGAATACATCCAGTAGAGCCGGTCGAAACCGGAATCATCGAGAAACCCGCCGGTAGCCAACAGGCGGCGATCGGTCTTGCGCACGCCCGAAGCGGCGAGCATCGGCGCGTCGAGCTTGTTGAGTTTCAGGTCGAACACGTATTGGAGCATGAAGAGCTTGTCGCCGCTGCACACGAGGATGTCGCTGCTCGTCCCCTCCATCGCATGCGGATGACGTTCCTTCGCCGGGACAGTCCACGGGCCGTCGAGGTGTTGCTGGTAGAGTTGCTTGCCGGTGGCCACGTCGAGTCCGTAGAGATAAATCCCGCCATCGAGGAACGACGACCGTCCTGCCGAGCAGTACGCCACGTTGTCTTTCACCAACACGCTGCCGTGCACCGGCCACGCCGATTCGAGGTGGCCGTACGAGACAATGATCTTCTTGCGAGGCGCCGCCTCGAAACGCCACGCGAGTTCGCCATCGGCGGCGTTGAGACAATAGACCGCGCCGTCGGCGCAACCGAACAGCACGCGTCCTTGCGCGATGGTCGGCGGCGAATCCACCGGCCCTCCGGCGATGTAGCTCCAACGTTCCCCTCCGGTCTCGGCGTCGAGACAATAGACGGCGTGCGAGTCTTTTCCGCCGACGTAGAGCGATTTGCCCGCGATCACCGGCGCAGTGATGCGTCCGGGAAGTTTCGCCGACCAAGCTTGGTTCAGGTTGGCGGGCAGACTTGTTCCGGCGTTTCCGCTGCGCGCGTTGTCTTTGCGGTACGTTGGCCAATCGTTGCTGGTGAGTGGTGAGTGGTGAGTGGTGGAGTAGGCTGGTCCCCGTTCCAATCGCTCAGTGGTCGTGGCTTGTTGTTCGCCGCTTGTCGTGAACGCGTTGAAGCCGTTCATCTGGACGCCGGGCTGGCAGCGGCACGGCGTGGGCGGGACGTAAAGGAAACCGTTCGCCGGAACAAAACCGGAACGGCAGACCGTGCGGCACCAATCGTTGCCCGAATGATTCTTGTCCGTCCGAATGTCCACAAACTCAACGCCGCGCTTCGACCAGATGAGATAATCCTCGGTCGCCTTCGAGCGGTAACAGCGCGGATGATGCCCGGCGGTGAACAACTCGCCCACATCAATTGACTTCGCGATTTCTCCGGTCTGGAGATTCAATCCCTTGGTCGTCATCGTGCCGGCCCACGCGAGGCCGTTGGCGACCATCAAGTCCGGCACGCCGCGAAAGCTCGAGCCGATCACCTCGCTCGTCCGCCACAACAACTTGCCGTCGGCAAGCGAGTGGACGTTCAGGCCGTTGACCACGAACAACACCTTGTCGCCTGCCATCAACAGCGACGCGCCCATCTGGGCGTCGTTGTTCTGCCGAGAGTTCACCGGCGTCTTCCACCGCTCCTGGCCAGTCTGCAAATCAAGCGCCGTCAATTCTTCCGCGTTCAAAAAACAGACGCCCCTCTTCGTTGCCGCCAGCGATAACGGAAGCATCCGTCCCCCCGGTTTCTTCCAAAGCGTTTTCCCGGAACTCAACTCGATGGCCACGACGTTCGCTTCCGGGAATTGACGGGCTGGCGCGGCGGCTTTCTTGACTTTGCCCTTGCCCTTGCCGGCGGCAGTTGCCGGTTGGGGACGTGGTCCGTCGGGAATCACGCAAACTCGCGCCACGAGAATGCCGTCGCATACGACGATCTCCTCGGTGGTGGCGGTATCGGCAAACTCGCGCAACGTCTTGCCGGTGACGGCGTCCAGTTCACTCACCGGCGCGCGATAGCCCATCGTCATATAAACGCGGTCGCCCACGGCCACGACGCGCCGCGTCACCGTCGGCGGCAACGCCCACATTTCTTCTTTCGGAATGGCGAGGAACGGAATCCGTCCCGCCTCCCAAAAGCTGGGGCCCCATTTCGGAATCGGACGCTTCCAAAGCTGAACGCCATTGAAAGCGTCTTGTGCAATCAACGACCACTTGTCCGGGAACCGTCGTTCCGCCGGCGGCAACGGCGTGTCGTGAACGCCCGTCGGCCCTTCGTCCTGAATGCTGAAAATCCGCCCGCCGGCCGTGACCACTACGGCGACGCTGATGTCCACTTCGTGACTCCGGCACCAACGCGGCGCGCTGACCCATTGCAGTTGACGCGGCGGCCCAACTTTCTTGTCCTGCGAGACCGGGTTGCCGGAAGCGTTGTGCAAATAGTGCGACCACTCGTCAATTTCCGGCGGACGCGGCTTGACGATTTTTTGACCGCCGACGAGCGCGGTGCCGTTCGGCACGAGCACGCGGAGCGCCTCGTCTTTTGGGATCTGACTCCCTTCGTTGACGATGAGCGTGTTCACCAGATTATCGGTGTACGGAAGGCGGCTGCCACTGAGAATGTCGGCGAAGACGGAGCAACGGCGAAGCGCGTTGCAGGTCTTCGCGTCCGGAGCAAGACAGTGGACGAGGTTGCCCTGCTTGGCGAGCGCGCGTGCTTGGTCGGCGTCCTTTGCGCCCACGATAACGTAGAGGCCGCCAGCGTGCGCACTCGACACGAAAACGAACAACAGGACGGCAAGAATTCTCATTTGCATTGTTGGGCGATCTCCTCTACCGACAAGGCGGCGTCGAAATGTTTCACTTCGTCAATCACGCCCTCGAACGCGTCGGTGAGTTCGATGGCGCTGTTGCCGACATCAAAGCCAATCTCCATTCCCTGTCCGCCGTTGCTCGTCATCAGGCCGCCGGTTTTGGCCGACGCGGCGAGCTTGCCGTTGACGTACAACTCGATGCGGTCGTTCGCGACGACGCCGGCCAAGTGGCTCCAGCCAGCGCCGATCTTCTCGCGGCCGGTAACGATGTCGGCGCCTTCTTTCGAGCGACGAATCCCGAACTTGGGAAAGCCGTCCTTGAGATAAAGCGAGTAGCCGCAGAACGCGCCGCCGCGCGCGACGACCACGCCGGTCGGCGCATCGGCCTTGACCCACGCCATGATCGTGAACGGCGTCTTGGCAACCGATGGTTTTTGTGTGCGGCCCAGCTCGATGTACTTGCCCTTGCCGAAACGCAACGCCGCGCCGACTTTGCCCTCGGCGACCGTGCAGCCCTTGATCTCGCCGTCGGTGGCCTTGCCGCTCACATCTTTTGCGACTTTCGTGTTTTTGTCGTCGAAACTCCAATGCGCCGACAGCACCGGCGGCTTGGTCGGCGGAACGATCTTGATCGCGCCGTACTGCACCAACAGCCACGTGATGTGCGGAACGTCGGCGTCCTTTTCCTTCAACATTGCCTTGAGCGGCTCGATGATCTTGGCATCGTGAAGCTCTCGCAACGCCCACGCGGCTTGGTCGCGCACAACCCACTCCGGGTCGCGGAGCGCGCGCAACAAAGCGTCGGCGGCCCGCGCGTCCTTGACCTCGCCGAGCGCGTAGGCGGCATAGAACCGGTGGTTCTTGTCCTTGTGACCGAGCGCCTCGATCAGTTTCGGCACATCGCGCACCGAGGCCAACGCCCGCACCCCCTGTTCCTGCGCGGCGCACACGCCGGCCAGCAGCGCGAACAACAAACACCACGTCATTTGATTTCCACCGGGCTGAATTCGGTCACGGCGTTCATCACGTAGTAGCCGACGTGGGTGATCTGTTTCAACGGCGCGGTCAGCGGCGCTTCAATGGCCTTGCCGGGCAGGGTCATTCTAACTTTCTTGGCCGCGAAATCCACGGTCACCTCGACGGCAATGGATTTACCGGCTTCACTGACAAACTCGTCCATTGTGGTGCCGGTTTTGGCGGCGCCTTGGATGATGTAGCATTTCTTGGTGCGCAGACGGACACCGCACTTGATGAGTTTGTCTTCCGCGGCGCCGTCGCCAAACACGAGGAACCCGGTCTGCAGTTTGCCTCCGGTGTTGGGTTGAATCTTCAGCGTGAATATCACCGGCTTGGTCAGCGGCGCGGCGAGCTGCTTGAGGGCGAGACCGTTTTCGCCTTCGTCCGCGGTGAGTTTGTAACCAAGGCCACCGCTGGTCACCGTGACGGCGGAGAGAACATGGAAGTCGGGATGAGTCCGTTGTTCCGGCTTTGTTCCGGTTTTGGGCGCGGTTTTTGGTGCGGCCTTGGCGGCGCCTTTTCCTTTGGACGTCGTCACGGGTGGAATTTCGCCGGTGGGTTTGTCGGCGTCGCCGCGCGGCGTTACCACCTGATCCGTCGCGGCGGGCAACGGCTGGCTGCCGCCCGCACCGAAGCAGTGAACCTTGCCGTCCAGCGTCGAGAGATAGACTTGGCCATACGCCGTGGCGAGGCCGTCGAAAACCGGCGCGGCCTTGAGCCGGTAGGTTGCGATCTTCTTGCCATCCTCAACGCCGATGGCGGCGAGCAACGCGCCACGCTTGCCTTCGAGCGCGGCTTCCTGCTCGGCGAGTTTCTTCTTCACCTCAAGATCGCCGAGTGTATTACTGAGTTTCTCCTCGTCCACCAGATCGGGTACGCCGGCGACGAACAATGTCTTGTCAGCCAACGCCATCGAGGTGACTTGCATGGAGAGTTCATTCGACCACTCGTGGGCGAAACGCGTCAGTGGTCTTTGATTCAAGGTGCCTTTTGGTTTGCCATCGGCCTTCTTCGGTCGCTTTGGCGGCTCTGAGCCCATCCGGACCTGCTCCGGATCTCTTGGCGCAGAGAAGAGGTGATGCTCGATCGGCGTGGTCCAACGATAATACTGCCAAAGCCGGCCGAAGCCGTACACGTTCTTGTCGTCGAAGACAAGCATCCGGCCCGACGGCGTGACGCGGCCGGCTTGATAATAGCCGCCGGCGCCGGAGGCGAACGCGCGGCCAAACGTCCAATACGTGCGATGCCACATCGTGTCGTCGAGGAAACCGGTCGGGCTGAACAAATGCCGGTCATCGCCTTGCTGGTCCTTCACGTCGTTGACACCGATCACCCTCCGTTTGCCGTCCATGTCCATCACCAGCGTTCGCATATAGACGTTCTTGCCGTCGCTGGAGAGGATGTCCGCCAACGCGGTCGGCATGTTCAAGCCCTTGATATGCGATTGCAGGTTCGTCTTGGTGATCGGATCGTTGTCGTCCATGACGATCTCGGTGAGTTTCTTGCCGGTCTTCGGGTCGAGACGGAATATCCGCAAGCCGCCGTCGAGGAACATCGAGCGGCCGGCGACGCAGTAGAGCGTGTTGCTCTGCACGAGCACGCTGCCGCTGACGGGCCAGACGCTTTCGAGTTGCTCGAAACAGAAGTGCCGCCGGTCTTCCGGCGCGGCGCGGAATCGCCACGCGAACGCGCCGTCGGTGGCGCGCAGGCAATAGACGTAGCCGTCGGTGCCGCCGAACAACACGCGGCCCTCCCAGATCGTGGGCGGGGAATCAATGCGTCCGCCGGCGGTGTAGCTCCAGAGTTTCCGGCCGGTGCTCGCATCAAGCGAGACGATCTCGTGGCGGTCTATCACGGCGACGAACAACAGTCCGCCGGCGATGACGGGCGAGGTGATCTTGCCGCCGAGGTCCATTTCCCAGGTGCTCTTCAGTTCGGTGGCGGGCACCGTCGTCTTCACGTAACCGCTGCGGGCCGCGTTGCCGCGATAGGTGGGCCAATCGGAATCGGACATTTCAAAAGTGAAATCGGAAACATCGCTTTTGATGAGTCGGCCCTCGTCGGACACTTCGCGTTTTGGCTGCCATAACTTCGTCATCGGCGCGAGCGCGTTGAAGCCGGAGAGTTTTGCGTCGAGGTAACAGGCGCACGGGTTGGGCGCGTTGTAGATCATGCCGTTGGCGGGCATGAAACCGTAGAGGCATGCACCGCGGACCCAATGATGACAGGTCCAGTGCGCGTTGGCGATGTCCACGAACTCGATGCCGGTGCGCGAGAAGAACAGGAAGTTTTCAGTGGCTTTCTGCCGGTAGCAGCGTTGATGGAACCAGTGGGTCTTCACATCCGGCGGAAACTCTTTCACGACCTTGCCGGTGTGAATGTCGCGGCCGGTCGTGTTGCCCGTGCCGGAGCCTTGAGCCGTGTCGCCATACCAGACGACGCCCTTGATCACGAGGAGGTCCTTCGGGCTGCCGGCGTGGCCTTGGGGCGGGTGCTCGGCTTCCCAGAGCCGTTTGCCGGTGCGCGCGGAGAGCGCGTACATCGTTGTGCCTTCGCCCTTGAGCTTCTTCGCGTCGCCGCTGTAGCCGGAGAACAACAATACGTCGTCATACACGACCAACGTCGGCGTGGACGAGGCTTTCAACGTCCGCTGGCACGGCGTCTCGGTGGCCCACACCGGCGCGCCGGTCTTGCGGTTGAGGCAGACAACCTTGACGCCGTCGTGGAGATAGACCGATTGGTTGTCGGCGGCCAATGTCGCCGGCATCAGGTTGGTGATCTTCTTCCACAACAATCTTCCGCTGCTTACCTCGATGGCCACGACGGTGCGCGGCAGATCGCCCCACTGGGGGCCGGTCACGTCGGCGCGGATGTCGGCCAACGTCGCAAACACCTTCTTCGGGTCGCTGCGAAGCGGTTGTTTGTCCGCGACCGCGAGGAACAACACGCCGTCGGAGAGAATGATCTCCTCCGTCACGCCCGTGTTGTCGAACGTGCGCAGCGTCTTGCCGGTGGCGGCGTCCAGCTCGGTCAGCGGCGCGTCAATGTTCAATGTCGCGTAGAGTTTGTCACCCATCGCCACGATCCGGCGCGGCAACATGCCGGGGCCGCTCTTGAGCGGATACATGTGCTCGTGCCAGCGCTCGATGGGGCGCCTCCAGAGCAACGTGCCGTTGAACGAGTCACGGGCGTACAAGAACCACTGCGGCGGAATGAAGATCGAGGCGCGCGGCGCTTCATCGAAGATGTAGAAGTTCCGCCCGTTGGCCGACACCATCGCGCTGGCGACGGACATGTGATCATGATGCCGGGAGTAACGCGGCCCCGCGAGCCACTGCATCCGCGCCAGAAAACCAATCTCCGTGTCGTGCGCGACGGCGTTGCCGCTTGCGTCGTGCAGGTAATGCGTCCACTCATCAATGCTCTTCGAACGCGGCTTCACGATTTTCTGCCCGCCAACAATCGCGACTCCGTTCGGCACAAGCACGCGCATGATCTCGTCGTTCGAGACGCGGGCGCTGTCGCTGACGACGATGAGGTTCACGAAGTTCTCGATGTACGGCAGCCGCTTCCCGTCCCACTGCGCGGCTGACACCGTGCCATAGAGGCCGAGCGATTGAATGTGCTTGCGAGCGGCGGTCACGTCTGCGTCGAGGCCGTGCACGAGGTAACTGTTGTTCGCGCGCAACGCCGCCGTCAACTTCCCGTCGCCGCAACCGACATGGACGACCAGGCCACCCTTGACGCCGGAGGTTTGGAGGATTTCCGTGGCCTGCTCCGCGCCGCGAAGGAGCGGCGCTTGTGCGACCAGGAAGACGAGGGTGAATCGCAAAAAAGTTCTCATAAGTTTGATTCTATACAACACCGCCGGAAAGTCGAGGTTGCGAAGCTTGCTTCGAGATGCCGTGTGCAATTAGACTGCCGGGCGCTATGAGAATGCGAATTGTCCTGCTGGTCGTCGCGCTGATGCTCCCGGAAACGATTTTCGCCGAGTCGGATGCGTTGGCGAAACTCCGCCAGCAACGAACCGAAGCCGCGCGCCGCGTGCGGCGCGTCATCTTCAACAACGATGGCGACGATCATATCCTCGACGGGCCGGCATCTGTCGAGGCGTTCCTCGCGAAGCGCACGACGCCGTTGCTGGATTCGCAGGTGGACACGATCGTGTATTGCACGTCGCGCCCTTTCGGCATGTTCACGCATCACGCGAAAGTCGGCGACGCGCTCGTCATGAAAGAAGGTTTTCGCTCCAACCGCAACAACATCGTCGCCGACCTCATCGCGCAGGGCACGGACACGCTGCGGCTCATGGTGGACTGCGGGCACAAGCACGGCAAGGAAGTGTTCTGGTCCATGCGCATGAACGACACCCACGACGCCGCGCATCCACCGGACAAACCGCAATTCTACTGGTCCACGTTCAAGGAACAGCACCGCGACTGGCTCTTCGGCACCCGCGAGAAACGCCCCGCTCACGGCGCATGGTCGGGGATTGACTACGCGGAACCGTTGGTGCGGGATTTTCTGTGCCGTGTGTTCGAGGACATTTGCCGGCGATACGATGTGGACGGGGTCGAACTGGATTTTCTCCGTCATCCTGTGTTCTTCAAGACTGTTGCCAACGGCGGCCGCGCCACTGATGCGGAATTGAAGATGATGACCGATTTGGTGCGACGCATCCGCGCAATCACCGAAGCCGAAGGCCTGCGCCGGGGCCGGCCGATTCTCGTTGCGATGCGCGTCCCCGATTCCGTCGGCTATAGCAAGGACATGGGGCTCGATATCGAGACGTGGCTGCGGGAAGGATTGATTGATCTGCTCGTTACCACTTGCTACTTCCGCCTCAACCCCTGGGAACACAGCGTCGGACTGGGCCGCAAATACAACGTGCCGGTTTATCCGTGCTTGAGCGACTCGCGCGTGCGAGGCGAGTCGCGGTTCAAGCGCGACGCAAAGGAGAGTTATCGCGGCCGCGCCATGAACGCCTGGGCCGCCGGCGCCGATGGCGTGTATCTCTTCAACTGCTTCGACCCACGCCATCCGCTCTGGCGGGAAGTGGGCGACCCGTCCAAGCTGCGCGGCATGGACAAGCTCTACTTCGTCACTGTGCTCGATGGGAATCCCGATCGCAGCCTCGCCAACGGCAGCCGTTACCAGGCCGTGCCGGTCCTGACCCCAAACCAGCCGCGCAGTGTCACCTCCAAGCAACCGTTGAGTCTGCCCATCGTCATCGGGGATGATTTTTCACAGGGACAAAAACCAACGCTTACCTGCCACCTGCAAATGCCCAGCGTGTCCCGCTCCGAACAAGTGACAGTCAAGCTCAACGGCCATCCCGTTTCCAACGGCACAGTAAAGGACGGCTGGGTGGATTTGCCAATTGTGCCGGCGTGGGCCAAGCGAGGCGCCAATGAAATTGAAGTGTCCATCAAGGAGGGCGGGCTGTGGGACAGCGAGTCTGCGTGCACCGAGAAATTGTCTGCGCCGTGGGCGCGAGGACGCGGCAACAGCAGCACATCCACCGCGATGCGCGACGGCGCGCTGGTCATCGCCGACAAAGGCAAGGAACAAGGTTCGTTCCTGTACTACTCCAACCCATGGGGTGCCACCCCCGGCCAACCGGCCACAATCGAAGCCGAGGCCAAGGTCGTGTCCGGAAAAAGCGGAATCATCGTCGCCAACGGCGTGACCGAAGACACACTCCGCCTTCTCCCCGACAGGATCAATCTTCAACACGCGGGCTTGAGCTACGCGATGGACACCACCGGCGCATTTCACGTTTATCGCGTCGAGATTCAGGGCAAGGACATTCGCGTCTTCGTTGACGGCACGCTGCGACTCGCCGGCGTGGGCAAGTTCAAGCAACCTGCAAGTTCCGCGCGCAACGTCGTCTGTTTCGGCGCCGGCAGCAGCGCCGAGACCGGCGAAGGCTGCTGGCGCGTCGTCCGCCTGCGTTCCGGCAGCCACCTCCTTTATGATATAGTGCTCTCGGTGCGGTAGAACTGACACGCACTCAAGAAATTGAAGCCACGCTTGAAATGCAAATACATTGCCCTGCTTAAGACGGCACTGTTGCTCGGCACCGGCACAGGACCGGCGTTTGCCGACCAAACCATCTACGACGACGCGCTCGTCAACAGCTGGCAGGATTACGGCTGGGCCACATTGAATTACACCAACTCGTCGCCGGTTCATTCCGGGACACACTCGATCAGTGTCACGGCGGGGGCGTATGAAGCGTTGTATTTGCATCACGCGGCGTTCGCGACCAGCGGCTACAGCAATCTGACTTTCTGGATTCATGGCGGAACGTCGGGCGGGCAGTTGTTGCAGGTGCAGGCGTTGCTCAACGGCAGCGCGCAACCCGCCACCAATCTGCCGCCGCTGACGACGAGTTGGCAGCAGATCGTTCTTCCGCTCGCTGCGCTCGGCGTCGCCAACAAATCGAACATGGACGGTTTCTGGATCCAAAGCCGCAGCGGCACGAGCATTCCCACCTTTTACGTGGACGACATCCAAGTCACGAGCGTCGCGCCGCCGGCCGTGGTGCATCTCAGCATCGTCGCCACGCAAACCGTACGCACGGTGGACGCGCGCGTCTTCGGCCTCAACGTCGCCGTCTGGGACTCCGTGCTCGACACACCGAACACCATCAGTCTGCTCCAGGACATGGACAACCGGGCCTTGCGGTTTCCCGGCGGCTCATTGTCGGACGATTACCACTGGGAGACGAATACCACCGGCACCAACACGTGGCAGTGGGCGAGTTCATTCAGCAAGTTTGCCAACGTGGTGACGAACACCGGCGCGCAGGTGTTCATCACCGTCAACTACGGCTCCGGCACGCCCGCCGAGGCCGCCGCTTGGGTTCAGAACGCAAACGTGACCCGCCAGCTCGGCATCAAGTACTGGGAAGTCGGCAACGAGAACTACGGCTCATGGGAAACCGACACGAACTCCCGGCCGCACGACCCGTTTACCTACGCCACGCGGTTCAAGGACTACGCCAGCCAGATGAAGGCCGTGGACCCGACGATCAAAGTCGGCGCCGTCGGCATCACCGGCGAAGACAGATACGCCAACTACACCGACCACCCCGCCACCAACTCGCGCACGCTCGCCGTGCACAACGGCTGGACGCCCGTGATGCTGGCGACGTTGAAGAGCCTCGGCGTCACGCCCGATTTTCTCATCTACCATCGCTACGAACAGGCGCCCGGCGCGGAGAACGACGCGATCTTGCTGCAAGCCGCGGCCACATGGCCCAACGACGCGGCGGATTTGCGGCAGCAGTTGAACGATTACCTCGGCGCCGCCGCCACGAATGTCGAACTCGTTTGCACCGAGAACAACTCCGTGTACAGCAATCCCGGCAAGCAAACCACCAGCCTCGTCAACGGCCTCTTTCTCGCCGACAGCCTCGGACACATCCTGCAGACCGAGTTCAACGCCTGTCTCTGGTGGGACCTGCGCAACGGCCAGGAATCCGGCAACAACAACTCGTCGTCGCTCTACGGCTGGCGGCCCTACGGCGATTACGGCATCACCGACTACAGCAACCCCTCGACGCCGACCAACCGCTATCCGACGTTCCACGTCGCCAAGCTCCTGAAATATTTCGCGCGCGGCGGCGACCGCGTTGTGCCCGCTACCAGCGATTACTCGCTGCTGACCGCGTTCGGAGCCCAACGTCAGGACGCTTCGCTGTCGGTATTGGTCATCAACAAGCACCCGACCGCCGCGCTCACCGCCAACGTCGCCCTTGCCGGTTACCTGCCGCGCTCAAACGCCGTGCTTTATTCCTACGGCATCCCGCAAGACAACGCCGCCCAGTCCGGCATCGGTTCGGCTGACGCGGTGCGCACCAACCTCGTGTTGTCCCCGCCGGGGACCAACCTCACGTTCACTTTTGATCCGTACTCCGTCAGCGTGCTCACACTCAACCCGCCGCGCCTGAGCCTGCTCCCGATGCAGACCAACGGCCTCGCCCAAATCCGCATCCTCGGCCAGCCCGGCCTGCGTTGCGTCATCCAGGTATCGAGCAACCTCGTCTCATGGACGCCCGTCACAACCAACACGCTGACCGGCGATTCGCTCGACTGGCCGGACCCCGGCTCCGCCGGCCTCAAGATGCGGTTCTACCGCGCACAGTGGCTCCCGTAACGCTTGCAATCGGCGCGCAAGTCCGCGACAATTACGCCGATGATTCTCAGAGCCATCCAACTGTTGCTGTGTGCGGCGACGCCGTGGTGGCCGCAGTTCCACGGGCCGCAACGCGATAATATGTCCGGTGATACTGGCTTGCTGAAAAGCTGGCCCGACGGCGGGCCGCCGCTCGTCTGGAAATTCTCCGAGTGCGGTCGCGGTTACGCCTCCGTCTCCATCGCGAACGGGACGATCTTCACCACCGGCGATTTCGGCGAGGACGAATTTGTCCTCGCGCTCGACCTCGACGGCAAACTGAAATGGAAGACGCAAAACGGCAAAGCCTGGAAAGGCCCGCAGCCCGGCGCGCGCACGACGCCGACTTTCCACGACGGCATCGTCTATCAGATGAACGCCCACGGCCGGCTGGCCGCGTTCGAAGCCGCGACCGGCAAACCGGCGTGGGCTGTCGAACTCCAAGAGCGGTTCGAAGCCAAGAATAACTTCTGGGGCTACGCCGAAAACGTCATCATCGAGGGCGATGCGTTGCTCTGCATGCCCGGCGGCGCAAAAGGCCGGGTGGTTGCGCTTGACCGCCGCACCGGGAACACGATCTGGGCCAATGCCGACATTCCCGACACGGCCGGCTATTCGTCGCCCAAGGTCGTCACACACAACGGGACGCGCGTGTTCCTCACATTGGCCCGGCAAAGCATTGTCGCGGTGGACGTGAAGACGGGCAAACTGCTCTGGTCGCATCCGCATCCCAGCACGTGCGACCAGAACGTCACGTCGCCGATCTATCACGACGGGTGCGTCGCCGTGAGCAGCGGACACAAGGGCGGCAGCCGCATGGCGAAGATCAATCCCGATGGCCGCAGCGCCACCGAGGTGTGGTTCGGAACCGACCTTGACAACTGTCACGGCGGCCTGCAGTTGCTGCGCGGCCACCTGTACGGCAGCGGTTGCCGTCAGTATCGCAAAGGGCTGGTTTGCGTCGAGTTCGCCACCGGCAAAACAGTTTTCACCGCGCCGGAGATTGGCAAGACTTCGATTACGTTTGCCGATGGCCGGTTGTACTGTTTCGGCAACGACGGCACGATGATGCTGGTGGACGTCACGCCGCAACAGGCGAAGATCATCAGCAAATTCACGCCGCCGTGGCCGGAGAAGCCGCCGTGCCTTTGTCATCCCGTCGTCTGCGGCGGCCGGCTCTACATCCGTCACTTGAACTCGCTCTTGGTGTACGACGTACGCGCGAAGTGACTCGTCGCCTATCCGCGCATCGTTAGCTTCGTCAGAGCAGTGCCTTCGCGCCGCAGGATCACGGCCTCAATTTTCGGCACGTACATCTGCGTTTCGGCCGGTAATCGCGTCGCAATGCCGTCGAAGGTTGTGGCCTTGTGACGGCTCAACAAGTTTCGCACCCGCGTCTCGCCGGCGTTGTAGGCGGCCAGCGCGAGACGCCAATCCTTGAAGCGGACGTAGAGGTAACGGAGATATTTTGCCGCCGCTTGCGCGCTCTTGTCGGGATCGGCGCGCTCGTCCTGCGGACGCAACTTCAATCCCATCATCGTCGCCGTCGCCGGCATCAACTGGAACAGGCCAACCGCGCCGACGGGCGAGCGGGCACGCGGATTGAACGACGACTCGACCTCCGCGACCCAGACCAGTTCAGCCGGAATCTTCTGCGCCGTGAAATATGGCTTCAGCCGCGCTGCCAGCTTGGCGGAGGGTGACAACGCCGGTTTCTTTTCCAACCGTTGCTGCCATGTTTTGCGCAGGATCTCCGGTGTCGGCTTGGGAGCGGTGGGTTTGAGTTCCTCGGCCATCTCAAGATAGTCGAGGCGCGTCTTCAGCCACGCGGCAATTGGTTGCGTCTCCTCCGATGTCTCCAGCAACGGAATCAACGTCGTCGCAACCTGCCGCAGCGCGGCGAGATCGAGCACATACTCGCTTTGAAACTGCTCCTGCAACTTCTGGCAAAGCTTGACCAACTCCTCCTCGTCGAATTCCAGTTCAAACTGCGCGCAGGCCGTCAACGCGCCAAACGCGAGCAGGACCACGAAAAAACGAATCGCCGTGACAACTCTCATCATTCTCCCGCGCAGCCTCTTGCGGGTGTTGTGTAATAGCTGTTACACAACACTGGACGGACAGCGCGCCTGTGTTGGCAGAAGAGGGCGAAGAATGTGGCGGCGCTGATTGATGTGACTGGCTTCATTGACATCTTGTGATTTGGACGGGGACGGGCGTAGCAACCTTGATCTGTGGGCGGTCTAATCTTCTTTGGTCGGCTTGATGGCTTCGTAACGTTTGTCCAGCTCGTCGTGCTGCTTCTGCAATTCCTCGAACTTCCGCATCGCGGTGGCGCGCTGTTGCGGCGTGGCGTCGGCGGGCAATGCCAGCGCCTCTTTCATCTGGGCAGCGATGCCCATCATCTGCTTGGTCAACGCCATGCGCTGCGCCAACTGTTCGTAGGTAAACTTGGGTTCGTGTTTCACTACACGCGTCTTCTCCGGCCAGTACTGCCACGTCAACGCGCCGACAATCGCCAGCGTCATCAAAATACCGGCGGCGACTTTGCCGCCTTTGCCGGGTTTCGGCTCCGGCTCGGCGTTGGCGAGGTCTTCGTCAATGATCTTTGCCAGCTCGGGGTCGAGCGGGACGTTGGCTTTGCGGAGCGCGTGGAAGATGCGCGGGAAGCCGGGCAGGTGCGTCATCCAAAGTTTCAGTTTGCGCCCGTCCTTCATTCGGATGGCGATGCCGTAGGCTTCCTCGGAGGAACCGATGAGGATTGCGCCGAGCAACCGCCAGTTCAACAAGCCGATGAGGATGACGATAGTCTTCAGCCACGTCGGCCAGGCCCATTTGGCCGGTTCGATGGCTTCCATGTCGGCAAAAGCGTAGTCGCCGCCGCTGAGCAGCTTTCGAAGGCGGAGGCTGGTCGGGGTGATCTGCATCGTGAAACAGGCGTACCACAACGCCACGAACACGGCGGCCAGCCCGTGGCAGGCCAGCAGCCACATCACCAGCGTCAACGGCCACCAACCGTTGGTGAACCCGAACAGGTCCGGCGGCTCCGAGCCGAAGGTGTTGGTCATGATGACGAGCATGGGCAACGTGAAGAAGAACACGGTCATGAATGCGCCAAGAAAATCGGGGCCGACCATCGCGCGGCCGGTGCTGTAGCGGAGTTCGTCAGGGCCTTTGCGGTACCACGGGATGGCGGCGTAGGCGAGCAGGCCGAGGATGAAAAGCCAGGCGGCGTGTTTGCGGAGCGGGTAGAGCAGCCAGTTCGGCGCGTCGCGGAAGGCCGACTGCGGGCGTTGGTAAAGAACTTCGATGTAGCGGAGCTTGTCGCCGTCGCGCATCGCGACGTAGGTGAAGAGGTTGTTGTCGTCGAGCTTGGATTGCAACTCCTTCAACGGGCCATGGCCGGTGTTGAAGTAAAGCATGTAGAGGCTGGAGTGGCGGTCAACGTCGAGGTGGCGGGCGAACGTCGTGGTCTTGCCGGCGAGGGTTTGATCCACATCATTGAAGAACTGCGACCACTCGTTGCCGGAAACTTCGATGAGACTATTCTTGGTCTTCTTCTCGATGTACTGTTCCAGCGTGAGCGTCGGCGCGGTATTGATGGTGGGATCGTTCGGGTCGAGTTCCATGCCGCTGACCCGGCTCATCATCCGGATGTCGTTGCGCATCCGCGCGCCTTCCTGTTTCTGGCGCTTGGCGAAATTCACGTCGCGGACGCGAAAGAGCGCGTCGGCCGGTTTCACGATGGCCCAGGCGGTCAGCAGCACACCGCCGAGAAGGCAGAGTCGGCGGAGAATCTCCAGAGCGCGTTTCGGTCCAAAGTTACTCATCTCATTCATTGGGTACACTCCAGGTTCAAGATGCGCGCGAGTATAGCGCGGAAAATTATGCTCGCAAGACTGGAATGAGTTGTTTACAAGAGACACTCGACTATGGAGCCAATCCAGCAAAAATCCCACGACGGACAGCAAGACGTTGCGCTGGCGCAAACGTTGGTCGCCGCCTACCAGAAGGTCACCGGCGAACTCAGCAAACTCATCGTCGGCCAGAACGAGGTCATCGAGCAGTTGATGATCGCCATCCTCGCGCGCGGCCATTGCCTCTTGGAGGGCGTGCCGGGACTGGCGAAGACGTTGATGGTGCGCGGGCTGGCGCAGGTGATGGATCTGAAGTTTCGACGGATCCAGTTCACGCCGGACCTGATGCCCGCCGACATCACCGGCACCGAGGTCATTTACGAGGACTCCGCGACGGGGAAACGGAACCTGACATTCTTGCCGGGGCCGTTGTTCGCACAGATGATTCTCGCCGATGAAATCAACCGCACGCCGCCGAAGACGCAGTCGGCCCTGCTCGAAGCAATGCAGGAACACTCGATCACCATCGGCGGCAAGACCTATCCGCTGACCGAGCCGTTCTTCGTGCTGGCGACGCAGAACCCCATCGAACAGGAAGGCACGTATCCCCTGCCCGAGGCGCAACGCGACCGGTTCCTTTTCCACGTCAAAGTCACCTACCCGAACCGCGAACAGGAACGCGAGATCGTCGGTCGCACCACCAGTGCGTTCGAGACGACGATGTTACCGGTCATCACGGGGCCGGAAATCATCGCGTGCCAGACGCTCGTGCGTCGCGTGCCGGTGCCGGACCATGTAATGGATTTCGTGCTGGACCTCGTCCGCTGCACGCGACCAAAGGAGGCCGACCAGAAACTGTCGTTCGTGAAGGAACTCGTCGAGTGGGGCGCCGGGCCGCGCGCGTGCCAGTACCTCACGCTCGGCGGCAAGGTCCGCGCCGTGTTGCAGGGACGGTTCCACGTGACCATTGACGACATCGAGGCGATTGCGCAGCCCGTGTTGCGCCACCGCGTGATCCCGACGTTCAACGCCGAGGCCGAGGGCATCAACGTGGATGAAATCATTGACCGCATCCTCAAGGCAGTGCCCCGCGGCACGCCGGCCAACGTATTGTGAGTCGTCCGTCTGATTTTCTGACACCGGCCGACCTGCAGAAAATCAGCAACCTGCAGGTGCTCGCCCGTCTTGTCGTCGAGGGCTTCTGCTCCGGCCTGCACACCTCGCCGCACAAGGGCTTCAGTGTCGAGTTCCGCGAACACCGCCAATACGTCCAAGGCGACGAAATCCGGCGGCTCGACTGGAAGGTCTTCGGCAAGAGCGACCGCCTCTACATCAAGGAGTACGAGGAGGAAACGAACCTGCGCGCGACGTTGCTGGTGGATGTCAGCGGCTCGATGTCCTACGCCGGCAACGGCGTCAGCAAATACCAGTACGCCATCCGCCTCGCGGCGTGCCTGTCATACCTGATGTTGCGGCAGGCCGACAGCGTCGGGCTGGTGACGTTCGACGAAAAAATCCGCCACTACATCCCGCCGCGGTCGCGCCCGAACCATTTGCGAATGCTGCTCGACGCGCTTCAGGACACCACTCCCGGCGGCGAGACCGAGTTGGGGAAAGTGTTTCACCAGCTCGTCCCGAAAATCCACCGGCGCGGCCTGCTCGTCATTTTCTCCGACTGTTTCGGCAACGTGACGGAACTGATGTCGGCGCTGGCGCATTTCCGTCACGCACGCCACGACATCGTCATCTTCCAGATCTGTGACCCGGACGAACTGGAGTTTCCCTTCAAGCAATGGACCCGTTTCGACTCGCTGGAAGCCGAGGCTGACAAGCGGTTGCTCGACCCCGTCCAGCTTCGTTCCGTCTATCTGGAGAACCTGGACAAGTTCCGCCAGGACCTCAAGGAAGGTTGTCACCGCCACCGGATTGACCTCGTGCCGATGACGACTGACAAACCGTACGCCGAAGCGCTGGCGTACTATCTCGCCCGCCGGATGAAGACCGCATGAGCAGAAAACTCGAAATCCGAAATCCGAAATCCGAAACAATGAACGGCAAATCCGAATCGGAAAATTGCCGCTTTCGGTCATTCGGATTTGTTTCGGATTTCGAGATTCGAATTTCGGATTTACGCCGCCCATGACTTTCCTCAACGCCATACTTCTCGGCGGTCTCGCGGCGGCGAGCATTCCGATCATCATTCATCTGCTCCACAAGAACCGGTTCAAAGTCGTCAAGTGGGCCGCGATGCACCTGCTCGAACCGCTCCAGCGCAAACGACGCCGGCGAATCCAGATCGAACAGCTTCTGCTCCTGCTCGTGCGCTGCCTGATCCCGGCAACGCTTGCGCTGTTGATGGCGCGGCCCGTCCTGACCGGGATGCGGGCGCTGATGGGCGCGGCAAAAACCTCCATCGTCATCGCGCTCGACAATTCCTACTCAATGGACGCCGGCACAAAGAACCGCAGCACATTCACCGAGGCGCGCGACACCGCCGGCCAGATCATCCGTCATCTGGGGCGCGGCTCCGAGGTCGGCGTCGTCTTGATGGGCGGCGCGCCGGCGCCGTTGCTGGATGAACCGACGTACAACACCGACCGCGCCGACCGCGAGTTGCGCAAGCTCCAAAGCGGTTATGGTTCCGCCGCCGCGCCGGCGTCGCTGGAACTCGGCGCCGGGATGCTCGGCAAGATGCACGAAGTCCAGCGCGAACTGGTCGTCATCAGCGATTTCCAAAAAATCAGTTGGGGTCAGGCCGAGGACGCCGAGCGCGCCCGCGTGGCCATGTTGCTCAAGAAACTTCCCCTGACGCCGCGGGTCACGTTCATCCACGTTGGGCGCGAGGACAAAAACAACGTCAGCGTCCAGTCGCTCGATTTTTCACGGTTCCTGCTTGGCGTCGGCCAGCGGTTCCAAGTCCGCGCCAACCTCAAGAACCACGGCGAGACCGCCTATCAAAATCTGCGCGTTTATTTCAAGGTGGACAACCAAGAGCGCGGCATCACCCAGATTGCGCTCGGTCCGCACGAGACCGGGCAGGTCCTTTTCACGCACACCTTTGAAACCGCCGGGTCGCACGTCATCGCCGTGGAAACCGACGCGCCCGATTTGCTGAAACAGGACAACGCACTGCTCGCAGCCGTGCCGGTCTGGGACTCGCTTCCCGTGCTGCTCGTCAACGGCAATCCCGGCCGCGGTCCGCTCGAAGGCGAAACCGACTTCCTCGAAATCGCCCTCCGCCCCTATGCGTCCACCAAGGGCACGCTTGCCGACCTCGTCACCACGACCGTCATCGCGCCGAACGGCCTGAACGCCGCCGCGCTCAAGGACAAACGCGTCGTGGTCCTCGCCAACGTTGCCGAACTTTCGCGAAACCACCTCAAACTGCTCGAAGATTTTGTCCACACCGGCGGCGGCCTCCTCGTCTTCCCCGGCGACCGCATCAAGACCGCCTGGTACAACACGCAGTTCCACGCCGACGGCAACGGATTGTTGCCGTGGCGGCTTGCGACGCTCGAAGGCAGCCTCGACGACAACGCGCCGCACGCTGCCATTCTCGTCCAGCATTTCGAACATCCCGCGCTTTCCCTGTTCAACGACCCGCGCCACGGCAATCTCGCCGCCGCCACTGTGCGTCTCTGGTACAAATTCTCCGAAAGCGGGAGCCCCGCTCCGAGCGGGGCGGCCAAGACCAACGGCGCGCCCTTCGTCCTCGCCCGCCTCAGCACCGGCGATCCGTACCTGATCGAGAAAAAATTCGGCGAGGGAACCGTCATCGTCAGCAGCGTGCCGTGCAGCGCCGGCTGGTCGAACCTGCCGATGCGTCCCGTCTATCTGCCGTTGATGCAGCAACTCGTGACGTATCTCGCCGCGAAGTTCGCCCCGCCGCGCAACGTTGACATTGGCCAGCCGCTCATTGCCGTGTTGCCTGCCGCGCTCAGCGGCAAGACGCTGGAATTGTCCGATCCCGACGGGCGCAAACACAAGCTCATCGTCAAGTCCGCCGGCGGACGCGCGCTCGCCACGTTCACCGACACGCGCCGGCCCGGCCTGTACATCCTCGAACTGCCGGACAAGACGCCAGTGCATTTCGTCGTCAACACCACGCGGGCCGAGTCCGACCTCGCGCAATTGACCGCCGACGAAATCAAGGCCGTCGCCAAGCCATTCAACGCCGATGTCGTTCGCAGTTGGGACGAATATCGCCGGCTCGAACAACGCCGCCGCTACGGGCGCGACCTCTGGCGTCCGTTGCTCTGGGCGCTGCTCGGCCTCGTCTTCGTCGAGATGGCGCTCCAACAACGCATCACGAGGAGCAAACGATGAAGATGAAATCCGAAATCCGAAGCACGAAATCCGAAACAATCTCGAAATTCGAATTTTCGAATTTTGGTAATTCGGATTTGTTTCGGATTTCGGATTTCGGATTTCGAGTTTTCCTATGACACGCACTGTCACAGATTTGCGTTTTCTCGGCGACTGGAGCCTCTGGTTCGCTGTTGTGATTGCGCTGGCGCTCGCCGGGGCCGCGTGGTGGTTCTACCGGCGCGAGACGCGCGCGCAGGAAGGACGGGCGCGTTGGTTATTGCCGCTGTTGCGGTCGCTGGTCGTATTTTTCCTCGTGCTGATGTTGGCGGGACCGGTGTTGCACCACCGGCGAACCGTCGGCGACTTGGCGCGCGTGCTCGTGTTTGTGGACGCCTCAAAAAGCGTGGGCGTGACCGATGAATTCATGGATCCGGGTCGCAAGCTGATCGTGGCCACCGCCTACGGCTGGCTTCGCGAAGGCGTTCTGCCGGCCAACCGGTTCGGCACCGCCGTGAAACCGGAGTTGCTCACGAACGAAGTCGTCGTGTCGGCGTTCCAGAAGTTCGACGGCGCGACACGTTGGCAACGGATGGAGTCGTTGTTGCTCAGCGAACACGACGGCCTGCTGCCGCGTCTGTCGAAGAAACACAACGTCGAGTTGTGGGCGCTCAGCGGCATCGAATCACACCGGCTCTGGAGCGCCGAACAGGGCGTGCCGTTGCCTCGGTTGTTGCCGGCCAAACCAGACGGCGACGCCACGGATCTCAGCGATGCCGTCACGGCGCGCATCGGCCAGAAGACGCACGAGCGTTGCGTGGTTGTGTTGCTTTCCGACGGCCAGCACAATCTCGGCAGTCCGCCGCTGGAAACCGCCAAGATAGCCGGCGGCCGCAACATCCCGATCTTCACGGTCGGCATCGGCGCCATTGAGCGGCCGCCCGACCTCGCCGTGACTGCTGTCACGGCGGCGGACTCGGTGTTCGTCGATGATCGCCTCCGGGGCGAGCTCACGCTCAAGGACGACATGCCGGCGGGGCAGGCGTTCAGCATCCGCATCGAGGAAGGCGCGCAGTTGGTGTGGGAGAAACCGTTCATCACCGAGCGCGGGCATCTTCGGAAAATCGAGTTCGATTTCCCCATCAAGGACCTCGTCGAGGCCAGGAAAAAAGCCGCCGAGCACACGACGTTCACAAGCCTGCCGCTGGCGTTCAAGGTCAGCATCACGCCGCTGGCCGGCGAGAAGGACGCCACGAACAACACGACGACATTCCGCGCGCGCGCCGTCACGCAACGCCGCAAACTGCTCCTGCTCGACGGCCGGCCGCGCTGGGAGTTCCGGTACCTCCGGAACATGTTTGAACGCGACCCGCAATGGGAAGTCAACGCGCTCGTCGCGGGCACTGAACTGACCGACGTGTGGGAGCGCGGCGACAGGGCCGGCCAGTTCCCGGCGTCGCGCGAGGCGTTGTTCGCCTGCGACCTCATCGGGTTCGGCGAAGTGCCGGCGCGGTTGCTCCGGCAAGAGGAACTCGACTGGATCAAGGAATTTGTCGGCACGCGCGGCGGCGGATTGTTTTTCGTGGACGGCCAGCGCGAGTTGTTGCGGAGTTATGCGCAAGGGCCGCTCGGCGCGCTGTTGCCCGTCGAGTGGCTTGCGCGCGGCGGACGGGAGTTGCCGAGCGCCATCGAGTTGACCGCGCGCGGCGCGGCATTCGGGGCGATGCGGTTTCTCAGCGACCCGAAGGAAAACGCCGCCGTCTGGCGAAGCCTGAAACCGCCGCACTGGCTCGCAACGGTGCGCGCGCTGCCCGGCTCGGAAACGCTCCTTGACGGCGTTGTGGGCGGACAAAAGTTTCCGGTGGTCGTGCTGCGTCCGTTCGGCGCCGGCAAAGCGTTGTATCTCGGCACCGACGAAACATGGCGCTGGCGCTACGATGTCGCCGACAAATATCACGACCCGTTCTGGCACCAGATCGCCGCCGCCATCATGGAGCCACCGTATGCCGTGCGCGACAAGAACGTCGCGCTCGACGCCGGCACGGTGAACTATCTGGCGGGCGACACTGCGGAGTTGCGGGTGCGGTTGCGCGACGACCGTGGTCGCGCTGTCACGAAGGGACATCCCGCGGCGTTGTTGTTCCGCGACGGCCAACGGGTCGCCACGATTACGCTCAGCGCCGACGACAACACCGGCGGGGCGTTTCGCGGCAAAACAGGGCCGCTCGCGCCGGGTTCTTACGAAGTCCGCGTGGACGCGCGCGGCCTCGTTCCCCAAATCGGCGATCTGCGGGCCGAGTTTCACGTGCAATCGCGCGGCGGCGATGCCGCCCGCGAGATGGCCAATCTCAACTGCAACGAGGAACTTCTCCAGCAGATGGCGCGCGCCAGCGGCGGCGAACACTGGCGTGAAGAAGACGGCGCGCGGCTCGTCGAAAAACTCGAACCAATGAGCAAAGGCCGCATCGAGGAGTCCGAGACGATCCTCTGGCAGAGTTGGTGGTGGTTCGTGCCCATCATCGCCCTGTTGACCGTCGAATGGTTCCTGCGAAAACGGAGCGGTCTGATATGACGACGCTTCGCTTACTGCCGGTAAATGTCGTGGGAGCCGATGTCAACCGTTACGACCACATCGTCCTCGACGTAAAAGACCACGCGCAGGTCAGCTTCGACCTCAACCGCATGGATGGTGCGGTGAAACTGCGCCGACAGACGGTGAATCTTGTGGGGACGCAACCGAGGATCAAACGGGTTTTCCCGAAAGATTCTCCACGCACGGCGGACGGCGTCCTTTTGGCTGGACGACAACGCGTAGAAGCTTTCCCAAAACCGGTGCGTGGGTTTGTAGCGGTAGCTCACTTCGCGGAACGCGGTGGCGGTTTGGCTCCGCTGAGGACTGTCTCCATGTCAACAAAACGGCCAGCCTCGGCGTCCGCCATGCCCTGTTTGAACTCTTCCGGAATCCAGTCGTCCTGTGCCAGCACGAACTTGCTGACTTCCGCCCGTTCGTCCGGCGGCAACGACTTGATCTGCTCGATGACTTCTTGCGCGCTCATCACGACACAAACTGCCACAAAACATTTCACCCGGCAAGCATTGAAACCTGCCACCGTCACAGGTAACTTCACTTCAAGATGAACACAACCGCGCTACATCCAGTCGTGTTGGAGAAACTCCGGCGATTCAGCCGGCAGCGGCGGCGGCTGATTTTGTGGCGGGGATTGTGCAGCATCGTGGCCGTCTGGCTCGCGGCAATGACGGCGCTGGCGTTGCTTGACCGGCTCGTGCTGGTCGAAGACGGCGTGCGGATGGCGTTGAGCCTGCTCGCGTACGCCGGCACGGCAGTAGTGGTCTGGCGGACGTGCGTGCGTTACCTGGCGCACCTGCCGGGACCGCGCGAGTTGGCGCGGCTGGTGGAGGTCGCCGCGCCGCAGTTGCGCGAGCAATTGCTCGCCGCGGTCGAGTTGGCCGACAGCGGCCAGAAACCACACTGGGACTCCGACGAGTTGCGCGCTGCCATCCAACAAATCGTGGCCCGTGATGTTGGCCGCATTCAGGTCGAGTCGCTGATCACACGACGGTTGATTGCGGCGTGGCTGTACGCGGCCGGCGCGACGATCGTTGTGTTCCTCGCGCTGTTCAACGCGCCGGGGCTGCATTTCCGTCAGGCGTTCGCCCGCGCCGCGTTGCCGGCGGCGAACATCCCGCGTTACTCCAGCATCCAAATCGAAGTGCTCGCGCCCGCGCCCGCCGACCAGACGGTGCCGGAAGGCGATGCCGTGCCGGTCACCGTCCGCGTCACGGGCGGCGATGTGCGGCGTGTTGTGTTGGAGACGTTTCCCAAACGCGGTCCGCGTGAGCGCGCCCCAATGGCGCTCAGCGCCGTGAACCAGTTCACCGCGCCGGTTCAGGTCAATCAATCGCCGGTTCTCTACCGGGTCCGGGCGCGTGATGCCGTCACGCAAAAGTTCACGCTTAACCCGCACCCGCGTCCGCAGGTTCTCCGGTTCCACAAAACTTATCACTACCCGTCGTACACGCGGCTTGCCGCCCGCGCCGCGACCGAGGACAACGGCGACCTCGATGCGCTGGACGGAACCGAAGTCGAGTTGAAGCTGGACGTTGACCAGCCGATGCAGCGGGCCGCGTTGCGTCTCGACCTCGGCAAGGCGGCAAAGGAAATTCCGCTCCAGCAACTTCCCAACGGCCAGCTTGCCGCCCGCGTTCCGCTCACCGCCGCCGGCACGTATCGGGTGCAACTGGTCGCGGCGCAGACCGGTTTCGAGAACAAGTACAGTCCGCAATACGAAATCCGCGTCCAGCCCGACCTCCTGCCATCGGTCAAGATCGAGCAGCCCGAACAAGACCAGATCGTGTTGCCGCCCGACGCGCTCGTCCAACTCACCGGCGCAGCCAAGGACGACATTGCCCTCTCGAACATCGAGCAAGCCATCCAAGTCAATCACGGCTCATGGCAGACGTTTCCGCTCCAACAACCCACCGGCGTCGTCGCCACGGTCGCGCGGACGTGGGACCTTTTTGAACTCGGCGTTCATCCCGGTGATCGCGTGATCACGAAACTTGTCGCCACCGACCTCAAGGGGCAGCGCGGCGAATCGGTTCCACTTCGCATCATGATTGCCGCTCCCGGTTTCGACCCGCAACGCCATGCCCGCTTGAAAGCCAAACAGTCCGTTGAGAAATCGCTTCAGGAACTGCGCGATGCGACGGACAAACTCGACCGCGCGATGACGTCAGCCAAGACCGCCATCGCGTCGCGAACAGCCGACAAACTCCAGAAACAGCAGGCGCTCCTCGCCGCCCGCGCCGCCGCTGAGGATGCCGCCGAGAAGGCCGCCGACACGCTGCGCCGGATTCAGGATACGCTGCCGAGAATGGCCAGCGTCCGCGAGTCCGGTGATCTTGTGCTGGTTGGCGCCGCCGTCAGCCGGGCATTGCGCGAAGGCATTGAGCCGCTCAAGGCGGCGCTCGAACGCGCCGCAACTGGCGATGATATGACCGCCAAGACCGGTCTTCAGAAGGCGCAGGAATCGCTCAATGCCGCCGTCAGCCCGCCGCGCGTTGCCAACGACAATTACCGCCAGATGGTTGCCGCCGATCAAGCGCGCGCCATCACCAGCGACCTCGCGCAGATCAACGCCGACCAGCGCGCCTTGAGCGAGATGTTCCGCGATCCGTTGCAAACCGAACGGGCCACGCGCCGGCAGACTGTCACCGCGGACCAAGCCAAGGAAGTCGAACAACAGTTGAAACGCCTTGCGCAGCAGACGCGGGATTGGCCCGCCAACACGGCGCGCGAGACCGCCCAGCATCTTGCCGGTGACCGTGATCAGGTTGAGAAAACGCTCGCCGCCGAGCCGACCGCCGAACGGCTCAAACCGGTCGCCGACGCAATGCAGCGCGGCATCGAGAAAGCCGCCGCCCAAATGCAAAAGGCCGAGCGCGAACTGGCCAGCCGCGCCGAAGTCGCCCGTCAACGGCTCGCCGAACAGTTTTCCAGTTCCGCCAACAGCATCGCCAAGCTCATCCGCCAAAAAACGCCGGTCATCGAGCAAATGGAGATGGCTGCCAGCCATCTCAAGGACCGGGCCGCCCTCGAAGAGAAACGTCCGCACCCCGACGCGCAGTTCGCCTCGGACGCCGCCCGCGCAGCCGACGCCGTGCAGGCGTTGGCCGACGCCGCATCGCCGACCAATGCGCTCGCCGCGATCAAGGCGATTGAACAAGCCTATCGCAAACTCGAAACCGGCCATCATCTCGGCGAACAAGTTTCCGCGCTCCGCCAGCTCGCTGCGCAGGAACGCTGGGAACGATTGATGTCCGCCGAGGCTGTCGAGCGCGCGAAGGATTGGAAATGGTCGCACGAGCAAATGAAGTCGTTGCCGCAACAGTTGCAGCAGGCGCAGTTGCCCGCCGAGGCCGCCAAGTCGCTCAACGCAACTGCCGACAGCCCATCGGTCCGGCAAATTGCCGATGAAATGCGCCAGCGACAGGAATCCGCTGCGCCGACAATGAATGTCGCACAGCCCGTCGCCCAGGTTGCCAACGATGTCGCCGAGGTGAAACGACAAATTCAGCCGTACCTCGACGAAGCCCGCGCCGAGATCGAAAAGGCCGCGCCGAAACTCAGCGAACGCCTCGCCGGCCTCGCCAAGAACGCCGACAACATGCAGGGCAAGACCGACGAACAAGCCAGGCACGCCGGTCAACCCGACATGGCCGAGAAAATCCGCGCCGAGGCAAAAAACCTTTCGCACGACCAGCAGAAACTCGACAACCGCGTCAATGATGCCCGCAACGCCATCCGCCGCGACGCCAACGTCCAGAACCTTGCCACCGAGGAAGGCCGTCAACGCGCCCGCGACGCCGACGATGCCAGCGCCATGTTGCGCGAGCCGTCGCCGAGCGCCAACGACATGCTCCAGCACGCCGCACACACGCCACAGCCCGATCACCAAAAGAATGCGTTGAAGGGCGCCGCCGAATTGCAGGGCAAACTCGCCGACACGCTCCGCCAACTCGCCGAGCATTACAAAAACCTTGAAGCCGGCCAGCCCGGCCTGACGCGCATGGCGTTGCGCGAGGCCGAGAAGGAAATGGGATTGAAACCGACGCTCGACGCCGAGTACGCGAAGGCGATGGCGTTGGAAGAACTCGCCGGCTTGACGCCGCTGGAACAATTGCAGGAACTGGAGAAGGCGTTGCAACAGAACAAACCGATGCGGGCGGAACTCAGCGAGATCGCGCGCAACACGCTCCAGAACGCCGCCGCCGATCTCCAGCGGTCAGCAAATAAGGAACAGCATCTCGCGCAACACGCGACCAGCCCCGCCGAGGCCGCCGCGCAACAACCGCGCATCGAGCAGAACGTCCGCGATGCCGGCAACGACATCGAACGCGCCGGCCGCCACGAGTCCCGGCTCGGCAATCAAACCATGGGCCAAGAGGTCCAGCAACTCGGCAATCAAATCGAAAACAAAACCGGCGGCGAAGTCGCCAAGGCCGGCAAGGAGATGGCGCAGTCGCAGTCGTCCGCGCAAGCGCAGGCCGCCGCCCGCGCTGCCGGTGACGCGATTCAGCAAGCCACCGATCAGGTCAACGCGATGCTTCAACAGCCGATGCCCAGCCCGGCCAGCCCGGCTTCGATGGAAAGCATGGCCGGGAAACTGGCCGCCGCCGAAGGCGCCGCGGCGCAATGGATGGCGCGCGCGTTGGACAGTCTCGACGCAGCGATGAACCTGTCAACCCAAGCCAGCCAATCGGGGCAACAAGCCCAGCAAACCCAGGCCGGCCAGGGGCAGACGCAAGGACAAAGCGAACAGGCGCAAGGCCAGACTGCCGCGAGTCAGGCCGCGCAAGCACAGGCATCCTCGATGATGAGCGCGCGCGGCCAGGGATTGACGCCCGGCCAGCAACCGATGTCGGAGAAAGAAGGCTCTGGCGCCGGCGCAGCATTCCGCGCGCAAGGACTGGATGTCGGCAATCTTCCGGAGAGCCTCCGCCGGTTGCGCGGCGAATGGGGCAAGTTGCCGCCCAAGCTGGCGCGCGACCTGATGGAGTCGCCGCACGAAGGCGTCGCCGGCGAGTATCGCGAGATGGTGGAGTTGTATTTCCGCGCCATCGCCATCAAGGCGCAGGAGGGGAAATGAGGAGGAGTTTTCAGTTTTTGGTGCTGATGGTGGTGCCGGTGTTCGCTGACCAAGCTGCGGTCGATCGGGCGGTGAGACGCGGGACGGAGTATTTGTTGTCGCGGCAGGACGACGACGGCGCGATTGGGAAGGTGGACCGCAAGAGCCGGGACAACGCGAACGCGATGACCGGGCTGGCGATCCTGGCGTTGACGTCGGTCGGTCATTTGCCGACGGATGAGACGCGCGAGGGCCGGGCGGTGCGGCGGGCGCTGGAGTTTATTCTGGAAGAAGAACGCCAGGACCAGACCGGTTACTTCGGCAAGTACGACGGTTCGCGGATGTACGGCCACGGCATCGTGACGTTGATGCTGGCGGAAATGCTCGGCATGGGATTGAACGCAAAGCAGGACGCGCTGATCCGCGAACGCTGCCAGCGGGCGATTGACCTGATCGTGCGGTCGCAACGGGTTCCGAAATCGGACCAGCGTTTCCACGGCGGCTGGCGTTATTCGCCGGAATCGCGCGACGCCGATTTGTCGGTCACCGTGTGGCAGGTGATGGCGTTGCGCGCGGCAAAAAACTCAGGCTTGTCGGTGCCGGCGGAGACCATCGAGGATGCCGTCCGCTACATCAAACGCAGTTATCGCTCGGATCGCGACAAGCAAGGCCGGATCACGAACCTCCGAAGCGGGTTCGCGTACGAGCCGGGGCAGTGGCCGGTCTACTCGACGGCCTCGGAAGGGTTGCTGGCGTTGCAGGTGTGCGGCGAGTACGACGCGCCGGAATTGAGGGGAACGGTGGAATGGTTGCGCAGCGAGAAGATCAGCACGAAACACCGGTGGTTTTTCTACGGCACCTACTATTACGCGCAGGGCATGTATCAACAAGGCGGCCAGATTGCCAAAGAAGCGCGCGAGGAAGTCGAGCGCGTGCTGGTGGCCGAGCAGCAGGAGGACGGCTCGTGGATCGGCCGGGGCGAGGAAGGCAACTCGCGCGTGTATTGCACCGCCTTGGCGCTGATGAGCCTCTCAATCCGCCACCACTTCATGCCCATTTACCAGCGCTGAGTTCTGCGCTTGCGAAAACAGCGCCTGTGGCGGTATTCTGCCTCCATGCCATTTCGATCCCTTGGTCTTTCCCCGAACGCACTCCGCGGCGTCGAAGCCGCCGGCTACACGCAACCCACCGCCATCCAAACGCGCGCCATCCCGCTCGTTCTCGCTGGCAAGGACATCATCGGCTCCGCCCAGACCGGCACCGGCAAGACCGCCGCATTCGCGCTGCCGATCATCACGAAGCTCGAACGCCACGGCGCCTGCCGTTGCCTCGTGCTCGAACCGACCCGCGAACTCGCCGCCCAAGTCGAGACCGCGTTCCGCGATTACGGACGATTTACTGACATCCGCACCACCGTCATCTTCGGCGGCGTCGGCTACGGCAAACAACGCGAAGACATCAAGCACGGCATGGACATTCTCGTTGCCACGCCCGGGCGCCTTCTTGATTTTCTCGGCCAGGGCGAAATCAAACTCCACGACATCCAGTTCCTCATTCTCGACGAAGCCGACCGGATGCTCGACATGGGATTCATGCCCGACGTGCGCCGCATCATCGAGAAATGTCCGCGCCAACGCCAGACCATGCTTTTCTCCGCGACCGTTCCGCCGGAGATCGCGCGTCTGGCGTCGTGGGCGTTGCGCGACCCGGTCAACGTCGCCATTGGCGAACGCCGTTCTCCCGCCGAGACGGTCAAGCACGCATTCTACCCCGTCAACAGCGGCCAGAAATTCCAGCTCCTGCTCGTCCTGCTCGAACGCACCAACTACAACAGCGTCCTCATCTTTTGCCGCACCAAGCACGGCGCCGACAAGATCGCCAATCGCCTCCAGCGCGCCAACCACGCCGTCGCCGTCCTCCACTCCAACCGCACCCAACAGGAGCGCATCGAGGCGCTCAATGGATTCAAGTCCGGCAAATACGAAGTCATGGTCGCCACCGACATCGCCGCCCGCGGCCTCGACATCGAGGACGTCAGCCACGTCGTCAACTACGATGTGCCGCAGCATCCCGAAGACTACGTCCACCGCATTGGCCGCACCGGCCGCGCGCTCAAATCCGGCGAAGCCTTCACGCTGATCACCACCGAGGAAATGGATCACGTCCGCGCCATTGAACGGTTCATCGGCCAGACTGTTCCGCGGGCGAAACTCGACAACTTCCGCTACGACGAGACCGCCGCGTTCCGCACCGACGCCGAAGTCGGCAGCCGCCGCGCCGTCAGCATGGCCCGCACCGCCCGCGGCGGCTGGTCGTTCGCACCCGGGAAACGTCGCCGATGAAAGAACTTCTTCTCCGCCGCGCCCGACTCGCCTCGCCCAGCGGCAACGAGGACGACCCATGGCGCCGCGTCATCCTTCGAGCCACCACCGGTAAAGCCGATCTCGAAATTGCCGGCGTCGGCGCGTACGAAATTTTCCGGCCAACACCGACGCCCGCGGCGCCGCTTGCCGGCAAGATCGCCATTGTCACCGGCGCCGCCGGGGCGATTGGCGCGGGCATTTGCCGCGGCCTCCTTGAAACCGGCTGCCACGTCGCCGCCACCGATGTTTCGCCTGACAACCTCTGCAGCCTTGTCGAAGACCTGCGCGGCGTCGGCCCGACCATCGGAGTCCCGCTCGACGTGACCGACCCGCAATCCGTCGCCGACGGTTTCGCGCAAGTCATCAAGACATGGGGCGGCGTGGACATCGTTGTCGTCAACGCCGGCATCGCCATCGGCGCGTCGTTGATGGAGACGAGCCTCGAAGCGTTCCGCAAGCTCGAAAAGGTCAACGTGGATGGCGCGCTGCTCACGCTCACCGAAGCCGGACGAATCCTTCGCGAACAAAACACCGGCGGCGATATCATCGTCATCTCGACGAAGAACTTCTTTGCGCCCGGCGCCGGTTTCGGCGCGTATTGCGCGACGAAAAGCGCCTGTCACCAACTCGCCCGCATCGCCAGCCTCGAGTTTGCGCCGTTTGGCGTCCGTGTGAACATGGTCGCGCCGGATGCCGTGTTCTCGGATGGGTCGCGCCGTTCCGGGCTTTGGGCCGAGGTCGGACCCGCCCGGATGAAATCGCGCGGCCTCGATGAAAAAGGCTTGGAAGAATACTACCGGAACCGAAACCTGCTGAAAACGCGCGTCACCGCCAAACACGTCGCCAATGCCGTTCTCTTCTTCGCCACGCGCCAGACGCCGACGACCGGCGCGACGATTCCCGTTGACGGCGGCCTGCCCGACTCCACTCCGCGCTAGCAAGCTTGGGCCGCTGGTTGTGGCGCGTCGGCCGGATTCCCGACGGTGACGCAACGCTGGCTGGACTTCTCGGCTGGTTTGGACAATGATGACGGGGAGAACGAAAGAACAACGCCATGGCAACCTATTTTTCCCGAGGCTCGGTCACCGACAACATCACGACGGCGGACAAACGCGCCGCGCTGGCGGAGGCGTTGAAGGCCGTCGGCAAACCGTTGCGGCGCGTCTTGATTCTGCCGCCGGACCACACCCGGCTCAACTCCGACGCGGGCGAGCTGACGCGGCTGTTGTACGAGTTGCTTTCGCCGGCAACGCAGATTGACATTATGCCGACGCTCGGCACGCACTCGCCGATGACCGAGGCGCAACTGCGGATGATGTTCGGCAACACGATTCCGCTGGACCATTTCCACGTTCACGACTGGCGCCGCGGCGTCCGCGAAGTCGGCACCGTGCCCGGCAAACTGCTCAAGGAATGGTCGGAGGGTCGCGTGGATTACGACGTGCGCGTCGAGGTCAGCAACCGTCTCTTTGCCGGCTACGACCTGATTCTCTCGGTCGGCCAGCTTGTGCCGCACGAGGTTGTCGGCATTGCCAACTACACCAAGAACATCATGACCGGCGCGGGCGGCGCCGACACGATCAACAAATCCCATTTCCTCGGCGCGGCCTACGGCATGGAACGGATGATGGGCCGCATTGATACGCCGGTGCGGAAGCTCTTCAACTACGGCGTCGAGAAGTTTCTCGCCGACCTGCCGATTCTCTACGTGCTCACCGTCATGCAGAAGAACAACGCCACCGGCGCGATGACGATGCGCGGCCTCTACATCGGCGACGACAACGAGACGTTCACGACCGGGGCGCGCCTCTCGCAGAAGGTCAACCTTGACCTGCTCGATGCGCCGTTGAAGAAGGTGCTCGTCTGGCTTGACCCGCACGAGTTCAAGAGCACGTGGCTCGGCAACAAGGCGGTTTACCGGACCCGGATGGCAATGGCTGATGGTGGCGACCTCATCGTCCTCGCGCCCGGCCTCAAGGAGTTTGGTGAAGACCCTGAGATTGACCGGCTCATCCGCAAGTACGGCTACAAAGGCACGCCGGCCACGCTGGCTGCCGTCAAGGCGCACGACGATCTTCGCAACAACCTCAGCGCCGCCGCGCACCTGATTCACGGTTCGAGCGAAGGCCGGTTCCGCATCACGTATTGCCCGGGTCCCAACATCAGCCCGGATGCGGTTCGCGCCGTCGGCTTCGAGGTTGGTAATCTGAAGGATTACCCGGTCGAAGGTTTGAAGGATGGATTCAACGGCGACCTCTTTTACATCAGCAACCCGGCGCTCGGCCTCTGGGCGCTCAAGAGCCAGTTCGCACAAGGAAGCTGACGCGCGTATCGCCGTAGATTGCTTCCCGCTTCCCGTTCCACGTTTCGCCGGGCGTCAGGGCATCGCGCTTGGCTGACTCCAACACCACCAGGCCGCCGGGGGCAAGCGGCAACGGAAGCACGAGGAATTTTTGCGCGGCATCGCCGTACGGCGGGTCGGCGAAGATCAACGAGTATTCCCCCTCCAACGCCGGCAACTTGAAGGCGTCTGCGCGGAGCACGCGAAATACGCAGGACACGCCGCGGTTGCGACGGAACGATTCGAGATTGCGCTCGATGGCGTCGAGCGAGGCGCGGGCGTTCTCGACGAACGTGACCGCGCTCGCGCCGCGGCTGGCGGCTTCGAGTCCGAGCGCGCCGCTGCCGGCGAACAGATCGAGCACGGTCGCGCCGACCACGCGCTCGCCGAGGCTGGAGAAGATGGCTTCACGGACGCGGTCCGACGTTGGGCGAACGTCGCCGCGCGGCGCAACCAGCGTCATTCCCTTGGCGATGCCGGCGATGATGCGCATCAACGAAAGAGTTTTTGGATTCCCTTTTGGATCAGGTTCTGCGCGGCGCCTTTGAGCAGCGTTTCCGTGATGTTGTTTTTGGGGGCGTCGTACGGGCCGGACACTTGGAAGGTGATGGCGAGGAAACCGTCGGGCTGCTTCTTGAAGATGTCGCGGATTTCGCCGGGCACCTTGGCGAGCAGGTCGGAAGCGACCGCCAGCGTCACGTCGTGATTGAGCGAATAATCGGCCAGCGACACAACGCCTTTCCCCGTGATCTGCACTTGCGGCGACTTGATGCTAATCACCGGCGTGGGCATTTTGTTGTCGGCCATCGTGAACTCAAACCGGCACTCGGTGAATTTGAGATTGCGCAGTTCATTGATATGGAGCAGCACGGCCAGTGTTTCCAGCAGCGGAACGCCGATGAGCGTGCCATTGACGATTTCGAGTTTGCCGTTGCCGTTCATGGTCGGCAGGCCGCCGCTGCCGGTCAACGAGGTCTCGGCTTGCAGTTTGCCGGTGAGGGCTGGTTTTGTCTTGGCTTCCTGCAGGAGTTTGCCCATGTCGCCGTCCTTGACCTTGATGTTGACGCCGTACTGGAAACCGCCGGTCAATTTGACTCCGACATCGCCGCTGACGGCGCCGCCGGCCAGCGTCCCGCTGAGCGGCGCGAGCGCCACGCGTTCCGCCGACATCTTGATCGGGGCGGCAATCGTGCGCACGAACAGGGAATCGGCGGCGCTGAGCGTCTCAATCTTGGCGTTGCCGTCGCCTTCCATTTTGGATCCACTGGTTTGCAGTTTGCTGGTGACGGTCAGATTGCGGATGCGGACGAGTTCCTTCTGCTTTTCGTCGAGCATCACAATCTCCGCATTTTCGAGAGCGAGCTTCGACAACGTGATGTCCACGCCCGCCTTGGTGGTCGAGGGCGTTGAGGGTGCGGCGCTCGCGGGCGCGGTTGCGGGAGCAGGAGCCTCTGCTGGGGTTGCGGGTTTCGCGCCGATCTTATCGTAATTCCACTCGCCCTTGTCGTTGCGCGCCAGCGTGATCACCGGTTTGCGCAACGCCAGCGTCTCGATTTCGACGCGCTTTTGCAAAAGCGGCCAGAGATTGTAGCGGAGCACAAACTCCTCGGCGGTCAACAACGAGCCATTGAACCCCTGCGGGTTCGCAATGGTCACGCCGCGAAGCGTGATGCCGCTGAACAGCGAGATATTGAGGTCGTTGATTTGAACTTTTGTGCCGAGCGCATCCTGCGCGGCTTTCAGCGCCAATTCCCTGGTTTCGGGTGATTGGAGCTTGTGGTTGATGAAGAACACCGCTCCCGCCAGCAGAACGGCTGCGATAATCACCAACACGAACAGAATCTTCAACAGCTTCATGGTTTGATCCTCCAGAAATAGGTTGGTTTGCCTGACAACGCGTTTACAATAGCGCAACTATCCAGCAATGCCCAGAATTTTTGTCATCTTCAACCCGGCGGCGCGCGGCGAGAAATCGCAGCGGCTCCGCCGTTTTCTCGAATCGAAGGCCGGGCCGGACGTTACGCTCGCGCCGACCGAGCGGGCCGGCGACGCCACGCGGTTGGCCGCCGAAGCTGACGGCATCGTCGTGGCCGCCGGCGGCGACGGCACCATCAACGAGGTCGTCAATGGCCTGCGGTTGCCGGGAGCGACGCTCGGCGTGTTGCCGCTTGGCACGGCCAACGTGTTCGCGCGCGAGCTGGGCATTCCGCTGGACTTGGCGGCGGCGTGGGCAACGCTGGAACGCGGTGTGACGCGCGTGATTGACCTCGGCGTCGCCGAGTTTGCCGGGCGCCAGCGATTCTTCGCGCAACTGGCGGGCGTCGGGTTCGATGCGCGGGCTGTGCGCACGGCGAACTGGGAACTGAAAAAACGGTTCGGACCGCTCAGCTACGTCTGGGCCGGGTTGGCGGCGTTGCGCGAACAGAAGGACGACGTTGCGGTTGTCGCCGAGGACACCGGCGATACCGCGCGCGGGATGGCGGTGATGGTTGGGAATGGACGACGTTACGGCGGTCCGTTCCGTCTTTTTCCCGACGCGCAACTCGACGATGGCCTGCTTGATGTTTGCGTGTTCGAGCGTGGCGGCTACGGCAACGCCTTGCGGCACGGATTCGGTGTGCTGTGCGGCAGACACACGCAGCAACGGGGTGTCCGCTGTTTTCGCAGCGCCCGTTTTGTTTGCCGCGCTGCCTCGCCGGCCCCGCTGGAACTGGACGGCGAAGATGCGGGCGATGTCCCGGTGTTGTTTCGGCTGGAGCCGCGCGCCTTGCGGGTCATTGCGCCGGTCTGAGTTTGGCCGCGTTTCGTCAACCGGCCACAAACTGGCTCATCACCCGGAAGATTTCGTAACGCTGGATAATGTCATGTTGCGTCAGCGTCTGGAGCCGGCCGAGGCTGAAGCTCTCGACGTTGAAGCTGGCGATGACGCTGCCGTAAATGACCGCGTTGCGGAGCGTGTCGCCGTCCACACGGTTCACGCTGGCGAGGTAGCCGGTGAAACCGCCGGCAAAACAGTCGCCCGCGCCGGTGGGGTCGTGGAGGTCTTCGAGCGGATAGGCCGGGGCGCTGAAGACGTGGCCGTCGCCGAACAGCAGGCATCCGTGCTCGCCCTTTTTGATGACCACGTGTTTCGGTCCCCAACCGAGCGCCATTCGTCCGGCCTTGATGAGATTGGTTTGCCGGGTCAACTGGCGCGCCTCGCTTTCGTTCATCACAAAGCAATCAATCCGCGGAAGCAACTGCAGCAGCGGTTCGCGCGCCGTTTCGATCCAGAGGTCCATCGTGTCGGCCACGACGAAGCGCGGGCGTTGCATCTGGTCCAGCACGTGAAGCTGCAACTCCGGCGCGATGTTGGCGAGGAACACGTACGGCGTGGCGCGATACTGTTCCGGCAATGCCGGGCGGAACTGCTCGAAGACGTTCAGTTCCGTGGAAAGCGTCCGACGGTTGTTCATGTCCCATTCGTACTCGCCCGACCAGCGGAAGGTTTTGCCATTGGCGATTTCGAGGCCGTCGAGGTTGATCCGGTGTTTTTGGTACAGTTCAAGGTACGGACGGGGAAAATCGTTGCCGACAATGCCGACGAGGTTGACATGGGTGAAAAAACCCGCCGCCACGCCCGCGTAGCTGGCGGAGCCGCCAAGCAGATCGTGATGTTCTTCCAACGGTGTTTTGACGGTGTCGAGTGCAATCGAGCCTGTGATCAATACGCTCATGATGCGGTTTATGTAGCCGCAAACAGCCGTGAATGCACGCGAATTTCACTTGCCAACGCCGAAGTGGGATTACCACTTGACCGGGTAGAGGGGTTTGCCTATAGTTCGAACTTGAAATTGGAGGCTGCGAGCGATGAAGTGGGTGTGTGCACCCGCTTTTTTGTTCCCTTGCGCGAGTGTTCGCGGCCGACAAAAAGACAATTAAACAACCAGACAACAATATTATGAACGGTGAACTGATAGCGGTCTTGGAGTATTTGCAGCGAGAAAAGGGCCTCGATAAAGAGACCCTGCTTCAAGCTGTTGAAAAGGCCATTCTTCAGGCATCGAAGAAATCCGTCGGCCCCGCCAACGACGTTCGCATCGAGATTGACCGCAAAAACGGCAATATCCGCGCATTTGCCAAACTGTTGGTTGTCGAGAACGTGGTCAACAAACACGACGAAGTCACCCTTTCCGACGCGCGGCAGCGGGTTCCGAACATTCAACTTGGCGAATCCATCGAGGTCGAGGTCACGCCCTCCAATTTCGGGCGGATTGCCGCCCAAACCGCCAAACAGGCGATGTTGCAAAGCATCCGTCAGGCCGAACGAACCATGGTGTTTGAGGAGTTCAAAGGGCGGGCGGGCGATATCGTGTCGGGCACCGTGCGGCGTTTTGAGCGCAGCGACGTGATCGTGGACTTGGGCCGGATCGAGGCGATGATGCCGAGCCGCGAACGCGTTCCCATCGAGGAATACCAGCCCGGCGACCGGATTCGGGCCTACATTCTCACTGTTGAAAACGCGTTGCGCGGACCGGAAATCGTGCTGTCGCGGGCGCACCCGGATTTTGTAAAGAAACTGTTCGAGCTGGAAGTCAGCGAAATCGCCGATAAGACCGTCGAAATCAAGGCCATCGCCCGCGAGGCCGGTTATCGCACGAAGATTGCCGTGTATTCGCGCGACGAGAAGGTGGACCCGGTCGGCGCGTGCGTTGGGCTGCGCGGGATGCGCGTCAAAAACATCGTTCGGGAACTCAGTGGCGAGAAGATTGACATTCATCGTTGGTCTCCCAATGTGCGTGAGTTTGTCATGGAAGCGCTCAAGCCGGCCAAGGTGAAATCTTTGGAGGTGGAAGAAGCGGCCAGAACGGTGCGGGTGCTTGTGGATTCCGATCAGCTTTCGCTGGCCATCGGCAAGAAAGGCCAAAATGCCCGTCTCACCGCCAAATTGACCGGTTGGAAGGTGGACATTATGAAGGCCGAGACGGCTGAACTTGGTTTTGAAGAGAAAGTCGCGCGCGCCATCAAGGAATTGGCCGCGTTGCCCGGCATGGATCGGCCGACGGCGCAGATGCTCGTCAATTGCGGTTTCCATTCTGTCGAAGGGCTGCTGGCAGCGGACGTAAACGATCTGATTGAGTTGCTGGGTGAAGAGACAGCCAAAGCGGTGCACGACATTGTCGTGGCCGCGCAAGAACGTCAAGAGCGAGGCACAGGCGCAACCTCATGAGCATTCGCGTCCACGAACTAGCCAAGCGTTGCGGCCTCTCCAACAAAGAGATGATGGAGAAGCTGGTTGCCATCAAGTACCCGGTCAAGTCGGTTTCCAGTACGGTGGACAACATCACGGCTGAATCGCTTGAACAAGAGTACGGTTACGTTCCACCGCCGCCGGCGCCACCCGAGCCTCCCGCTCCTGCTCCGCCACCGGTATCTGAGCCGCAACCTCCCCCGCCCCAAGAACCTCCGCCGGCTCCTGTTGTCGTTCCAGAACCGCCCCAACCGGTTGCACCGCCGCCACCACCGGTGCCGCCACCGGCGCCAAAACCGCCACCGCCAATGATCGGGCCGGTCAAGCCCGCGACGGCGGTTGCGCCGCCGAAACCGCCTGTTGCGGCTCCGAGACAAGCTGTTGTCTCCACGGTAAAACCACCGCCGCCTCCGCGCATAGTCGCCCCGCCTCCCAGCGTCAGCGTTGGACCGACGTTCACCACCAACGAACGCGGCCAGAAGGTCATCCAGATGAAGCCGCCGGTCGTTGTCCGCGATTTGGCGCAACGCGTCGGCGTGAAGGCGCACTTGTTGCTGGCCGAATTGATGCAACTCAACGTCTTCGCCAATCTCAACGAAACCATCGGCGAAGACGTGGCGCGCAAAATCTGCGAACGCCATGGGTTCCTCTTTGATCTTGAAAAACGAGACCGCGGCGCCGGTCTGGCGCATCCGCCACAGAAACGGGAAGTCAAAGTCGAGGCCGGCGAGAAAGCCGAGGACTTGAAGTTCCGCCAGCCGGTGGTGACGGTGATGGGACACGTTGACCACGGCAAGACGTCGTTGCTCGACGCGATCCGCAAGACCGACGTGGTCGCGCACGAGTCCGGCGGCATTACCCAGCACATCGGCGCCAGCGTGGTGACGTTGCCCGACGGCAAGAAGATCACGTTCCTCGACACGCCCGGCCACCAGGCGTTCACCAAGATGCGCGCCCGCGGCGCCAACGTGACGGACATCGCGATTCTCGTGGTGGCCGCCGATGATGGCGTGATGCCGCAAACGCTCGAAGCGATCAATCACGCCAAGGCCGCCAAGGTGCCCGTCATTATCGCCGTCAACAAATGCGACCTGGCGGCCGCGAATCCCGACCGCGTGAAGAAACAATTGCAGGAACACGGCCTCAATCCCGAATCGTGGGGCGGCGACACCATCGCCGTGGACGTGTCGGCGACGACAAAGAAGAACCTTGATACGCTGCTGGAGATGATCCTGCTCCAAGCGGAAATGATGGAGTTGAAGGCCAACCCGAAAGGCCCCGCCAAAGGCAACGTCATCGAAGCCCAAATGGAGCCGGGCATGGGACCGACCGCCACGGTCCTCGTCCGCAAAGGCACGTTGAAAACCGGCGACGCGCTCATCTGCGGGGCGCACATGGCAAAGGTGCGCGCGCTCATTGACGACAAAGGCAAGCGCGTGAAGGAGGCCGGCCCGGCGACGCCGGTGAAGATCGTCGGGTTTACCGGGCTGCCGGAGGCGGGCGCCGAGTTTGAAGTCTTGAAGAACGAAAAGGAAGCGCGCGAGTTGAGCGAGCAGCGCGCGCTGGCCGAACGCGCAGCCGCCGCGACCGCCGAGGCGGCCGGCGGACGGCGCGGAACACGGCTGGAGGATTTGTTGAGCCAGTTGGAGAAGGGCGAAAAGAAGAAGCTCGGCATCGTGTTGAAGGCGGACGTGCAGGGGTCGTTGGAGGCAATCCACGATTCGCTCGGCAAACTCAAGAGCGACAAGGTGGAACTGGACGTCATCCACGGCGCTGTTGGCACTGTTACGGAGAACGATGTGCTGCTGGCAAGCGCTTCCGATGCCGTCATCATCGGTTTCCGGGTCAAGACCGAAAGCGGTGTGACCGACGTGGCCAAGCGCGAAGACGTCCAGATCAAACTGTACACCATCATTTACGAGCTCCTCGAACAGGTCGAGGAAGCCATGGAAGGATTGTTGGAACCGGAATCCAAGGAAGTGGTGATCGGTCGCGCCGAGATTCGCCAGGTTTTCCAGCTCAGCAAGGGACCGTTCGTCGCCGGTTGCTACGTCAACAGCGGGCGCATCCAGCGCACGGGCCGCGCGCGCTTGTTGCGGCGCAAGGCTGTCCAGTACGAGGGCAAGATTATCAGCCTCAAACATTTCCAGGATGACGTGAAAGAGGTCAAGGCCGGCGCCGAGTGCGGCCTGCGCCTCGACAATTTCCATGACTTCCAACCCGGCGACATCATCGAGTGTTACACGGTGGAGAAAGTTGCCGCCACGCTGTAAACGAAAACGGAGGTAAGCCGCGAGCCATGAGCCACCGGCGCATTGAACGAGTTTCGGAGTTGGTCAAACAACAGATCGGCGAGATTGTGCAGCAACTCAATCTTGCCGGCTGCGGCTTTGTCACCGTCACTTCCGCTGTTGTCAGCCAGGACCTGCGCGACGGGCGCGTCTATGTCAGCGTCATCGGCACAGCGAAACAACAACAAGCCGCCATCGCGGCGCTCGAAGAAGCGCATGGCCATATCCAACACGAACTCTCGCGCCGCGTGATCCTCAAGTACACACCGCGCTTGAAATTTCTCCTCGATGAAACCGAGTCCCACGCCCAGCGCATCGAACACCTCCTCGACGAACTCCACATCGAGCCGTCCAATGACTGATCCCTGCCTGCAAATCGCCGGACTGTTGCGCCAGCACCAGAGTTTCCTCCTGCTCTCCCACTACCGGCCCGACGGCGACGCCATCGGCTCGCAGCTTGCCCTCGCCATCCTTCTGAAAGCACTCGGCAAACAAGTCACCGTCTGGAATGACGACCCTGTTCCGGCAAAATTCCGCTTCCTCCCCCACAGCGACCTCCTCACCCGTCCGCCCGACGCGCCGCGGGATTTCGACGTTGTCATCGCCGTGGACACCTCGACATGGCAACGCGTCGGCGTCGCCGCCCAACGCATCGGCAGCCGGAAAGCGTTCGTCAACATTGACCACCACGTCAGCAACGAAAAATTCGCCGAGATCAACTGGGTCGTCCCCGCAGCGCCCGCCACCGGCCAGATCGTCTTCGACCTCATCAAACGCGGCGGATTCAGCCTCAGCCTCGACATCGCCAACTGCCTCTATGCCGCCATCGCCACCGACACCGGCAACTTCACCTACGCCAACACCAATGCCGCGTCGTTGCGCGCCGCCGCCGACCTCGTCGAAACCGGCGTCAACGTCGGCGACCTCTGCCGCCACATTTACGAGAGCTACCCGTACGCCCGCGTCCAGCTTCTCCAGATGGCGCTCGCCGATCTTACGATGACCGACCGCAACCGCATCGCCTACTACTGGCTCACCAACGACATGTTCCAGCGCTCCAACGCCAAGCGCGAGGACACCGAGGGACTCATTGATTACGCGCGCTCGATTCAAGGCGTCCTTGTCGCCGTCCTCTTCGAGGAACTGCCCGAACCCGGCAAGTTCCGCATGAGCCTCCGTTCCAAACATCCGAAGGTTGACGTCAACAGCATCGCCCGCCATTTTGGCGGCGGCGGCCACCGCGAAGCCGCCGGCGCCCGGCTCAGTGGCACGCCGCACGAAGTCGAGGCGAAAGTCGTCGCCACCATCTCCAAAGCCATCCAAGACGCCGGACTATGACGCCCCAACTCACCCCATTCGACGGCGTTCTCCTCGTGGACAAGCCGCCTCTCCTCACCTCCCACGATGTTGTGGACCGCATCCGCCGGCATTTCGGTTTCCACAAAGTCGGCCACTGCGGCACACTCGACCCTGCCGCGACGGGCTTGCTCGTCATCGTCCTCGAACGCGCCACCAAACTTCAAGAGCGGTTGATGATTGAAGACAAAACCTACGAAGGCACTCTCAAGCTCGGCATCGCCACCGATTCGCAGGACGCCGACGGTGAGGTCATCGCTGAAAAAAACGTCCCGCCCCTCACCGCCGCCGACCTCGAAGCCGTCTTCAAAAAATTCACCGGTGACATCCAACAGATGCCGCCGATGGTCAGCGCCAAGAAAATCGCCGGCGTCCCGCTCTACAAACTCGCCCGCAAAGGCAAGACCGTCGAACGCGAGTTGCGCAACGTTCACATCTACGATTTTCGCCTGCTGAAATTCGCTTTGCCCGACGCCGAGTTCCGTGTCACCTGCACCAAGGGCACCTACGTCCGCACCCTGTGCCACGACATCGGCGACCAACTCGGCTGCGGCGGCCATCTCTCCACGCTCCGCCGCACCCGCTCCGGTCGCTTCGACGTCAAGGACGCCCACAAACTCAACGAGCTACTGTTGCTCAACCGCCAGGAACTCCAGCCCTGCATCATTCCGATCTTGAAACTCATCAAGCCCGCGTGATGAAAGTCCTCCACTCACTCGCCGAACTCGCCTCGTTGAACCGCCCGCTCAACGTTGCCATCGGCGTATTCGACGGCGTCCACCTCGGCCACCAGCGCGTCATCGCCCACGCCTCTGTTGTTCTCACCTTCGATCCACATCCCATGCGAGTCCTCCATCCCGACAAAGCGCCGCCGCTGCTCACCTCCACGCCACACAAACTCGCGCTCATCCAAAAACTTGGTGTGGATGTCGCGCTCGTCCTGCCATTCACTCGTGAATTTGCCGACATTCCTGCGGAGACATTCCTGGAACAACTTGCCACACACCGTGTCCGGCAAATCTGCGTCGGCGCCCGTTTCCATTTCGGACACAATCGCGCCGGCAACGCCACCCTCATGGAACGCCACGCCGCCCGCCTCGGCTACACCGTCAACGAAATTCCCGCCGTCCACACCGCCGACGGTGAGATGATCAGTTCCTCGGCCGTCCGCGCGCACGTATTGCACGGACGCCTCGACCGCGCCGCCGCCATGCTCGGCCGACCGTTCCGCTTGCTTGGCACCGTCGAACCCGGCGACCAACGCGGACGCTCGCTCGGTTTCCCCACCGCGAACCTGAACCTCCACAACGAAGTCCTCCCGCCCGATGGTGTCTATGCCGCCCGCGTCGGACAACGCATTGCCGTCGTCAACGTCGGCCTTCGTCCCACCTTCCAACACGCCACGCCCGGCCGCCTCATCGAAGTCCACCTCCTCGATTTCACCGGCGACCTCTACGGTCAGGACATCGAAGTCGCCCTCATCCAAAAACTCCGTGGCGAACAGAAGTTCCCCAACATCGAGGCGCTCCAAGCCCAAATCCGCGCCGACATCGCCCAAGCCCGTCGCCTCCTCACCTGACCTCCGCCAAACACGTGCTGGTTGACATCTTAACCACACTGGTTAACATGTTAACCATCAAATGGAGACACGTATGAAAGGTTCCCGACCGATTCGCTATCAAATCCTCGATCCCCATGAGTCGCCCCCGTCCCGTCAGAGCCGATACCGACGGGGGCGTTGCCGCAAAACGGTGGCATTGCACGCCAACATCGCCTCAATGGGACACTACCTGCGCGCGTGCCGCTTCCGGGATGGACGCGGCGGTCGAGGCGAATGGTCAATGCGACACGTGGCGCAACTGGCGGAGATGAATCACAGCATCTTGTCGCAAGTGGAACGAGGCAAGCGTCGTGTCGTTGCCGACGATCTGCTGCGTCTGGCGGATGTGCTTGGCGAAGACCGCGAAGCACTGCTGGTACGCGCCGGTTATCTGCCGGCCTCGGCACTGGCCAACCGTGGCCAATACCAACTGACCGGTGCCGAACGCCAACTCATTGACATCGTCCGTGCCCAACCGCGTTTGCTGGAGTTGCTGAAGGCGCTGTCTTCTCACAAACCCTGAACCACACCCCGAAAAACAGAGACGGTTAACATGTTAACCATCGTGGTTAATATATTAACCATCACGAGTGAGGCGACGGTTGTGTTGCGCGCTTGCCGCGGGAGGCGAGACGTGGCAAAGTGCGCGCCAAACAAAGGAAGTCCACTATGCGCTCCGACATCATTAAGAAAGGCCCCGAACGCGCACCGCACCGCAGCCTGCTGCGGGCCGCGGGCGTCATCGAGTCCGAAGCCGATTTCGACAAGCCGTTCATCGCCATCTGCAACAGCTACACCGACTGCATCCCCGGCCACGCCCACCTCGACGAGATCGGCGCACTCGTAAAACGTTTCGTCCGCGAAGCCGGCGGCGTTCCATTCATCTTCAACACCATCGGCATTGACGACGGCATCGCGATGGGCCACGGCGGCATGAAGTTCTCGCTGCCGTCGCGCGAACTCATCGCCGACTGCGTCGAGTCCATGCTACAAGCGCACCGTTTCGATGGCATGGTCTGCATCCCGAACTGCGACAAGATCGTTCCCGGCATGTTGATGGCTGCCATGCGCGTCAATATCCCCACCATTTTTGTCAGCGGCGGCCCGATGGCCGCGGGTAACGCCGTCGCAAACAAACCGACTGACTTGATCAGTGTCTTCAAGGCCGTCGGCGAATTGCAGGCCGGCAAGATCAACGAGGACAAACTTCGCGAACTCGAACAGGTCGCCTGCCCGACGTGTGGCTCGTGTTCCGGCATGTTCACGGCAAACTCGATGAACTGTCTCTGCGAAGCGCTCGGCATGGCATTGCCGGGCAACGGCACGGTGCTGGCCGTCTCGAAGGAACGCGAGGCGCTCTACCTCCGCGCCGCGCGCGCGATCATGAAGCTCGTCGAACACGACTTGAAGCCGCGCGACATCGCCACCGTCGAGGCGTTCGACAACGCGCTCACGCTCGACGTCGCGATGGGCGGCTCGACGAACACCATTCTCCACACCCTCGCCATCGCCCGCGAAGCCGGCATCGCGTACGACATCGCGCGCATTGACGCGATCTCGAAGCGGGTGCCCTGCCTGTGCAAAGTCTCGCCGTCGTCGGACTATCACGTCCAGGATGTTCACCGCGCCGGCGGCATCCACACGATTCTCGGCGAGTTGAAGCGCTTCGGCGCGCTCAACCTGAACTGCAAGACCGTCACCGGCAAAACCATCGGCCAGGACATTGACGAGTGGGACGCCCGCTCATCGCAATACACCGCATGGGCAAAGTCCGCCCGCGTCGCCGGCGCGTCGGTGCCGGTGCGCGATGGCGAGATGGCGCGGAAACCGATCTCATTCTTCCCCGGCGACGAGCGTTCGATCACACTCTGGCGGCTTGCCGCTGCGTTCAACGCCGGCGACGCGTCGCTCTGTGCGGCGTTGTTTGCCGGCGATGCTGAGTTCCAACTCGACGAGACGACGACGTGGAAAGGCGCGGCAGAGATCGAAGCGGGATTCCGCCAGAGGATTGACGAGTTCAAAGGACAGGTGCGCGCGGAGCTGGGACGCTTGCGCGACACGCCGGTGTTGATGTTCTGGCAATACGCGCCGGGCGAGCCGAAGAAAGTGCGCAGCCTCGTTCGCGCATCGCGCTACCGCCAAGGCTGGCTCATCACGAAGGCGTACCGCGACATGCGTCCCGTGTCCATCGCCGCCGCCGAGCCGACCGGCTTGATGCCGCATGACGCGGCGTTCATGTTCAAGGCCGAGGACTGCATCCGCACGCCGGCGACCGCCTACTCGAAGGACGGCGGCCTCTCGATTCTCTATGGCCAACTCGCCCCGCAAGGCAGCGTCGTCAAGACCGCCGGCATCAGCGAGAGTTTCAAACAGAATTGCGGCGCGGACTTTGTGTTTGAAGGGCCGTGCGTGATTTTCGAGAGCCAGGAAGACGCCTGCTCCGGCATTCTCGCCGGCAAAGTGAAGGCCGGTGACATTGTCATTATCCGCAACGAAGGCCCGAAAGGCGGCCCTGGCATGCAGGAGATGCTCTCGCCGACCAGCTACATCGTCGGCATGGGACTCAGCGATAAAGTTGCGCTCATCACCGATGGCCGGTTCAGCGGCGGCACCGCGGGCGCGTGCATCGGCCACGTCAGCCCCGAAGCGGCGGAAGGCGGCCCGATGGGTCTGCTCAAGAACGGCGACCGGCTCCGGATAGATTTCCCGAACCGCAAGATTGACATCTGCGTGCCGGAAGCTGAACTGACGGCGCGTCAACCGGTGCAGGTGAAACGGAACTTGACCGGCTGGTTGGCGCGCTATCAGAAACAAGTCACCAACGCCAGCGAAGGCGGTGTGTTGCGCTGAGAAGCGAGGAGAGATGCTGAGAGATTAAACTTTCTTCGGATATCAACTCCTGCATCCGCTATCTCCGGCGACGTCTTTTCTCAAAATAACATTCAGTGTTACGCTGCCATCGGCACTCATGATGTCATCGAAGTGCTCGTAACAATCAGCGTTATCAGACGTATCACGCCTGTGCGAAAGTCGGGCTAGAAGTGATGGGTCCAGCGGAAAATGAAACGCTGTCCCTCGGTCCGGTTCACAGCGCCGAGTTCCTGATAGAAGTTGAAGAAGATGTGATCGTTCTGAGAGAAACTGTAGAGCAACCCCGGCCCGATGCCGATGACTTCTTCGCGGCGATTGGGAGAATTGTTGCCATCCACCTTTGTATCGGTGATCTGTTTGAGATAGTAGCCGTTGATCCCAAGTCGTAAACGTTTCTCAATCACCTCGTACTCAGTGGCGAAGTTGAGGTGGATTGCTTGTCCAGCTTGCACCTTGGAACAGCCGGGTTCATTCGGTTCGGTGTTTTCATCGTTCCAGAGGTAGTGTATCCGCCAAGAGGTCGTCCATTTCGGCGTGAGGAACAGCGTCGCAGCCCAGTACGGATTAATGGAGAACACATTGCTGCCTTGGTTGATGGCTTCATTGCGGTCGTAATTGCCAGTCGGCAGCAACATCTGGAACTCGAATCGGTGCATGAAGATCGGGCCGTTCTTGCCCATGATCGGGTCCCATTGGAGGAACGGGCCGATCAAGATGTCGCCGATGCCGAAGTTGTTTGCCGAAAGTCCCGGAATTTTCGAATCAAGACTGAAGTTGGCCACCGGCACAATCAGATCCATGCCCCATTTGCCGCCGAGGAACACTTTCTGGTTCGAGACATACAGCCCCTGAAACAGGTTGGCGACAATGTCCACCTTCGGCGCTGTTGGGAAGCTGTTGCCATCGGCGTTGGCGAACTTGTCAGCGTGATAATACATAAAGTAGTTTTGGAAATAAAACCCCGGCCCCGCCGGCGGCGCGCCGTCGAGGAAGCTGGTGAACCCAAGATTCAGGAACGGCAGGTCATAGGCGCGGACTGACGACAACATCAGCGACAGCGCACAAACTGCGACAAACGTGAGACGTTTCATGGTGGTTCTCCTTTTGTTGGTTACTCATCTTTCAGGTTGCCGGCCAAGAATGCGTCGTACGACGCGAGGTCGAGCATCCCGTGGCCGCAGAGGTTGAAGAGAATGACTTTCTTTTGGTTGGCCTCGCGGG
>VHCW01000008.1 GCA_016871575.1 Verrucomicrobiota bacterium
GTCCGGGAATGCCCCCGGAGGGCGCTGCTCCGTCAGCGCTGCCGGGCTGTTCGCCTGAAATGGGCGACGACAGAGCGCCGCCCTCCGGATGTAGTACAGCGCGGGGAATTTCCCGACACGCTCTCAAGTAAGCTCGGATTCGCCTACCGTTTTTTCTTGCCGCGTTTGGTGTCTTTGCCTTGTGCGCGTTCGATGTAGCTTTTGAATTCCCAGCGTTCTTTCCACTGGGCCAGATACGGCTGGTAGGCGGGGAGGTCATACCAGAACTGCGGTTCGGGATCAGCCGGTGTGACCTTTCGTTCTGGATAATCCTTGCCGGCAAAGCTCGCTGCGACGCTGCCATTCCATGCGAGCAATCCCTTTTTCATCCGCTCGAACCGCTCCGGCTGTTTGGCGGCAAGATCGGCGCTCTCTTTCGGGTCGGCTTCGAGGTCGAATAACTGGAATTGACCTTTCTCCAGATTTTCCGTGAGCAGTTTGTAACGGTTGTCCACCCACGCCAGCTTGGAACCGTAGCGGAAACCGATCGGTTGCTTTCGTTTGACGAGTTCCTTTGCAAACAACGGCTTCAAGCTGATGCCGTCGAGCGGTTGCACGAATACGTCTTTTGACAGGCCAAGCACATCGGCCACGGTCGGGAAAAGGTCCATCGTGCAGGCGGGATAACTCGTCACGCGCGGCTGGATCGCCGCCGGCCATTCGATGATGCCGGGCACGCGGATGCCGCCTTCGAACACCGAGCCTTTGAATCCGCGCAGGCCGCCGACCGTTTCGGGCGTGATAGCGGGCAAGCCGCCATTGTCGCTGCAAAAGACCAAGAGCGTGTTGTCGGCAATACTGAGATCGCGCAGTTTCTTGCGGAGCGTGCCGATGCTGCGGTCCATTGCCGCGAGTTCGCCGTAGTGGTTCGCTGACGTTTCATTGAGCTGGTTGAACGGCGCTTTGTCGGGATCAAGCGCCTTGAACGGACTGTGCGGCGTGCCGTACCAAATGACGGCGAATATCGGTTTACCGGTAGCCCGGTGTTTTTCTAAGAACTTGACCGCTTCCGCCACGGCAACCTCGGAGGAATCGCCGTGGAACTGCTCGAATTTCCCGGCGCGGCTCATCAAAGGATCCACATCGTAGAAGTTGGACACCGACACCCATTCTTCGAAGCCGAACGCGCCGGGGCTGCGCGGGTCGTCGGCGAAGATGGGCGCGCCCGGACCGCGGTGGCCGTTGAGATGCCACTTGCCAAAATGGCCGGTGACGTAGCCGGCTTTCTTCAACGCGGTCGCGATGGTTTTCTCCTGCAACCGCAATGCGTAGCCGTGGCTGAGCACACTGCTGCGGTCGTGGGTGCGTCCGGTGAGCACGCTGGCGCGCGTCGGCGAACAGACCGGACCGCCGGCGTAGAACCGTTCGAACCGGAGACCGTTGGCCGCCATCGCATCGAGGTTCGGCGTCTTCAGCACCGGATGACCGCGGTAACCGGTTTGTCCCCAACCCATGTCATCGGCCATGACGAAGATGATGTGCGGTTTCGACGCTGCAAAAGCGGAACTGCCGAGAAGAGAAAGAATCGCGAGTAGTGAGATTGTTTTCATAACGCTTCCATGCCGACCGTGCCCGAAATCAATTCGTCCGTCAAGGCTATCGCCGCGCCAAAGTAGTCATCACGCTCCGCGTGATGAGGGTGGGGGACGTCTCACCCCACGGCTCTAGGCGGTGGGGGTGGAAGTGGTTGGGAGAGAAGAGGAGAACTTTTTACTAGACAAATTCCCCCTCTTTTGCTCTGATGCGCTGGGATGAAACATCCTCACTCCTCCAAATCAGGTCGTGCGCCTCACCGGCACGCGTCAGAACTCCAAGTCCACCTCCTCTCCCCCAAAGAGAAAAACCGCTTCCAACAGTTGCTCGCCCAACAGCATTATCTCGGCGATGCCAAACCCACTGGCGATTTCCTTTGTCAGGTCGTCACCCGCCACGGCAAATGGGTCGCGCTGTTGGTCTGGGGACCGGCCGCGCTCAAGCTCGCCGACCGCGACCAATGGATCGGTTGGCACGCCACGCTCCAACTCGAACGCCTCAAGCTCATCGCGCAAAACCGCCGTTATCTCTTGTTGCACGAACGCGGCACGGAACCGAATCTGGCTTCCCAAGCGTTGGCCGCCGCCACCCGCGCCTTGCCAGAGCAATGGCAACAGAAGTTCGGTTACCGGCCTCTGTTGGCGGAAAGTTTCACCGACCCGGAAGCGTATGCGGGCACTTGTTACAAAGCGTCAGGCTGGGTGCCGGTCGGTTTCAGCAAGGGGCATCGCCGGCATCGCGCCGATTACTACGTGCCGGGCGAACGCCCAAAACGGCTCTGGTGCAAAGAACTCACTCCCGACGCGCGCGCCACGCTGCGCAACCCCTCGGAGTTGCCTCCCGACTGCGCGGCGGCGGTGGTGGCCGCGCCGCACGGGGTGTTGCCGCTGAAGATGGCGCAGCAACGCAGTTTGCTGGAAGTCTTCACGCAGGCGCCGGAGCCGCGCGCGCGCAACACCCGGTTTCGAATTGGGCCGGTGTTGGCGTTGGTGGCGCTGGCGTTGTTGGCCGGCAAACGCCAGTTCAGTGAGATCGCGCGGTTTGCGACGCGGCTGACGCCCCGGCAACGCGCGGCGTTGCGGTTGCCGCGCAAGAAGGGCACGAAGGCGTTCTACGAAGTGCCCAGCTACAGCGTGTTCTACGAGGTGTTGACGCGAATGGATCCGGAGGCGTTTGCGGAATTGCTCAGCGGGTGGCTGTCGCGGCAGCAGGGATTGTTGCCGGGGGTGTTGGCGTTGGACGGGAAAATGATCCGCGACATCATCGGCACGCTCAGCGTGGTGGACACCGAAGAGGGCGCGCCGGTGGCATTGGGGGTGATGGATCAAAAGGAAAAGACCGAGCGGTGCGAACTCAAAGTCGCGCAACAAGTGCTGGCGAAACTGCCGCCGTTGCTGGGCACAACCGTGACGGCGGACCCGTTGCACTGCCAGAAGGAAACGGCGCGGCTGATTGTCGAGCAGGGCGGCGATTACTTTCTGCAAATCAAGGGCAACCAGCCGACGTTGCTGGCGCAGGCGCGAAAGCAAACCGGCGGGGGCTCCCCCCTTTTGTCCAGACCAGCAGCGACCACGGGCGCGTGGAAGAACGGGGGGTGAAGTTGTGCGCGGTCGAACCGATGGCGACGGGATTTGCGCACAGCCGCACGATCGTGTGCATCGAGAGTCGGGTGACGTGGAAGAAGAGCGGCAAAGTGACGGAAGAAACGCGGTATTACTTGGCCAGTCAAGAGGAGCAGGCGCGAACGCCGGAGGGATGGATTGATTTGAGTCGGCAACACTGGGGCGGGGTGGAGATTCGGAATCACTGGCGGCGGGATGCGACGTTGGGGGAGGACGGGACGCGGACGAACCAACCGCGCGCATTGGCGAACCTGGCGTTGATACGGAGCGTGAACCTGCGGTTGCTGGCGTGGCGCGGCCTGGATGCGTGGCTCCCCGAACAAACCGAGCAACTCAACCTCCATCTGGCCAATGGTCTATCCCTCATCCAAGCCCCCTTATGACCTCAAAGCAAAACGCCATGCGTCTCACCCGGAGTTCCTTCGAATTTGAATGGACGGGTGCGTTTGTAGTAACGCACGCAGTCCCGCGCCGTTCCGGGATGGAGTGCGGTCCTTTTGGACAACATGACATCCTACAACGCCACTCCGCTTCGCTGCGTGGCTTACTACGAACTACCCTGAGCGAAGTCATTTCCGGTAATCCGCGCCGGTGAGACTGCGTAGAACCGATTGCTGCCAGTCACGCAATTGTTTCTGGAGCTTGGCGGCCACATCGGGTTGTTGGTCGAGCAGATTGTTCTTCTCGGCAGGATCGGCCTGGAGATCGAACAGTTCTCGTTTGGGATCGTGGATCACAAGTTTATGGCGACCGACGATGATGGTGCGCGCACCGAGATAATCTTCTTCGCGAATGACCGGGTGCCGGTAATTCTGGAAATCGCGCGTGGCCTTGCCCGCTGCGATTTTCACCAGTGGCGTGGTGCCGGTCTGTAGTTCCGGGGCAATCCACGGTTGCGCGTCAGACTTGGAAACGCTGCGGGCATTGAACTGCCAGAACCACAGCGGGCTTGACCGGTCAGCGAGTTTGCCGTCCAGCACGGGTGTGAGATCCAAGCCGTCCATCGGTCGCGCCGGCAACGGTTGACCAGTGAGCGCGCACAATGTTGGCAACAAATCGCTCGTGCTGGCGCGGAACCCGGTGTGACGCGGTTTCGGGATTCGCGCCGGCCACTCGATCAATCCCGGAACCAGCGTGCCGCCTTCATAAACCGTCCCCTTCGTTCCGCGATGCGGAAAACCGAGCGCGGCGTCGGGAGAGGTCCCGTTGTCGCCGCAGTAGAACAGCAACGTGTCGTTGCGAAGACCCTGCGCGGCGAGATGTTTTCGCAATTGACCGATGGCGCGGTCCATCGCGGTGATTTCAGCGTAACGTTCGCGCAGGACTTCGCCCTGCGGGCGCGTGACCTGACCGCCGGTCTCGTTGCAAGTGACCTTGACGGGCTTCTTGTATTTTGCAGGCAGATCATCGTAAAGCGCGAGATCGGCCTTCAGACCGCTGTATGGCTCGTGCGGCGAACCGAACCAGATCACGGCCAGAAACGGTTGCTGCTGCTTTCGCGCGCGGTCAATGAACCGAATGGCGTCGCGCACGAGAATCTCGGAGCTTTCGCCGGGGAAAACCTCCGGCGGACCGCCGTTGCGCGAGAGCGACGGATTCATCTCGAAAAAGTTGTCGTGTGACAAACACTCGTGGAAACCCATCGCGAGTGGGCTGACGGGCGATTCCTTTTTCACCGCGCCGACGTGCCATTTGCCGAAGTGACCGCAGCGGTAACCGGCCTTGGCGAGAATGTGGGCCATGGTGATTTCTTCGGGACGGAACGACCAACCGGGGTTGAACGTACCCATGCGATTCGGATGGCGACCCGTGAGGAAACTGGCGCGCGTCGGCGAACAACTCGGATGCGCGGCATAGAAGCGGTCGAGCCGCAGACCCGTGGCGGCCATCTCGTCGAGCACGGGCGTTTTGACGTGCGGATGACCGTTGTAACCGGTCTCCTCCCATCCGTGGTCGTCACCCATCATCAGGATGAAGTTGGGTCGCTGTGCAGCGATGCCATTCGTTAGCAGATAGAATGATGCAACAACGACAAGAAAGTGTGTAGAACTCATTTCTTCTTTCCAGTTTTGCCTTTGCCGGGTTTTTGGGGTGGAGCAGGCGGCGGCAGGTTGTCATTGGGCTGGTTCCACAACCGCCACGGATCATCGAGCCGGCGCATTTCGGCCAACAACAACGCCTGCATTTCCTTGAGCTTGCCGGCATGACGCGGGTCGCCGGCGAGGTTGATTTGGTGTTTCGCCGGTTTCACGCCGGTCAGCGCGACGACTTTCGGGTCGTGATGCTCGGCAACGAACTCATCGGGGTTTTCCTTGAGATTGAAAAGTTGGGTCTCGCGGACTTCGCCGTTGTGGACGTCGTACTGGATGAGTTTCCAGTTGCCCTGTTTCACGCAACGCATCCCCGGCTTGGTGCCGCCGTTATAGACGCCATAGAGCGTGTCGCGGACAACATTCTTGTTGCCTTCGAGCACGGGTTTGAAACTGATGCCTTCGTTCGTGGCCGGCGCGGGAATACCGGCGACGTCGCAAAACGTGGCGAGCAGATCGAGCAGGTAGATGTTGCCCTCGACGCGTTTGCCGGGCTTGACTCCGGGACCCTTGACGATGAACGGCACGCGCCACGTGTGCTGGTAGAGATTCTGTTTGCCCTGCAAGCCGTGCCGGCCAATCGCCATGCCGTGGTCGGCCGTGTAGAAAATCCAGGTGTTGTCCAACTCGCCCATCGCCTTGAGACGGTCGAGGACGCGCCCCATCTGGATGTCAATGTTCTCGCTGCACGCGAACTCGCGGCCGAGTTCGTTGCGGATGGTGGCCTCGTCGCGATTCTTCCAGACGCCGCTGACGGCGACCTCGTCGCGCACGTCGTCGTGTCCGTGCCGGAACGGATGAGCCATCAGGTAATTGGGCGGCAACTTTGGCTGGAGCGGATGGCGGGGAGGTATCGTGGCCGGGGCGGCGTGGTTGATGGCCCCGTATTTGGCCAGCAGTTCGGGTTTGCCGTCGCGAATGTCGTGCGGATGCGAGAACCCGAAAAAGATGAAGAACGGACGGGCATCCTTGCTGGCTTCGCGTTCCTTGAGGTAATCGAGCACCTGCTCGGCATGCCACGCGCTGCCGGACTCGTCATCGCCGCCGCGCTTGGTGGCATCGCGGCGCACTTGGAAGAGTTTGTTCGCGGCCTCGTAGCTGTTGCCCATCTTGCACGTCCGCATCGTGGCATAGCCCGCGCGGTTGAACACGGCGGGAATCGTCTGCTGCTCCAAATCCGGCGGGCATTTCCCCTGCGCCAACGCGCCCGGTGCCGTGGGCAGATGCCACACGGTGCGCCCGCTCATGATCATGTGGCGCGACGGCATACAGACCGCGCCGCTGAACGATCCCATGTGATACGCGCCGTCGAAAACCATTCCGCCCGCCGCCAGCCGGTCAATGACCGGCGTCTTCAATGGCGACTTCGCGTCATAGACTTTCAAATCGAAGGGCGACTGGTCGTCCAAAAGGATGAAGAGAATGTTGGGACGTTTCTCGGCGGCAATGGAGTGGGCGCCGAGAGTGCAGAGCAATGCGAGGAGAGCAAGGAACAGTTTCATGGTTGGGAATTATAATTTGTTGCAGCGGGTCTGGTCACTTCTTTTTCTTGTGTTTGTCTTGCCCGTAAGGCGGTGTGTCAGGCGGTGGGGTGAGACCGTCATCCGGTTGGTTCCAGAGACGCCACGGGTCGTGGTGACGGCGCATTTCGGACAACAACAACGCCTGCATCTCCTTGAGCTTGCCGGCATACCGCGGATCGCCGGCGAGGTTGACTTGATGTTGAGCTGGCTTGACGCCGGTCAGCGCGACAACTTTCGGGTCGTGGTGTTCGGCAAGCAATTCATCGGGATTGTCCTTGAGGTTGAAGAGCTGCGTCGCCCTCGCCGTGCCATTGTTGCCGTCGTATTCGATGAGTTTCCAATCGCCTTTTCGCACACAACGGATACCGGGTTTGGTGCCGCCGCAGTGAACGCCGTAGAGGACATCGCGAATCGCGTTTTTCCGGCCTTCGAGCACGGGCTTGAAACTGACGCCTTCGTTTGTTTCCGGGGCAGGGATGACGGCAAGGTCGCAGAGAGTGGCGAGCACGTCGAGCAGGTAGATGTTGCCGTGCGCGCGGCTGCCGGGCTTGATGCCGGGGCCTTTGACGAGGAACGGTACGCGCCAACTGTGTTCGTACAGGTTTTGTTTGCCCATCAAGCCGTGTCGTCCGATGGCGATGCCGTTGTCAGCGGTGTAGAAAATGTAGGTGTTGTCCAGTTCGCCCATCGCCTTGAGACGGTCAAGCACCCGGCCAATCTGGGTATCAATGTTCTCGACGCACGCAAACTCGCGGCCGAGTTCGTTGCGGACGGTGCGTTCGTCGCGGTTGGTCCAGACGCCGCTGACGTTCGTTTCGTCGCGCTGGTCGGGAAGCAGCGTGGTCGGGAACGGATGAGCGGGCAGGTAGTTCACTGGTAATGGCGGCTGTTTCGGATGCGACGGCGGCAGGGTATCGGGGTCGGTGTGATTTACGGCGCCGTATTTGGCGAGAAATTCAGGAGTACCATTGCGCGGATCGTGCGGATGCGATAACCCGAAGTAAATCAGGAACGGATCGCGATCCCCGGCGGTAGCGCGTTCATTCAGGTAATCGAGCACCTGCTGGACATGCCACGCGGTGCCTTCCGGTTCCGTGCCGCTGCGCCCCTTGGAATCTCGTCGAACGGTGAACATCTGCTTTGCCGCCTCGTAACTGTTGCCGGGTTTGCCCGTGCGCATCGTTTTGTAACCGGCGCGATTGAACACAGCGGCGATGGTGTTCTGCTCAAGGCTCGGTGGACAACGCGTCTCTCCCTCGGGCGCGTTCGGCAAATGCCACAGCGTCCGTCCGCTCTTGATCATGTAACGTGACGGCGTGCAGACCCCGCTGACGAACGCGCCCATGATATAGGCGCCGTCGAAGATCATCCCCTCGCGCGCCAACCGGTCAATGGTCGGTGCCTTGAGCGTGGACCGGGGATTGTAGAACTTGAAATCGTAATGCGACTGATCATCCACGATGATGAAAAGAAAATTCGGACGCTTGGCAGTTGCCGCGCCGGCAGCCAATGGCAAACCGACAAGGGCAATTGCGAGCAAGGCTTGCAGGAGGTAAGTGCGATGTTTCATGGGGTCCTTGCGAGATCATTATCGCGGACGGCGCGGAGTTTGGCGGCGAGCTTCGTCTTGAAGGCGTCCACCGCTGAAAGGAGTTCGGGTTTGGTAGCGAGGTTGGTGTATTGCTTCGGGTCGGCTGCCATGTCGAACACTTCGATCCCCTTCGATGCGTCTTCGTCGTACTGGATGTAAGCCCACTTGTCCTCGCGCAGCAGGAAACCGCGCCGCGAAGGCGCTACGCTGAATGCCGCGTCGCGCACTGTGTGTGACGGATCGTCGAATATCCGCGAGATGTCTTTTCCTTGGAGACGCGCGGGCACGTCGAGACCACACAGGCGCGCGGTGGTGGGGAAGAGGTCGAGCAATTCGACGAGCGAATGGCAGACAGCCGGTTTCTTGCCGGGAACCTTGATGATGAGCGGCACCATCGCCGACTCGTCGCGCAGGCTGACCTTCGCCCAGAAATCGTGTTCGCCGAGGTGGTAGCCGTGGTCGCTGGTGAAAATGACGATGGTGTTATCCGCCTGCCCGGATTGTTCCAGCGCATCGAGCACCTTGCCGACCTGCGCATCCATGTAGGCAACGCACGCGTAGTAGCCGTCGAGCGCCTTCTTCTGGCGGCGCACGTCCATCTGCATGTTCACGCTGGTCTTGTAATTGATGCCGGCCTTGGGAATGTCGTCCCAATCGCCGGGGACCTTGGGGGGCAACGGCAGTTTGTCGTAAGGCTTGAACGGCTCGAAATATTTTCTCGGCGCGACGAACGGCACGTGCGGTCGCACAAACCCAATGGCGAGGAAAAACGGTTTGTTCGCGTGTTTCTGGATCAACTCCACTGCTTTCACTGCCGTCTTGCCGTCGGAGTGAACCAGATCATCACCGTCGGCCTCGACCACGACGAATGTGTTGCCGCCCACGACCGGTTTCTTGCCGTCGGGATTGCCCTCCAAGGTCTCGCCATCGCCCGCCGCCTTCCATTCCGGGCCGGGACTGTTGAACTTCTCCGTCCACGACGCCGGGTCGTCCGCGCCATCGCCGTTGTTGTGGTTGCGTCCGTCGCCGCCGTACTCGATGCCGCCCGGCACGCCCATGTGGTAAATCTTGCTGACGCGGGCGCTGTAGTAGCCGTTGTTCTTGAAATGCTGCGCCCACGTCGCGCGGTCGCCAATGGCCGGACGCGGGCTGGTGTAGCCGAGCACGCCGGTCGCGTGCGGGTAATAGCCCGACATGAACGACGCGCGCGACGGCCCGCAATAGGTGCCCTGGCACAACACGCGCGTGAAACGGACGCCCTGCGCGGCGAGCCGGTCAATGTTCGGCGTCCGGCAAATCTTATTCCCGTAGCACGAGAGCGCTGTGTAGGTCAGGTCGTCCGAGATGATGAACAGGACGTTAGGTTTTGACGGCAAGCCCGCGGCTTGGGCAAGTGCCGATGAAAGGATCACGGCGAGGAGGACGAGACGAAATGAGTGCTGTCTGATCTGGCTCATGCGCGCACTTCTTCTCAAATGGCTCTCATCGTGGCAGCTTGGCAGGTGGTTCGCAACTCAACTGCACGATCGCTTCGCGCACACGTGTTGTCTGTTCGGGGGTCATCACAAGGAAGCGATGTTGTCCTTTCCCGTCCCTGGACGGACGAAACCAAGTGGCGCCATTGTCCTCCACGTTCACAGTGCCCGGCGGCGAGAGGTTGAAGTAACCGCGGTCAGGATAGATTGCGTAGAGCACCGCGGTCGGATCCCAGGTCGGACGGTCGTGCGGGGGCGGGTTGTACAAATAGTAGGCCTCCTTGAGCGGATGATTCGGAACGTAGTTCAGGTCTTCCTCGATGCTAACATGCGGAAACGCGGCGGCCACGCCGATTTCGTAGCCGCTCCAGATAATCGGCGTCGGCCATTGTTTGGCCAGCTTTTGCGCGGCGGGCACGTCCTTGACGACGTTGTATTCGAGGTGGCGCGTGTTCCAGTTGACCGTCTGGAACGCTCCCGCCATGATGCTGAGGAACTTCACTTTCTTCGCAATGAGGTCGCGCCCGTTCAGCGGCGAATGTTCATCGGGCTTGGAGTCGAGCAGCCGCGCGAAGTTGGTGAAGAAACCGACCTGCGCCAGCACCACGCTCTTGTCCGGTTGCGCCGCGAGAATCTTCCGCAACAAGCCGACTGCTTCCGGCGCGTCCGCGCCGCTCCGCAGGTCGTGAGGGTAACGAAGCGAGCCGTCAGGGTTTTTCTCGTCAGCGAGTTTGTTGAACTTGCCCGGCTCCGGCGTCGCTCCGTTGCGCACCACGCCGATGGGCGTGTCAGGCGCGCCGAAGAAGGTGTTGACCGCATCGGTGAACGCCGCCGCTTGCGGGTGGTCCTTCGTGATCGTCACGGCCAGCAATTCGCACGCGCCGCGTTTCTGGAGGTTGAGAATCATGCAGAGCGCCATTGCGTCGTCCACATCGTTGCCCATGTCGGTATCGAAAATGAGTTTCACCGGTGCCGCTTGCGCAAACGCCGCGACAAAAACCAAGCTCAAACCAACCATTCCAATATGTTTATTCATGACTTCGAGCCTCCGTTCTCAGACTACCTACAGCCGTGATAACGTCAAGCACAACTACCCCCCACAACTCCATCGCACTCACCTTCCTCCTGCCACATCAATGAAATAGCTATCTCATTGATGTGGCAAATCACTGATTGAGATGATCGCGACTATTCCAGACCGGCAAGGTGGTAACTAACGCGGAGTAAACTGCTTTGGGGATGCAGCCATGCTTGTGCCACACAACAATCCTGCTGCCTCCGGTGTTTGAAGGTGACATTTTATAACACGCGGACTTTGTGGGACTTGGGTTACTTACAAATGGGGTGTCATACCTGCGGTGACCTCGATAGCCTTTCCGATCTTTGTGTCGCAATGCACTGCGAGGACAATGCTCTCCCAAAAACCTGTGTCACTATATCCTTTCCACCATCTGCCACATCAGTGAAATAGGTATTTCATTGATGTGGCAACGACGGGAGAAAGATTGGCAGGTTGTCATACGATTCAATCGGCGCTGTTTGTTTTCAGAGATCGAACAGCACAGCGTTGTTATGCGATTTCCCAACCTTTGCGGTAATTTCCTTTGATGAACGGCCCGGCTTCGGGCAAGCCGGTGGCCTTCATCGCTGCGGCGTCCCACTCGATCGGTTTCTGCGCGCGCAATGAGAGCACGCCCAGCAGCGCGATCTCCGTCAGATGCGCGCCGTAGGAGAACGGGCTGACGGTTGAGCCGCTGCCTTTGCACGCTGCGAGCCAGTTGCGGTGATGGTCGCCGGAGGGTTTCTTTTTCACCTCGGTTGTTTTCTTGTATTCGGCGCGGAGCGCTTCGGGGAAAATGCGCGGATGTCCGCCACCGCCATCGCATTGGATGACGCCTTTTTCGCCGACGAACAGGGAAGCGCGCGTTGGCAACGGAAATGTTCCCAGCGCCTCGTGCGATGGCGGCATGAGGCCGCCATCATACCACGTCATGCGGACCGACGGGAACGTGTAGTAAATGATGGAACCGTGCGGCGCAATCTCGCTGTCCATGACCCCGGCGGCGCGCGCCTCGACGCGCGACGGCAACGGCAGATTGAAGGCGCGCACCGCGCTGTTCATGTCGTGGCAGGCAAAATCGCCAAGAGCGGTCGTGCCAAAGTCCCAGAAGTCGCGCCACGCGACCGGGAAATAGGCCGTGTGAAACGGGCGCTCGTTGCGCGGCCCCAGCCACAGGTCCCAGTTCACTCCGTCGGGCACGGGCATTTCCTCAGACGGTTTACCGGTCAGAGTTGGATTCCAGCGCCGGGCGCGAACCCAGACGTGAATGTCGCGCACCGTGCCGATGATTCCGTCTTGAATGGCCTTGATCGTTTCGCGCGTGCCGAGCGACGAATGCCCCTGGCTGCCGAGTTGCGTGGCCACGCCGGTTTCCGCGGCCACTTTGGCGACGTGACGGGCTTCCCAGATGTTGTGCGTGAGCGGTTTTTCGCAATAGACGTGTTTGCCGGCGCGCATGGCGATGACGCTGGCGTAAGCGTGCAGATGGTCCGGCGTGGCGATGAGCACGGCATCAATTGCCTTCTCCTTTTCCAGCATCTTGCGGAAATCCACGTAGTCGGCGCAACGATAGTTCGGTATTTTCTCCGCGTAATGTTTTTCGATCTCCGCCTTCACCGGCAACCGGCCGCCGATCCCCTTGTAGTAAAACTTGTCCAGGCTGAACGTCTCCGCCGGGTCGGCAATGGCGACGATCTGGGCGTCGTCGAGTTGGAAAAGATTCCGCACGTTTGTCCGGCCTTGTCCGCCGGTGCCGATGATGGCGATGTTGACCTTCTCGCTCGGCGGCACAAAACGCGGTCCGCCGAGGACGTGGCGCGGCAGGAAATTGAATGCCGCCACCGCGGTGGCAGCGGTTTTGAGGAAATCACGACGTGATGTGGGGTTGGCTGGTTTCATAAGTTTCATAGTTCCTTGATCGAGATGTTGCGGAATTGGATGAGGCTGGAGGCCGGGGACATTTCGCCGGTCTTGGGGTTCTTGCCGCCGTGATGCTGGAGGCCGATTCTGCCCTTGGCGGGAACACCGGGAAGCTGGGCGTTTTCGATGACGGTCTTGCCGTTGAGCACGACCGTGAGCCGGTCGCCTTTCATTGTGATGAGGAAGCTGTTCCATTCGCCCACGGGTTTGTCGGCCCGGACTTTTGGCGTGACACCGGCGCGGACTTCGGGCGGCATCGTCTTGTCCATCCGGTACCCATAGACTTCACCGGACCCAATGGGCCAGCACCAGATATTGATCTGCGCTTTGCCGATGCCGCGCAGGTAAATCCCGGAGTCGGCGTTGGGCGTGGGGATTTTGATTTCGTTGCCCTCGGCGTCGCGCTTGTGAGTGCCGTCGGGCAGCACGATCGGCATCGGATAGAGGCCGGTCGTCTGTTTGAGCCGCCAATCAATCTTGAGGATGAAATCGCCGTATTCTTTCACAGTCCAAAGATTTTTGTCTCGACCGGGCGCCTCGCTGCACGCGTCGTAGTCAATGACGCCTTCGAGCACCTTCCAGTGGCCGTTGTCACCTTCGGGGACAGTCCAGTGAGTAAGGTCTTTGCCGTTGAACAGCGAAGTGAACCCACTGTCGGCGGCGTGGGCAGCGATGACAGTGGCCAGCAGGAGAACAAGAGTGTGTTTCATAAGATTAGGTGGTTATTGGACAAACCGGGAATCGCTTCAATTCAAAACAATTACTTGGATGCGCCCTGTGAACTGAGAACAATCTGACGATCATTTCTTTTTCTTCTTCTGCTTTGGCGCGCTGGGTTTGGCGCCGAGGGTTTCGATCAGGCGCGGAACGTAACTGTTGTAACGCCCATCGGGTGACGGGCCATTGGGACTGAAGTTGCGTACCGAGGCGAGGATCGGCTCGGCGCGGTTCCCCAGCGCCTCAATCGCAACAAGGGCGGGAATGGAGACAAGCACGCCGTTCTTGTCCGCCGGTGCCAATTCCTTCAACGTCGCCAGCGCGGCGGCGCACGACTCCTTGCTGCCGTGAAGTCCGAGCGCCTGCGCGGCGCCAATGCGGACGAACGGCGAAGCGTCATCGAGTGCCTTGCGCAACGCGGCTTCGTGGGCGGCAACTGCTTGTTGACCGCGCATGAGGAAACCGAGCGCAGCCCAGTAACGCACCGCGCTGTCGGAATCGGTCAGGCGTTTCGCAAGCGCCGGCACGGCCTCGGCGTCGAGCGAGGAAGCCAGTTCCGCAGTTTCGAGGATGCGATTGAGCGGATAGGCCGCGTCATCGCGCGCCCAATCGTATGGCGCCCGGCCCGGCGCGCGGCTGTGTAGTTCGCCCTCCGGCACCAGACAAACATCGCGGACCGCGAGCATGTGATCGCGCAAGGCTTTGCTCAGTCGTTGCTTGATCGCCCGGTGGTCGGACGACCCGGCAAGATTGCGAACCTCGTCTGGATCGGATTGGAGATCGTACAATTCTTCCGGCGCTTTTGGCACGCGCCAGAAAAGCGATTGCGTTTCCGTGGTCTTGCCTTGATCGAACAACTCGCGCCAGATGCGGGTCGTGGGTGTTTGAAACTGAAATGTGACATGCTGACCTTGGGAAACGTGCGGAAAGAAATTCCGCAGATAAACATACCGGCCATCCGTCACACTCCGCACAAGGTCGGGGCGCTCGTCCATCCGTCCGCGCTCGCCGAAGATGTATTGCGGCGGCTTGACCTGATACGGCCCCGCAAACGCGAATCCTTGCAGCCACGACGGCGGACGAACCCCCGCGAGACTGAGCAGCGTCGGCGCAAGATCCACAAAGTTCACCAGACGGTCGGATGCGCCACCCGGCTTGTATTCTTTGGGCGCGAGGTGTTTCCACTTCTTCGGGAAATAGACAACCATCGGCACGTGCAACCCGGAGTTCGACGGCCATCGTTTGGAGCGCGGCATCCCGCTGCCGTGGTCGCCGTAATAGAAGACAATCGTCTCCCCGGCCAGTCCGGCTTCCTCCAATTCCTTGAGGTGACGCCCGGCATCGGCATCGGCCGCGCTGACCTTGTCGTAATACTGCGCCCAATCCTGACGGACTTCCGGCGTGTCTGGATGGTAGGCTGGCACGCGAACGCGGGCGGGATCGGTCACCGCCTGATGCGGTCGAGTGCGGATTTGGCTTTCGTGGCTCTTGGTGGAGTTGAAGATGGCGAAGAACGGTTGGCCGGCAGCGCGGTTGCGCCAGTGCGCCTTGCCCGAGGACTCATCCCACAGCGTCTTTGGTTTGACGACATTGTAATCTTCCTTGCTGTTGTTGGTGCAATAGTAACCCGCCTCGCGGAGAAATTCCGGGTAGAGCTTCAACTGGTTGGGCACCGGCACCATCGAGCGCATGTGCAATCCGCCGCTGCTCGACGGATAGACGCCGCTGATGATGGCCGTGCGCGCCGGGGCGCAGACCGGGGCGACCGACCAAGCCCGCTTGAAGATCATCCCTTTCGCGGCCAGCGCGTCAACATTGGGTGTGCGCGCCAGCTTGTCGCCGTGGCAACCCATTTCCGGACCGTGGTCCTCGCTCGTGATCCAGAGGATGTTGGGCTTCGACGTATCAGCGGCGCGCAATGCCGCTGGCGACGCCAGCAGCAGGACAGTGAGGGTGAGCAATGGGAGTTTGTTCATGTTGATGTTCCTTTTTTCACAGACGGTTCGCAACGGAATCGCTTCAATCGACATTGCGCTCACACCGGCCAAGCGAAGTCAAGACCGAACTCCCCCTTAAACGACTCCAATATTTCAAGCCCGGTGAAAATTACCCACGCATCACCCACACAGTGAAGTCTTCAGGCTTGCCGGCCAAAGGGCTTAGCTGGAGTGTGTGGGTTGATGTGTGGGTTTTCGTTCGTTGAATTTCAGAATGTTCTCTATGTTTCATCGCAACGAGGCTGAATTGATGATTAGAGTAAAACACCCACAAAAACAAGGCCCAGAACGCTCGTTCTGGGCCTCAGAATTGGTAGCGGGGGTGGGATTTGAACCCACGACCTTCAGGTTATGAGCCTGACGAGCTACCGGGCTGCTCCACCCCGCAATCAAAATTCGCTGTGACCTTAGTGCAAGTGTTCCCGTCCCGTCAAGCCTTCTCCTTGCCCCATCGCCGATAGAGAAATCGTTCCCACGGCGAAAACAGAACCTTGTCAGCCAGGAGCCCAATCATAATGATGACCAGCATGATCCCCACGACCTGTTCCATCGCGTGCAGTTCGCGTCCGTAATGCAACAGATGCCCCAGCCCGAAGCCGGTCAGGATCGTGACGTAAATTTCCGCCGCCATCAACGACCGCCACGCGAATGCCCAGCCTTGTTTCATGCCGCTGACGATGAACGGCAGCGACGCGGGGATGATGACTTTGATCCAGGTGTGCAAACCGCGCGACCCCATCGTGCGGGCGGCGCGGATGTAAATGGGCGACACGTTGCGCACGCCCGCGTCGGTGGCCAGGATCACCGACCAGAGCGAACCCATGATGACGATGAAAAACATTGCCGTCTCGGTTTGGCCGAACCACAACAACGCCAGCGGCACCCAGCAGACGCTCGGCAGCGTCTGCAACCCCAGCGCCAACATGCCGACGGTGTCTTCCATGAACTTGAAGCGCGCGTTGAGCAAGCCGAGCGGCAACCCGGCGGCGAGTCCCACCAAGTAGCCGAGCAGGAGCCGCCGCAGGGTGACGCCGCTCGCGTCCAGCAGCGTCCCATCCCAGAGGGACTTTCCGAGGTAGAGCGCCACGCGCGATGGCGGCGGCACGAAGATTTCCGGGATCAACCCGACGCGCACGAGGATTTCCCAGACCACCGCAAACACGGCAAAAATAACGAGCGCGTGCATCCAGCGTTTCATTCGGCCACCTCCGTCGCGGCGCCGGGCAGGTAGCGTTTCAAGGCGCGCGTGATCTTCGTGGTGTGCTCGGCCAAGGCCACGCTGTTGATGTCGCGCGGGCGCGGCAAATCAATCGTGAATTGTTCGCGAATCCGGCCCGGCGACGGCGAAAACAAAACAACGCGGTCGCCCAGACAGGCGGCCTCGCGGACGTTGTGGGTGACGAAGACGATGGTCTTGCGGCGCTGCTCCCAGATGCGCTGGATGTCGCCGTAAAGCTGCTCGCGCGTCAAAGCGTCGAGCGCCGCGAACGGTTCGTCCATCAACAGCACGGCGGGATTGGGCGCGAGCGAGCGGGCGAGCGCCGCCCGCTGTTTCATGCCGCCCGACAACTCGTGGATGTTGGCGTGGGCGAACTTCTCCAAGCCGACGAGATGCAGGTAGAACTTCGCCACCTCGCGCCGTTCCTTGCGGCTGAGGTTCGGCTTCAGGTTGAGCGAGAACATCAGGTTGCCCAGCACATCGAGCCACGGGAACAACGCGGACTCCTGAAACATCATCAGTCGCATCCGGTTCGGCCCCGTGACCGGCTGGCCATCGGCCAAGACCTGTCCGGTATCTGGCTTTTCGAGTCCTGCGATGATGTTGAGCAGTGTGGACTTGCCGCAGCCGCTGGGGCCGACCAGACAGACAAACTCGCCCTCGCGCACTTGGAGCGACACGTTGTCGAGCGCCTGCACGATGTTTCGCCGGATCTTGAACTGCTTGGACACGCCTTCCACGACGAGTTTTTGCGGAGGCGGATTTTTCAGTTCGTGTTCCAGCCCCTGCATCACTCGACCTCCGGCAGGTTCTTTTCCCGCAACACTTCGTTGAGCAGGCTCAAATCGTAAATGCGCGACAGGTCCGGCTTGTCGCGCAGGAACCCGATCTGGTGCGCGTCTTCCGCCGACTTCAACAGCGATGCGCGCACCGGGTCATGAGTGAGGTTGAGTCGTTTCCATGCTGCGTCGAGTGTCACCAGCGGCAGCGATTTGGTTGTCTCCGCCTTGATCTCCGCGTTGAGAAGTTGTTTCGCCTCGTCGGGATGCGCGGCGATCCACTCCGTCAACTCCACGTGCGCGGCGATCCATTTCTTCAACAACACCGGTTTCTCTTTCAAGAGCCGCGCGCTGCTGACAAGGTGTGTCGTCACGTGCTTCCCGCCGGTGCCGGGCCAGAGTGAGCGTTCCTCAAGATAAAGACGGCCGTTCGCCTCCTGTTCGAGCCGCGACACCCAGGGCTCGACCGTCCAGACGGCGTCCAATGCGCCCTTCTGGAACAGCGCCAACTGATCCGGGTTGGTTGTCGGAATCACCTGCGCGTCGCCGCCGCTCATCGTCACGCGCAGCCCCTTCGACCGCAACCACGCGCGCGCCGCCACGTCCTGCGTGTTGCCAAACTGCGGCGTGGCGATCCGTTTGCCCCGGAAATCGGCGTCGCTCTTGATCCGCCCGTCCGGCTGCACGATCAACGCCGCACCGCCGCTGCACGCGCCGGCAACGATGCGGATTTCCGAGCCGCGCGATTTCAAGTGCGCGTTGATGGCCGGGTTCGGGCCGACGTAGGCAAGGTCGAGCGTGCGCGCAAAGATTGCCTCCATCGCGCTCGGTCCGGCGTTATAGACGAACCACTGGATTTTCACGTCGGGACCGAGCCGTTGCTCGAACCAACGGTATTGTCGCGCGACAAGCGCTTGCGCGTGCGTGATATTCGGGAAATGGCCGACCCGCAGCACCGTGGTGTCTGTGCTGTCGCATCCACCGGCGAACAGCGCCAAAGCCGCCAGCCAATTGGCAAGAAGAACTCGCATCCGAGCGAAGGATAACCGTTTCTCAACAGCCTGAAAAGTATTTTTACTGGGTTGCGAGCGCTTTTTCCATCTTCCCCCATACCTCGTCCACATCTTCCAGCCCGACCGACAGGCGAATCAAGCGCCGCGACACACCGCAGGTTTCCGCCCATTCCAGTTCCGTGTAATGCGCCAGCAGCGTGAACGGACACGCCAGCGTGAACACCGTGCCGAGGCTTGGCCCTTTGCACAGTTCCAGACGATCATAAATCTCCGGCGAACGCGCCTCCGCCTGTTTCGGCAGAAACGTGATCAACGAACTCCATCCGCCGTCAGGCCGCCGCACGGCCTCATACGCCTCGGCGAACTCCCACTTCGGATACCAGACCTTTTCGATGGCCGGGTGGCGCCGCAACCGCTCGGCGATCAACAACCCGTTCTCATTGTGCCGTCGCATCCGCCAGGCAAACCCGCGCGCCTCGCGATCCAACACCACCGCGTCCTCCGACCACAGCAACTCCTCGTGTTGCGCCGCCACGATCGCTTTCAACTCCGTGTAGAACGGCGAACGCGGATTGCAGATGAGCGCGCCGCCCATCACATCACCAGTGCCTGCGACGTACTTCGTCAAGCTCGTCGCGATCAGCGCCGCGTGTCCGCTCAAGTCCACGTTGAACGGCGTGGCAACAACATCGTCGGCCACCAGCGGCACGCCGCGCTCACGCAACAGCGGCGTGATTCGCCGCAGGTCCGCCGACCCAAGCAACGGGTTGCCGGGAATCTCCGCGAATGCCGCCGCCAGCGGCAACTGGTGAATCAACACGCGCAGGTCTTCCGTCATCGTCGCCAAATCGTGCAACAGACGGACACCAGCGCCAAACTTCTGTTGCAACTTCAGCGTGTCCACGTACGGAAACCCCAACTGCACCGTTGGCTGGTTCGGCGCGCGCGTCTGCACCGCCCGCAACGCTGCAAACTGCGCCGCCATTCCACTCGGCTGCAGGAACACGTCGTCCTCGCCGCAGTCGTAGAAGCCGGCAAGCTGACGACGGAGCGACCGGAACAAATCCGGCTCGTTCTCCACTTTCCGCCCTGACAAAAACGCCTCTGCCCGCCGGCTCGACACAATCAATCCCGTATGTTGCCAAAACATCTCCGGCGCGAAACCGGCTGCCATTGCTGCGACACGCGGCGACGGCCACGGAAAGCGGCCAAGCTGCCGTGCCATTTCACGGACGAGCGGATGAATGACAAAACGGGGGTAACCGGTTTTGATGTGCGCCATCGTCGCCGGTTGTTTTTCCTCGTAGCCGACCACGTCCTGCCAGCGCGGCAAGGACATCGAGACGGAGTGGACGGAATCCGGAATGGGTTGGCCAAGTGGTTTCACAATGATTGTTTGATATCCGCAATCAAGTCGTTGACGTCTTCGATGCCGACGGAGAACCGCACGACGCCGTCGGTGATGCCGACCGCCTCGCGCACCGCCTTCGGCACACCGGCGTGCGTCATCGTTGCGGGATGACAGACGAGGCTTTCAACGCCGCCAAGACTTTCCGCGAGCGTGAACAGCTCCAGCTTCCGGCAGAATGCCAGCGCGTCGCCTTCAATGGCAAATGTGATCATGCCGGAGCCGCCGGACATCTGGCGTTTGGCGAGTTTGTATTGCGGATGACTCGGCAGAAACGGGTAACGGACCCAGCGGACGCGTTTCTGTTTTTCGAGCCAGCGCGCGACCGAAAGCGCATTGGCGCAGTGGCGTTCCATTCGCACGGCCAGCGTGCGCTGACCGCGCATCGTGAGCCAGGCGTCGAACGGCGACGGCTGCAGGCCGAGCGCTTTTTGCGCGAAGACCATCCGCTTGTGCCACGACGCGTCGTTGGTGGCGACGATGCCGCCGAGGCAATCGCTGTGGCCATTGATGTATTTCGTCGTGGACGACAATGACAATGTCGCGCCGAGTTCAAGCGGCCGTTGCAGGAACGGTGACGCAAAGGTGTTGTCCACCACAACCGGGAAACCAAGTTTGCTGATGCCGGCGATGTCGAGAATCTTCAGCAACGGATTCGTCGGGCTTTCGATCCAGACGAGCGTTGGTTTCCTGGCGCGAATCTGCTTCCAGCTCTCGCGGCGGCTAAGATCAACGTACACGGCTTTGACTCCGAACTTGGCGAAGACCCGCTCGAACATCCGATAGGTGCAGCCGTAGATGTTTTCCTCGGCAAGAATGAGGTCGCCGCTCTTGAGGCTCGACACAACGGCAGTAATCGCCGAGACGCCGCTGGCGAAACAAGTCGCGTGTTCCGCGCCTTCGAGCGCAGCGAGCGATTGTTCGAGCAGGCGGAAGTTGGGATTGCCGGAGCGCGTGTAGTCGAAGCCGTCGCGATTGCCCTGCGCGAACGTGGAAGTCATGTACACCGGCGGCATGACCGCGCCGGTGTCGCCGACGTAGCCGCGCCCGCCGTGGACGGCGCGAGTGCTGAAGCCTTTGTGTTTTGTGTTAGCCATGGTTGATGTAAAGTATAATACGCATGTCATCTAGGCGAGTTCGACTTCTGACGAGATTCCAATGCCGGTCACGTTCCGGTGCCGAGCTTGGCATGGTGTGGCGACATGGTTAATGTTGACTCCGGGGTTCATCAAGGTTGGCTCGCGCTAGATGTTCTCTCCCAGAAACAATGCCGCTTGGACCAGATTCAGCAAGGGACTATCGCCGGATGGAAGTTCTCCCAGTTTGCGGACCGGCAACTGCCTCAGTTCGTATTCGGCTTGAAGCCAATCGTCAATTTCGTGTCCTGGTTTGCGTCCGCGCTCCAGATAAATCTGGTAGGCGCGGACACGAATTTGATCTGGAGAGGGGATAGGCATGACAATGGTTTATGCGCTCAGTGATGCCTTCTGCGATTGATCGAGGTCAGCGATCATGTCGCGCACATGGTTGGACATGGTAGTTTTCCTTTTGATCTAATTCCAATCCTGAAACAGCACGGTAGAAAGATACCGCTCGCCGGCATCAGGCAGTATCGTAACAATAGTTCTGCCGGCAAACTCTGGCTGGTGGGCGAGCCGCACAGCAGCCGCAGCAGCGGCGCCACAGGAGATGCCGCTCAGCAATCCTTCCTCGCGCGCGAGTCGCCGGGCGCACTCAACAGCTTCCGCGCTGCTGACCTGTTCAACCCGGTCCACCAGTGAAAGATCGAGCACATCGGGGATGAATCCCGCGCCGATGCCTTGAATCTTGTGCGGCGACGGCTTGAGAGGCTGGCCTGCGAGCTTCTGGGAGATGACCGGGCTTTCCTGCGGTTCGACGGCCACGGAGAGAATCTTCTTGCCTTTCGTGTTCTTGATGAAACGGGAGACACCGGTGATGGTGCCACCGGTGCCGACGCCGGACACGAGGACGTCAATCGCGCCACCAGTTTGCGCCCAGATTTCGGGGCCGGTGGTTTTTTCGTGGATGGCGGGGTTGGCCGGGTTCTTGAATTGTTGCGGCAGAAAATACCTTTCCGGATCGGAATCATGGATTTCCTGCGCCTTGGCAACGGCGCCAGACATGCCCTTGGCGCCTTCGGTGAGAATAAGCTCGGCGCCGAAGGCTTGGAGAACTCTGCGTCGCTCAAGACTCATCGTTTCCGGCATGGTGAGGACAACCTTGTAACCGCGGGCGGCGCCGACAAAGGCGAGCGCGATGCCGGTGTTGCCGCTGGTCGGCTCGACGATGGTGCCGCCGGGTTTGAGGACGCCCCGTTGCTCGGCATCCCAGATCATGTTGGCGCCGATCCGGCACTTGACCGAGTAGGCCGGGTTGCGGCCTTCGATTTTCGCAAGGACAGTCGCTTTAGCGTCTCCGACGAGACGATTCAACTTCACCAATGGTGTGTGGCCGATGGACTGGGCGTTGTCGGTGTAGAACGTTTGGGTACTCATGGTTTGGTTCCTTTCGTTAATAATGGTGATGATTGTTGCTTTCTGTCACAGATGCCCTCCACAAGGGACAACGTTCCGGTAAGACGGATTTTTCCGCACGGACGACGCTGAAACAAAGTGGCTTCAGTGGTTCGTATTGTGATGTTTTCTTTCATCTTGGCTAGATGTTTGGTGCATAGGACTGGAGGTTTCGGTATTCCGCGAGGATAGACTTCAGCGCGGCTACGTTCGCGCGCACTTGAAGGTCCACGGGAGCGTTTTGCGGCGTTTCAAGGACCAGATCGAAGGGAACGTGCCGCGCTTGCGGTGGGGCGGCAAGGACGCCTTTGTAGCCTTGTTGAATCAGGCCGCGATTGGCAGGGAAACCGTCAATGATGCGCTGTTCATTGCGCGGGAGGAATTGTTCCGCTGCCGCCAATGCGGGGAGGAGAAGTTCCTTGCTGAGGTCGGGGCCTTGAACGAAGCCGTAGAGGCCCTCGCTGGTGTCGTCACTGTGCAGCGCAATGAGTCCGTCGAAATGATGCCGCCAGAGTTCGTCCTCGATGGAGATTACTTCCGGTTCGACGGACGACAACCAGAACTCGCGGTTCAGATCCTTGCCGCGCCGAGAGTGACGGGTTCCATCCTCGAAACCGGTCGGATTGACAAGCGGATAGGCGCGTATCTCGTAGCCGATGGCGAGTTCGGGGTTTTGGGCGAGTTCGGCAAAGAACGAAGCAAGACTGTATGCTCCTTCGGGCTCATCACCGTGAATTGTCGCAAAGATACCGAGTCGAATCGAATCAGAGCTTCGCGGCGAGGATCCGGAAAAAACAAAAACAGGGAGATCATAAGAATCTCCGTTGAACTCGAAGGAACCATATCGCTGTTCTCGAACAGACATGAAGTCGCGCGACACTTGGCGCAGCGATGCCAACACGGTTGAGATATCACCACTTGGACGCTGCTTCCGTTGCATTAGAGCTTCACTGTGAGTAACCATGAGTACCATGGTCATGATACTAATGTATTAAAAACGTTTGTCAACTGGAATTTCCCAGGTTGTTTCTTATGGAGATACACCACCGTCACCAAACTCCACGGTGCTCTTAACGAGGATAAGAGGTCCCTATTTCTTCCGCTCAGCCAAATAATAGATCACCGGCACGGCCATCCGGGACAGCAGCAACGACGCGATTTCACCGGCCATCAACGCGATGGCCAGACCTTGGAAGATCGGGTCGAACAGAATCACGCTCGCGCCGACCACCACGGCAGCGGCGGTCAACATCATCGGACGAAACCGTACGGCACCGGCGTCAATCACCGCTTCGGCGAGCGGCATTCCCTCGGCCATGCGCAGTTCGATGAAGTCCACGAGGATGATCGAGTTGCGGACGACGATGCCGGCACCGGCGATGAAACCGATCATGCTTGTCGCCGTGAAGAAGGCGCCCATCGCCCAGTGCGCGGGCAGGATGCCGACGAGCGAGAAGGGGATTGCCGCCATGATGATGAACGGCGTCTTGAAACTCCGGAACCAGCCAACCACGAGCACGTAGATCAATATCAACACCACCGCGAACGCCGCGCCGAGATCACGGAACACTTCAAACGTGATGTGCCATTCGCCGTCCCACTTCATCGAGAGTTTCTCCGTGGTGAACGGCTGGTGGGTCGTGAAAAGTTCCATTCCCAGTTTCTTGATCTTCTCGTTGAGCTTCAAGATCGCGTACACCGGGCTTTCCTCCGCCCCGGCGACGTCAGCGGTGACATAGACGACCGGCATGAGGTTTTTGTGGTAGATGCTCTTGTCGGCAATGGTCTCCTGCACTTTCACCAACTCGCCAAGCGGCACGCCTTGGACGTGCAGCGCGAGCAAGTCCGCCACGCGCGACCGGCTTTCCATCGGCAAACGCACGAGAATCCCGACGTCTTCTTTTTCTTTCGGCTCGTGAATCAGTCCGACCTGCATCCCTTCTTCGGATATCTTCAGCGCCTGCGCGATCCGGTCCGCCGTGATGCCGTGCAGCGCGGCTTTCTCGTGGTCAATCGCGAACACCAGTTTCTTCTGGTCGGCTTCCATGTACCAGTCCACGTCCACCACGCCGTCGGTCTGTTTGAAAATCTCGCGGACTTTCTTTGCCGTTTCGATCTGCTGTTGATACTCCGGCCCGTAAATCTCCGCCACCAGCGTCTGCAACACCGGCGGTCCCGGCGGCACCTCGGCCACTTTCACGCGCGCGCCATGTTTTTCCGCCACCGCCGCGACCTTTGGACGGATGCGCTTGGCGATGTCGTGGCTTTGCGCCTTGCGCTCGTGCTTCGGCAGTAAATTGACCTGGATGTCGGCCACGTTCGGTCCGCGTCGGAGGTAGTAGTGACGAACAAGGCCGTTGAAATTAAACGGCGCCGACGTGCCGGCATAAATCTGATAGTCAGTCACCTCCGGTTCGTCGCGCAGCGCCGCGGCCAGCTCACGGGCCACGCGCGCAGTCTGTTCGAGCGTCGTGCCCTCGTCCATGTCCACGATGATCTGGAACTCGCTCTTGTTGTCGAACGGCAGCATCTTCACTTTCACCGCCTTCAACGGGAACAACGCCACCGAGCCGAGCAACATCAGCGTGATAATGACCAGAAACACCGCCTGCCAGACCGGGTGATGAATCAACGGCCCCATCACGCGCCGGTACAGCCGGGTCGTCCAGTCTTCCTTTTCGCCGTCGTGATGTTTGTCGGGCTTGTCCGCCGCGCCTTTCAACACCCGGTACGCCGCCCACGGCGTGACGACGAACGCGACCACCATCGAGAAAAACATCGCCGCGCTCGACCCGATCGGGATCGGTCGCATGTACGGCCCCATCAAGCCGCTGACAAACGCCATCGGCAGAATCGCCGCCATCACGGTGAGCGTCGCCAGAATCAGCGGCGACCGGACTTCGTTGACGGCCTCGACGGTGACTTCAAGCAGCGACCGTCCCTTGTTTTTTGGCATCCGGAAATGACGGACGATGTTTTCGACATCCACAATCGGGTCATCTACAAGGATGCCTATGCTGAAGATGAGCGCGAACAACGTGATCCGGTTCAGCGTGAACCCGAGGAAGTAAAACGTCGCCAACGTCAACGCCAGCGTCACTGGAATCGCAATCGCCACGACGCCGGACTCGCGCCAGCCGAGCACGAACGCGATCAGGATCGTGACGCCAATGACCGCGATGGCCATGTGGAAAAGCAACTCATCGGATTTCTCCTTTGCGGTCTGGCCGTAATTGCGCGTGACCGTGATGTGAAGATCACTGGGGATCTCGACGCCCTTGAGCGACTCCACCTTCGCCAGCACCCGTTCAGCGACTTTGATGGCGTTCGTTCCCTTGCGCTTCGCAATCGCGATGGTCACGGCTGGCGTTGACGTTTCTACCGGGATTGAGGAGGCCGTGCCGTGCCCGAACAGCACGTACTGGCTGACTTCCTCCGGGCCGTCGGTAATCGTCGCCACGTCCCGCAGATACACGGGCTTGCCGCTGTGCACGCCGACGACCACCGCCGCGACTTCCTCGGCGTCCTGCAGAAAACCGCCGGTCTCGACGAGCACTTCGCGGTTACCGGCGGTGAAACTGCCGGCCTTCGACTGCCGGTTGGCCGGTTCGATCATCTCCACGACACGGACCGGGTCAATCCGATACGCCGCAAGCCGCGCGGCGTCGAGTTGGACGCGCACTTGCCGGCGTTGGCCGCCGATCAACGTCGTCGCCGATACGTCGGCAACTTGTTTGATCGCGTCATCCAATTGCGCAGCGACACGACGGAGCATGAAGTGATCGTAGCGTTCGGAGTGCAACGTCAGCGCGAGGATGGGCACGTCGTCAATCGTGCGGAGCTTGACCAGCGGCTGCGAACAGCCCGGCGGGATCAGGTCGAAGTTGGCGTAGAGCTTCTGGTTGACCTTGACGATGGCTTCTTCATCGTTGTGCCCGACGAGGAACCGGATGATCGCCAGCGATTGGCCGGGGCTGCTGGTGCTGTAAATGTATTCAACGCCGGGAATTTCCCACAGCAGCTTCTCCATCGGCTTGGTGACGCGCTGCTCGATTTCCTTCGCCGAGGCGCCGGGCATCTGCACGAAGATGTCAATCATCGGCACCTTGATCTGCGGTTCTTCCTCGCGCGGCAGCAACACCACCGCGCCCGCGCCCAGCACGACGGATGCAAACACAACGAGCGGCGTCAGCTTCGAGTCAATGAAGAACCGGACGATCTTCGACGCGAACCCGAATTGATGGCCGTGGTGTTGTTCGTTCATTGAACCCGCCGCCCGTCGCTCAACTCACCTTCGGCGCTGACGATCAACTTCTCGCCGGCCTCGACGCCGGAAAGCAACTCGACTTTGTCGCCGTGTGTCTTGCCCAGCCGTACCAGCCGCATCTGGACACGGCCTTCGTGGGTGAGATACACGAACGTCAACTGGCCGCGCTCGCGCACTGCCGTTTTCGGAACGAATAGGCCGGTGCGTTCGCCGACGACGATCTGGGCGCGGCCAAACAGACCGGACTTCAGCGGTTTGCGACGGTGCAGGTCCACCTTGATGAGAAAACTGCGGCTCGCCGGGTCGCTGGCGGGAATGACTTCGCCGACCGTGGCGTCGCACTCGCCGCCGATGGCCTCGACGATGACGTGCACCGTTGCGCCGACGGGCACGGCGCCGCTGTAGCGTTCCGGCACGTAGGCTTCGAGCCGGTAATCGTTTGATTGCTCGACCGTGAACAGCGGTTTGCCGGGCACGGCGAGGTCGCCGACTTCACAAAGCTTGTCCGCCACGATGCCGTCGAACGGCGCGGTGATGCTCGCGTGGCTGAGCGCGGCCTTGGCGACTCGGTAGCGTTCCTCGGCGCTCTGGAACTCGACCGCCGTTGCGACGCCCTGGTCCAACAGTTTCTTGTAGCGGTCGTAATCGCTTTGGGCGCGCTCGAACCCGGCCCGCATCTCGCGGTCGTCAAGCTGCGCGAGCACGTCGCCCGCCTTGACGGTGTCGCCGGGCTTGACGGGGATCTGCTGGATGGTCGCCATCACCTTCGGCGAAACGGTGGCGCCCACTTTCGGGCGCACTGTCCCGACGACTTCGTAAATATCCGGTATCTTCTGCGGCTGGACGACCGCCGTCTGCACTTTCACCGGAGGTGCGTCCGCCGCTGGTGGCGGCTGCGTGGCGCGTTCACAGCCAGCCAATGCGACTGCGAGGATGATGGGCCAGGACTTCATTTCTTCTCCGTGCAACAGCAGGAGCCGCCGACCCCAGCCTTCTTGAGGATGTCTTCCATAAGGCACCAATTTGTAAACCCCGACTGCAACAGGTTCAAGCCGACAAATGCGGTGAACCAGAGCCAGTACGGGCTGACCCAATGTGCCAGCGCAAGGCTGATCAGGACAAACGACCCGGCGATGATGCGAATGTAGCGTTCAACCGTCATGATGTTCCTCCTTCAAGGTGCGGCGCGAAATGAGCCGCCGACCAGGCCGCCCAGCACCATGCCGAAGATCGTGGCGATCCACGGGTTGCTGCTCAACGGGCAGGCGCCCGTGGCGCAGCCGATGAATTTGTAGTTGGCGAACCCCGCCAACGCGCCGATCACGATTCCGATTGCAATGCTCATGTCACAATTCCTTTCACCCAACACTGAGCCGCCACGCGGCAGAAGGTTACAAGTTGTTTCTCGCCCGCGCCGCGGCTGTTATTTGCTGTTGCAAAGCGGCGGCGGGTGGAGAACATTGGCGCGATGAGATTCGCCTCGGCACTGACAACGCACACGGACTGGACGGAAGCCGCTGAAGACCTGACGCGGCAGGTGCGCGCCCGTTTGTCCAGCGGGCGCTCGGACTTGCTGTTGTTGTTCCTCCATCCGCGGTTTGCGGCGCATGCGCAGCCGTTGGCCGAGCAGTTGCGAATCAACCTGGCCGGGCGCCACCTCATCGGCTGCACCGGCACCGGCGTCATCGGCGACGACGCTGAAGTGGAAAACCAACCGGCGATATCGCTGCTGGCCGGCGAATTGCCGGACGTCGAGGTCACGCCGTTTCGCGTGACGCAGGAGGAACTGGAGGAGGCCAACGCCCCGGCATTTTGGCATTATCACATGAAGGTGACGCCGTCGCAGAACCCGAACCTGTTGGTGCTGGCCGACCCGTTCACGATGCCCTCGATTCCGCTGGTGCAGGCATTGTCGGGCGCGTATCCGGACAGGCCGTTGATTGGCGGCCTGGCCAGCGCCGCGCCGCAGCCCGGTGAAAACCGGTTGTTCCTCGATGGCGACCTGATGGAAGACGGCGCGGTGGGCGTCGCCTTGTCGGGGCGGATCGCGCTGCGCACGGTGGTGTCGCAAGGATGCCGTCCCATCGGCGAACCGTTCACGGTGACGCGGGCGGAGAAGAACATCGTGTTTGAACTGGGCGGACGGCCTCCGTTGGCGGTGTTGCAGACGATGTTGCCGACGTTGCCGCAGGGCGACCAGCAACTGGCGCGCACCTCGCTGTTGCTCGGCCGGGTCATCAACGAGTACAAGGAGGAATTCGCCCGCGGCGATTTCCTCGTGCGCACGCTCATCGGACACGACCCGCAGTCCGGCGCGATGGCTGTCGGCGACTTGATGCGAACCGGCCAGACGGTGCAGTTTCAGGTGCGCGACGCCAAATCGGCGGACGAGGACCTGCGGGCGTTGTTGGCGAAGGAGGCGCTGTTGCCGAGCGCGGGGAAAGTGCGCGGCGCGGTGCTGTTCAATTGCCTTGGGCGAGGCGAGGGGATGTACGGGAAGCGCAGCCACGACATCAAGACGCTGCACGAGTATTTCGGCCCGGTGCCGGCATCGGGGTTGTTCTGCAACGGCGAAATCGGCCCGGTGGGCGGGCGCGCATTTGTGCATGGCTTCACCAACGTGGTGGGATTGTTTGGCGAGCCGTGACCAACGGCGGACTTTGTCTTGCCATTTGCAAGCGACCGGCCTAATCTCCGCCTCCGTTATGCAATCACCAATGCGAGGTAAATAGTAATGTTCGGTTCCCGATCACAGTCATCCTCTCCCGATCCAGAGCCTTCGCAGCCACGCATCCGCGTGCTGGTCATTGACGACAACGCGGAATTCCGCCAACTCATCAAGGACATGCTGGATCCGGGCCGTTTTGAGGTGCTGGCGCTGGGCAGCCCGGTCAAGGCGCTGGAGTTGTTCTCGCACCAGAAAGACAGCTTCGACCTCGTCCTGCTGGACTATTACATGCCGCACTTGGACGGCGCCAAGACGTTCGAGTGGCTGCGCAAGATCAGCCCGAAGGTGAAGGTGCTCATCTGTTCGGGCGCTGACGAATTGCATCTCCGCCGGATTACGGCGCAGTACGACATCAACGGTTTCATCCGCAAACCATTCCACGTGGACGACGTGATTGACCTGATTGAAAAGACGGTGCGCGGACCGTCGAAGCCGGCCTAGCGGTTCACAAACCGCGCACGAAATCCCGCCAGCCCGGCGGCTGCTTCAGAAAGGCAAACTGCTCCAGCACGCGGAACTCGCGCCGCACACTCGCCACGGTCTCGCCGAACTGGCGGATTCGTCCTTCGTTCATCGTGCCGCCGTGCGCCAACATCACGTTCAGGTATGCCACGCGCTCCGGAGACAACCCCATCACGCGCGTTGCCGTCGCATCCACAGCGGTGAGGTTCTCGCCCATGATCAACACGCCCGCGTTGACCGTCTCGCCGAACAACGGACCGTCGCCTTCCATCCCCTCGATGCCGTCCACAATCGCGAAGCCGGGCTTCAGCGCCACGGCGATGTCCACGATGCTCTCGTGAATCCCGCGCCAGTGCAGCACGTTTTTGGGCCAGCCATACTTCACGCCGGGGACGACGCCGAACATGTTCTTCAACGACAACGTCACGCCTGCCCAATGGTGCGTCTTCAGCTTCGGCAACGACACGATCAGGTCCGCGCCGAGCGCTGTTGCCGGAAAGAACATCCGGCCCAGCCTTGTGTAGTTGGACGGCAACGCCACCGGATGAATCGAGTCCAGATTCAGATCCACAAACTTCGCCTTCTCGCTCCGCAGCGCCTCGCCCAAACCGCTCTCGTCCAGCAACAACTCCGTGTCGCGCTGATGTCCGGGTCCCTCCGCCACGATGACCTCGCGCGCGCCCACGGCGCGGAACGCATCCACCGCCGCCTGCACGACGGATGGGTGCGTGTTCACCCGCCTCGCGTCGTTGTACTCAATCAGGTTTGGCTTCAACAAAACCCGGCCGCCGCGCGCCCGCTCCAGCGCCCGGGGATGGTTCTGCAAACCTTCGCGTATCAGGCGTTCGAGCGGCGCGCTGTAGGACGCCGCCCTGCGAATCGTCACGCCGGTCGCCGGCTGGCGGTTGCGCATCAGCCAGTGTTCGATCAGCGCAGCGGCCCCAATCCCGCCGGCGGTGGCCGCCGCCAGCCCAAGGAACCGGCGCCGGCTGAGTCGCGCGTCAGAGCCGGAAGACATTGTTTCCTCCCCTCGACGCCTCCCGCGCCAAGATCGCCAGCGCCGTCAGGTGAACCTGTCCCTGCCAACTGCCATCCGTCCGTTGCCGTTGCTGCAACGACTCCATGAGCGCCGCCGCCGGCATTCCAAATGCGTTGAAACAAAGAACTGTCAGCGCAAGGGACAAAACGGAGGGACGCTTCTTGATTTCGGCGTCCAGGAATGTCAGCGCCGGCGCGGCGTCCGCGTTTTGCAGCGCCAGCGCCGCCAGCGCCGTGGTCGGCACGAAGGACGGCGGCGCGACGCTCAAGGTTTTCGGGTCGCCATAATTCCACCCGCCATCGGCGCACCGCCGGTCGAGGAGGAATTGTTCGCCTTTCGTGACGCGCGGATGGTTCTTCCCGCCGTGAAGTTTCAACGCCAACAACGCGTAGCTGGTCGGCTCGACCCAACTGTAGGTGTCCGTCGCCCACGGCCAGCCCGGTCGCGCCTCATCCTGCGGCGTCAGCTTGTGTCCCTCGCAGGTCAGCAGCCAGTTGATGAGGCGTCTCTCGCCTCGCAGCGCGATCACCGCCAACGACGTCGTCCAGTGCGGCTCGTTGTCGCCGTCCAGTGTGATCGCGTCACCGTGGACGCGCGCCTTCAGCCAGCGCACGCCGTCCAACCCTGCCATCGTCGCGTAGCAGGTCGGCTCCGGTGAACTGGCGCCACCGGGGACGTACGGCCAGCCGCCGTCAGCGTTCTGAGCAGCGCGCAAAAACTTCAGGCCGCCATTTGTTCTTTCATCCATGATGTGTCCGCCACTATAGTCACCATCACCGTGGCAGACAACTCTCCATCGCGCTGGCTGATGCCCTCGTTGAGCCAATGGCTCTGGCTCGTGCTCTTTCTTGTGCTGCTCGCGCAGCCGTGGCGCACCATGATGGTTGCCAGCGATGGCGACGCCTGCATGCACTGGCGCGTCGGCGACTGGATGATCGAACAGCGGCAGATCATTCATCACGACGAATTTTCGCACACACGCGCGGGCGCGCCGGTCATCTCGAAGGAATGGTTGAGCGCGCTGTTGTTTGCGGTGGCGGGACGCGCTGGCGGACTGTTCGGGCTGAGTGCGCTGGCGGCGTTGGTGATTGCGACCACATTTGCGCTGCTGCACGGGCGGCTGGTTCGCGACGGAAATGACCTGCTGGTTGCCACGGCACTGACCCTGCTGGCGGCATGGGCCGCCTGCATGCACTGGATGGCAAGGCCGCACGTGTTCAGCTTTCTGATGTTATTGTTCTGGCACGACCAGGTCCGGCGGGTCGAACGCGGCGGCAAACCGTGGGTGCTGGCCGTGATCATGGTGTTGTGGGTCAATTTGCATGGCGGATTTCTCGCCGGGTTTTTCGTGCTCGGCGCGTACTGGCTCGGCGCCATCCGTGATCCCGCGAGATTGCGCCGGCTCAGCATCGCGGCGCTGTTGTGCGCTGCCGCCGTGCTGTTGAATCCGAACGGCTGGCGGTTGCCGTGGCACAACCTGCAATTCCTGCGCTCCGAGTTCCTCGTCAACTGGCTGGCCGAATATGCCACGATGGATTTCCAGTCGCGCGAGGCGCGCGGTTTTCTCGCGTGGCTGGCGGTATTGTTCGTCGCGTTGGCGTGGCGACGGCCCCGATTCACGGCCGGCGAATCGCTGGTGCTTATCAGTTGGACGGCCTTCGCGCTCTACTCGCGGCGCAACATTCCGTTGATGGTCATCCTGACCGCGCCGCTCCTTGCGCCGGTGTTGTCAGAAGCGGTTGGCGAACGATGGCGCGCGTTTTCCCAACGGCTCGCCGTCGGGAAGCGCGGCTGGCCCGTCGTCGCCGCGCTGGCATTGGCGGGACTGCTGTGCGTGCCGCGTCCGACAGAGTTGCCGCGCGAACGGTGGCCCGTCGGCGCCGTCGAGCACATCCGCGGCCACGCAACGGAGTTTGGCGGGCGAATGTTCAACGACTACGTTTGGGGCGGGTATTTGCTGAGGGCATTGCCGGAGCAACGGGTGTTTGTGGATGGGCGGACGGATTTTTACGGCGAGTCGCTGATCCGCGATTACTGCGCGGTGGCGGAATTGAAGACCAACTGGCTGGCGGTGCTGGAGCGGTACGACGTGGAGTGGACATTGCTGCCGCGCCGCGCCCGGCTGAACCAGGCGCTGGCGGAGATTCCCCGCTGGCGATGCGCGTACACGGACGAGGTGGCCGTGATTTACCGGAGGTTGCCGTGAATACTCGCCATTGGTGGATGCCATCGTTGCGCGTGGCGGTGTGGCTGGTCTTTTTTGTTGCGTTGGCCTGTTCGCCGTGGCGGGCGCAACTGGTCAGCCGTGATGGTGACGCGGCGTTGCACTGGAAACTCGGCGCGTGGATGCTCGAACACCGCGAGGTGATCCGCGTGGATTCGTTTTCGCACACACACCCGCAAGGCGCGGTGATCAGCAAGGAATGGCTGAGCGAACTGTTTTGGGGCGCCGCCGGGGAGGCGCTCGGCTGGAACGGATTGGTGCTGCTGGCCGCTCTGTTGATCGCGACAACCTTGTTCCTCTTGCAGCGCCAACTGGAGGCGGAAGGCAGCGATGCCTTGACGGCGACGATGTTGACGTTGCTGGCCGCGTGGACCTGTTCGATGCACTGGCTGGCGCGTCCCCACCTGGCGACGCACCTGTTGGTGGTCGTGTTCAACTGGCAACTGCGCGCGTTTCAGCAGGGGAGATTATCGGGGCGCGCGTTGTTTGCGTGGCTGGTCCCGTTGATGGCGTTGTGGGCGAACGTGCACGGCGCGTTCCCGATCGGGTTGACGCTCATCGGGCTGTACCTGCTCGGCAACATTGGGAAACGCCCCGAACAAGTTCGGAACATGAAACTGCTCGCCGGGTTGCTGGCGGCGTGCGCAGCGGCGACGTTGTTGAACCCCAACGGCTGGAAACTGCACGGAATCATCCTGCATTACCTGCGCCACTCGCAGTTCGTCGGCGGCGTCAACGAATTTCTGTCGCCGAACTTCCACGCGTCCAACACGTGGGGCTTTGCGGCGCAGTGGCTGTTGCTGGCGGTGATTCTGTTGGGGATCCGCTCCCGTTGGGAGCGTGTTGACCTCGTGCTGGTGGCGGCGTGGGGCTATTTCGCGCTGCATTCGGTGCGGAACCTGCCGATTTTCGCATTGGTTGCCACGCCCATCGTTGCAGAGCATCTGCGCCACCGGTTGCCATTGGTGTGGCAACGCGTGGCAGCCGACATCTCACGGATCAACCTTGTTGCTGACGGCACAATCTGGATGTTGGCATCGCTCGGAGTCGTCGCGGCGTTCCAGCCGTGCACGAAACCGATGACGGAGGTGTTTCCTGTGAGAGCCGTGCAGTTCCTGAAACAGCATCCGGAGTCAGTGCGAGGCAGAATGTTCAACCCCGACCACTGGGGCAGCTATCTGCTGTTGGAGATGCCGGAGCACCCCGTTTTTATGGACAGCCGGCATGAGTTCTATGGGATGAAACTGGTGCGGGACTACTTACAGGTCATGCGTGGTGATCCGGGATGGCTGGAGACGCTGAAACGATACCAAGTCAACTGGACATTAATGCCCGCCCGGCATCCGCTGAACCAGTTGTTGTCCCTGCGGGGCGATTGGCGACGAGTGTACGCCGACCAGAACGCTGTCATCTTCGTGCAAGACTGAGTTGTTGCCATCTTGTTGCGGCCATGTTGGCTGGGCCGGGCTTTTTCCTGAAACCCATTGATGAAGCACCCGCCAAGAAGCATCGGAGAGAGACCGCGGCCGCCAAGGGGGAACACCTGCTCAAAGACCGTGGTGGCGAATGGCGCTTTGCCATTCGTTGCGCTTGATTCTGCGGGGCGGACATGGTAGCAACAGCGGCAAGGAGGCCGTTTCAGACTGACATGCGATGTCCGAGTTGCGCCGCGCAGGATGACAAAGTGATTGACTCCCGCGAAAGCCGGGACGCGAGTTCCATTCGCCGGCGGCGGGAATGTCTGCGTTGCGGTGTGCGGTTCACCACCTACGAGGAGGTGTATCGCGAGCCGATGCGGGTGAAGAAACGCAACGGGCATTACGAGGACTTTGACCGCCACAAACTGCTGATGGGCATCGAGAAATCCTGCGAGAAACGCCCGGTCACCACCCATCAAATCGAGGCGTTGGTGGATCGGATCACCACGGAACTGCAAAACGAGTTTGTCCGCGAAGTGCCCGCCGTGCTCATTGGCGAGCGGGTCATGAAACATCTGCGTGAACTGGACGAGGTGGCATACGTGCGCTTCGCCTCGGTCTATCGCCAGTTCTGCGATGCCGACCAGTTCATTCAGGAAATCAAACAACTCAGCCATCGCCAGCTTCGCCGCAAGCTGTCCCGCAAACCGCGCCCGAAACGAAAGAAGAAACGATGATCCTGCGCCGCGACAACATTGCCTGGGTGCAGGCCGGCGACGGGCGCGCCTCGCCGTTGGATGTGTTGCGCCTGAGTTTGTCCATCATGCGCGCCGCCACGCAGGCGGGACATCGCGATTGGTTGCTGGCGGAATCCGTCGGGCTGGCGCTGCAGGAGTTTGTCGTCCGTCATTGCGAACAACAAACCCTGACCGCGGCGGCCCTGGCGGATCTCGTGAAGGGCGTGCTTGCGTCCCTCGGCTATCCGGATATTGCCGCCGCCTACAGCCGGGGCAGCCAACACGCGGAGGTCCGGCTCGATCAACTCTCGGACACGATATCGGAGTTGGAGTTTTTCCAGCGGTTGGACTCGGCGTTGCAGGTGACGGGCGAGAACCGGCTGGCTTCCGTGCGGCTGCACGGGTTGCGCTCCTGTGTGATGCGGCTGCGCGGGGCGCGCTACTGGAGCGCCAACTGCCGGCGGTTGGCGGAGGAGATTCTCGCGCACATCCGCGCGCGCGTGGCGCGGACCCGTGAACGCCACCCCGTCGCGTTGCAGTTGACAATCACAGAATAGGAGGAACCAGATGGCCGACACGATCTTTGCCAAAATCATCGCCAAGCAAATTCCCGCCACAATCGTTTACGAGGATGAGCAGGCGCTGGCGTTCCGCGACATCGGGCCGAAAGCGCCGGTGCACATCCTGGTCATTCCAAAAAAAGAAATCGCGCGCATCGCCGACGCGACGGCGGCGGACGAGGCGCTGCTCGGCCGCCTGCTGACGGTGGCCAACGAAGTCGCGCGGAACGAGGGCATTGACAAGTCCGGCTACCGGCTCGTCATCAACAACGGCAAAGACGCGGGCGAGAGCGTGCCGCACCTCCACGTCCATCTGTTGGGCGGACGCGCGCTCACATGGCCGCCGGGTTGATGAACCCGCTTATCCTTTTCGAGGACGACGAGTTGCTCGTCGTCAACAAGCCGTCCGGCATCAACACGCACAAGCCGGATGCGTGCGCGCCCGACGGCTTGCACGAGTGGCTGTGCCAACGCGCCCCGCGCTGGCGCAAGCTTTCGATCCTCCACCGCCTCGACAAGGAGACTTCGGGCGTGATGGTGTTTGGCAAGACGACGCGCGCCAACCAATCACTCGCCCGCCAGTTCGAGGCTCACACAGTGGAAAAACATTACCTGTTGTTGTCCGCCACCCGGCCGTCGCGCGTGAACTTCCGCGCCAAGAACGTCCGCCTCAAGAGCGGGCATGAGGAGACCGAGTTCTTGTATCTCGAACCGCACGGTGAGTTTTTCCTGGTCGAAGCGCGACCGCTCACCGGCAAAACGCACCAGATCCGTCGCCACGCGGCAGAAAACGGTTTTCCCATCCTCGGCGACACCCAATACGGCGGTCCACCGGCGTCGCGCCTGATGTTGCACGCGCACCGGATCAGCTTCGAGCACCCGCACTCCGGCGACACGATGACGCTCGAAGCCAGCGTGCCGGCGGCGTTCGAGGACAACGATGCGTTGACGGCGGCGCGCGAGTTTCGCGAGTTGATTTTTGGCGAGGAGACGGACGCGTTTCGGTTGATCAGCGGCGCGGCGGACGGGTTTCCGGGCGTGATCGTGGATTCGTATGCTGGACGGTTGCTGGCGCAGTGGCAGACGGAGTCGGTGGACGCCGCGCTGTACGAGCGGCTCGGCGCGGTGATTTACGAGCAGGTCTGCACCAAGCAACAGCGGTCAGCGCCTCGCTGTGTGCGCGGCGAGGCGGAGACGCGGTTTGCGGTGTGCGAGAACGGCCTGACGTTTCTGGTCGGCTTCGGCGAAGGGTTGTCCACGGGATTGTTCATGGACCAGCGCGAGAACCGGTGGCGGCTCCTGCAAATGGATTTGCGCGGCAAGACGGTGTTGAACGCGTTTGCCTACACCTGCGCGTTTTCGGTCGCGGCAGCAAAGGCGGGCGCGACAACGACAAGCGTGGACTTGTCGCGCAACTACCTGGAGTGGGGGAAAGAGAATTTCCACGCGAACAATCTCCCGGCGGACGGCCACGAGTTTCTGGCGGGCGACGTGTTCGAGTGGTTCAAGCGGTTTGCCAAACGCGGCCGGCAGTGGGACTTGGTGATCCTCGATCCGCCGACGTTCTCGACGACGAAAGCCGGGCGCCGGTTCCAGGCGGAGCGCGATTACGGCGCGCTCGCGGCGCAGGCGGCGGCGTTGGTCGCGCCCGGCGGGACGCTGTTCTGCTCGACGAACCAGCGGACGCTGTCGCCGGAACGATTCGAGGAGGCGATCCGTCATTGCGGGCGGCAGATCAGCGGGTTGGAGTTTGCGGCGGTGCCGTGGGATTTCCGCGAGGCCTCGTACTTGAAGACGTTGTGGGCACGGCTGGAGTAGGGTGCAGGTGCGGGCGCGCGGCGAACCAGGCGGCGAGCGCGCCGAACATCATCGTGGCCGGTTTGCCGAGCGGCGAGATGGTGATGACGGTCTTGCCTTGGTTGTCTTCCCATGTGGCGGAAACGAGCGGCGCGAGATGGGGCGTGAGTATTTCAGGGGCCGGCAATTTCTCCGCGCGAAAAAACAGGTTCGGGCAGGCAGCGATCCCGTTGCGCGCCTCGGCCAGCAACGGCGGCACGACGGCGCGCAGGTTGCAGTAAGTGTAGGCTGTGGCGTTGGCGGGAAGACGCTTCAGGCTCTCCTGATACTCGTCGGTTGTGGCGAGTGTTGGCGCGGTATCCTTCAGCCGGTTGACCAGGTCGCGCGCGTAGTCGGGTGACGAAGCGAGCACGAAAAACTTGTCCGTGACAAAATACGTGGGCGCAAAGGCGGTTGTTGGCAGGCGCAGCGTGCGCAGCGTCTCGTCATGAAACCGCGTGACATCCCACGGCGGCGCGTTGTCGGTCGCCGATTTCAGCGCCGTCATGGCGACATCCAGCCGCAGGCGCATCGGCTCCGGGTTTTGTAATTCGATGACAAGCGCGGCGTCGGGAAGACGCGCGCCTTCGCGCCAGTTGGCGAGCAGCGCGGTTTCGGGTCCGAGCATCCGAAAGAGGTCTTCGCGGGGACGAATCCCGTTGTGGCGGAGCGCGCGCTCGAATTGTGTGAGCCGGGACATCAGGGCGCGGTCGCCGGACGCGGCGAGCGTGTCGGCAAGCTCGCGATAGGCGTTTTCCCAGTCGGTGACGCCGGCGCGGTAACAAGCAGTGTGCGGAGTTGTCAGTGTCATCGTCTGCCACCGGCGCGGCGGCGAAAGCGCAGCGGCGGTCGCAGCGCGACGTGAGTATCGGAGGTCGCGAAGTTGCGAGTTGAGGAATGTCGTGCCGAGCATGAGCGGTTCGGCTCGCGTCAGCCAGGGAGGCGCTTGGCGGAACCGGGAGGGGTTCGCGTACGCCACGATCTCCGGAAGGGGACGAACTCGTGCCAGTGCCTCGCAATAAGCCGGGCTGGCGGCGAGCGGCTTGAAGTCCGCGCCTGCCTGCCCGGCAAACCGCGCGATCATGGCGCGGAGCGTCTCCTCGTCGTGTGTGTACACGAGAAGCGAGTTGAGGAACGCGTGGTAAATGCGCAGGTGCGGGTTCAACTCCCAGACGCGGCAATCAACAGCGCCGAGTGTTTTTGTGTAAAAGCGTGCCGTGCGATTCCACGTGCGGATTCGGAACTCGCGGTAGGCGAGCGCGATCTTGGTGGCGAGGAGATTCCGCCGCACATCCATTCCCAGCACGGCTTTGCCGTGCGGGCGCGGTTGCGCGGACAATTCGGTGATGGCGAGGAACACCTCTCCTTCCGCCGGCGCAAACAGCGATGGCAGGAACGCGGGATGTCGTTCCTTGCCCTTCGGAGCGCCCAGCAACTCCATGAAGGCGCGGTTCACGTCCTGCGCCAGGACCTGCACCTGCGGTTCCTGCCAGAGCGCGCATGCCGCTGTCCCTTCAAAGCCGGCGCGTGCGCGCGCAAGGTCCGGAATCGCCAGCAGCAGCGCCGTCGAGTCCGGCAACAACGATGCGGCCCTCGGCGCCGGCGCCGATTGGTTGAGGCGCAGGAACACCACCAGCGAAGCCAGAGTCACCATCAGCGCAGTTGTCCAAAAACGTTTCATCGAAACAGAACAATTTGGTTTGATTTCCTGTCGCGCATATTATAGTCGTCTCCGCCTCAAAAGGAGAGGACATCATGACACGAACACATGTGAAACTTCATATTCCCGGACCGATCGAGGTCAGCCCCGACGCTTTTGCGGCGATGTGCCAGCCGATGATGGGACACCGCGGCGCCGGCTTCCAAGAGCTTTACGCCGCGATCCAACCCAAGCTCCAGCAAGTCCTTTATACCAAGAATCCCGTCTTCCTCGCCACGTCCTCCGCGTGGGGCGTCATGGAAGCCGCCATCAACAACCTCGTCTCCAAGAAAGTCCTCAACTGCTGCTGCGGCGCGTTCTCCGACAAATGGTTCGACGTCTCGAAGCGACTCGGCAAAAACGCCGAGGCCCTCAAAGTCGAGTGGGGCCAGCCAATCCTTCCCGAAATGGTGGACGCCAAACTCAAGACCGGCGAGTTCGACGCCGTCACCCTCATCCACAACGAGACTTCCACCGGTTTGATGAACCCCATCGCCGAGATTGCCGCCGTCGTGAAGAAATATCCCGAAGTCATTTTCATCGTGGACACCGTCAGCTCGATGACCGGCGTCAAGATCGAGTGCGACGCCCTCGGCCTTGATGTGATGCTGGCCAGCGTCCAGAAAGCGTGGGCGTTGCCGCCGGGGTTCGCCGTCTTCGCAGTCAGCGAGAAAGCGTTGAAGAAAGCCGCCACGGTGCCGAACCGCGGCTACTACTTCGACTTCCTCGAATTCAAGGCCAACCACGATAAAAACATGACGCCGTCCACGCCGAGCATCCCGCACGTCTATGGCCTCAAACACCAGCTCGACAAAATTTTCGCCGAGGGTTTGGAGGCTCGTTACGCCCGCCATCTCGCGATGGCCCAGATGATGCGCGACTGGGCCAAGGCCAACGGATTTGAGCTGTTCCCGAAGGCCGGCTACGAATCCGTCACGCTCACCTGCGTGAAGAACAACCGCAACATTGACATCGCCAAGTTCCAGAAGATCATCAAGGACAAACACAAGATCCTCATTGACGGAGGCTACGGCCAGATCAAGGGCAAGAGTTTCCGCGTCGGCCACATGGGCGATGAAACGCCTGACACAATGAAGGAAGTCCTCGCCGCCCTCGATGACGGCCTGAAATCGTTGTAACTGGCGCCGCTACGGAGCCGGCGCGGCGGCTAGCGCCTTGTCGAGCACCGGAACGAACGCGTCCGCCCGCACGAAGCCGACCGTCCGCAACTCGGTCCGTTCCTTGCCGTTGGCATCGAGGAACACGTAGGTCGGCACGCCGCGGATGTCGTATTGTTTCGTCAACTGCTCCACTGCCGGTGAGCCGCTGCTGCTGAGGTCCACTTTCACGAAAACAAACTTCTTCAGCCGTTCCTGCACGAGCGGGTCGGGGAAGGTGAACTTGTCCATCTCCTTGCACGGCGCGCACCACGTGGCGTAGAAATCGAGCAGGACCGGTTTCCGCTCTGCCTTGGCGGCAGCCAGTTGGGCTTCGATTTTCACCGGGTCAAGCGGCTCGCTGCGCGACCACAGCGGATTGGTGATCCAGACCGCCACGGCCAGCAGCCCGATGCCAAACACCCGTTTCACCCACAACATCCACGTGCCGGACTTCGGCAGCCGCGACAACAATCCCGAAAATGTTCCGAGCACCACGTACGGCAATCCCAGCCCCCACGCAAACACGAAGAACAGCCACCAGCCGAGCCACGGGTCGCCGCGTTGCGCCACGAACGTCAACAATGCCACGACGAACGGCGCCAGGCACGGGGCCGCGATGATCCCGATCATCGCGCCCAGGAAAAAGACGCCGACAAACCCGGCTTTTGACGAAAGTCCCGTCGCGCGTTCCAGCAGGAACCGGGGCGGCTGCATTTCGTACAGCCCGAACATGCTGAGCGCCAGCGCGACCAACAACAACGCGATCACAATGAGCACCACCGGGTTCTGCAACAGCGCGCCGAACAACGACCCCGTCAATGCCGCCAGCAGTCCCAGCGTCGAGTACGTGATGACGATGCCAAAGCAGTACACCAGCGCCGTGACAAACGACCGGCCCGCGCTCCGCTCGCTCCCGGTGCCGGCGAAGTAGCTGACGGTGATGGTGATCATCGGATAGACGCACGGCGTCAGGTTCAACGCCAGCCCGCCCAGAAACACAAAAAACAACGCAGGCAACCATCCGTACCGCTGGATTAACGACGCAATCTGGTTCTCTTCCACCGGTGCGGACGCCGGAAGCGCGCCAAAAATTTCCGCGTTGATTGGCTGCGCTGCGTCTGCCACCTCCGTTTCAATCGTCACCGGCACGGTCTTTGGCGGCATACAGGTCTGGTCGTCGCACGCTTGATAACGCAGTGTGCCCTCGATCCGCAGCGGGCCGCGTGCCGCGTTCTTGGCGACACGCCCTTCTGTGACGATGAGTACGCGCCCCTCGTACAAGAGCACGGGTTTGTCCGACCACTCCAGTTTCACCGCCTTGCCCGGCGGATAGATCGGTCGCTCCATCACCACCAATGCCGGCGCCTGCCAGGTCAGGGTGGTTGGAATCAGGTTGGGGTCGTTGACCGGGTTGGCGTTGGTGTGCCACGGCTTGGCCAGGTCCACCGCCACCGCGATGCGGAATGCCGTTCCCGGCGCGAGTTTGTCGTGCGAAAGAAACGCCCGCGCCGTCAATTCCTCCGTGTGCGCCGTGACGGCCAGCGCAACAAACATTGCGGTGAAGAAAGCTTTCATGCCGCCTACCATGCACCGGGCACAAACCCAAATCAAGCCGATGCTGCTGTCGATGCTGCTCCCTCTCAAACCTCAATCTGCATCGCGCCATGCTTCTTTGGAGTGGATTCTTCCACTTGGTGCGCTACAATTCCCGCATGAGCACTCCACGAAAGATCAAACTCGGCATCGTTGGTTGCGGCGAGCGCGGTAATCAACTCGCCGCGCTCTTCAAGGAACATGGCGGCTATGAGCTTCACGCCGTCGCCGATTATTTCCCCGAAGTCGCTCAGGAAACCGGCAAGACGCTCGGCGTCGAACCGTCGCGCTGTTTCTCCGGACTAAGCGGCTACAAGAAACTTCTTGCCAGCGGCATCGAGGCCGTCGCGTTCGAAACGCCGCCGTGTTTCTTCCCGGAGTATGCCGCGGCGGCAAGTTGTCACGTCTTCCTCGCATCGCCGGTGGCAGTGGACGTGCCGGGGTGTTTGCAGATTGAGGCGCTGGCAAAACAGAATCGCTGCGTCTTCGTTGACACGCAGATCACGACCGACCCGACCAACATCGAAGTCGCCCAACGCATCCGCGACGGCGGCCTCGGCAAACTCGCGTTCATCACGACAGTCGGTTGCGGCGGCGGCAAAGCCGATCCGCCGAAGACCGCCACCATCGAGAGCCGGTTGCGCGAAGGCGTTTGGATGGCCGACGTGGCGCTCGGCGGCGGGCGCATCGCCTGTTTCGACGTGCACGCCCTGGAAGCCGCGTTGTGGATCGCCGGCAGCCGGCCGGTCAACGCCATCGGCAAATCGCGCATCTGCCGGATCGAGCCGCACGGCGACATGAACGACGTGACGGAAGTCATTTACGAATTTGCCGACGGCCTTGTGTTGAACCATTGCGGCCAGGCGCTGAAGAACAACGCGCCGGAGCGAATCACCTGTTCCGTGTTCGGCCAGTTGGCGAACGCCGAAATCAACTACTGGGGCAAATCCTTCCTCAAGGGCGGCCCGAAACATTTCGGCGGTGGCAACGTGGACGCCGACGGCCCGAAGCGCAGTGTCGCCGCGTTCCACAAAGCGATCAGCGAAAAAGATTTTTCAAACCCCACCGTCAAGCGCGCCGTGGACGCCACGTTGACGGCGATCCTCGGCCGCGAAGCCGCCGCGCGCGGTGCGAAGCTGACAATGGATGAGTTGCTGAAGGAGAACAAGAAGCTCGAACTCAACCTCGCCGGGCTGAAGCTCTAACCTAGTTAATGGGACGAAGTTTCCGACAAGAGACAAAGTCGGAAACCATATCCAACTGGGATGGAGGCTGCCGTGAATCTTTGGCGTGTCAAGCTCACCGGCAGAGATGGGTGTAGTTCGAAATGGTGGGCTGTCCAGCGCGAGAGGGCGTCCGGGACGGACGCCGCTACACCAGCAGATGGTGTAGTAGCCGCCGTCCCGGCGGCTCTTTGCCCAAAACAACAAACGCGCCATCGGAAAGGCAGGCAACTTCATCTTTTTTCGCTTGCCGCGCCGCCCGGCAAACGACAGAGTGCGTTTTGGTGCGCGGGCAAGTTGCCGTGAAGAATGCGACGGGCTTGCGCGTCGAACTGCTGTTCCAATTTCAACTAGAAAGGTAAACCATGACACGTATCATCCTGACCGCAGTATTGCTCGCCGCCACCGCGATGGCCGGCGAAGTGAAGTTCAAAGCGCATCGCATCGGCAATTTCCGGAGCGAAGCACTTTGCGTCGCCGACTTCAACGGCGACGGAAAGCTCGACATCGTCGCCGGGCCGTTTGCGTATCTGGCGCCGGACTGGAAGCCGTTGAAGATCCGGACGCTTGAAGGCACCGTGGACGAACAGGGCAAGGGGTATCACGACGATTTCATGAACCTGCCGCTCGATGTGGACGGCGATGGCAAACTCGATGTGGTTTCCTGCGGCTGGTTCTGCAAGTGTATCCGCTGGTACCGAAATGTATTGCCGAAAGCCGACCCGTGGCCGGAGACGGTTGCCGACAAAGGCCCGAACCACGAGACCGGCGACCTCGCCGATGTTGATGGTGACGGCAAAGCCAACGAGATTATCCCGCACATCAAGGAAACCGTGTGGTACGAACGCACGCCCGACGGCCTGCTCAAGCACGTCATCTCCACGAAACCGATGGCGTTCGGCGCCGGTGTCGGCGATCTCAACGGCGACGGACGACCGGATGTGTTGCGTCCGAATGCGTGGTTTGAAGCCCCCGCTGACCCGCGCAAGGGACAATGGATCGAGCGCGCGTGGACCGGCCTTGCGGAAGGACTCGGCGCGAAGGATGGCAAGGCGGAACACACGCCGCAGATTCTCATCTTCGACGTGAACGCCGACGGCAAACCCGACGTCATCACCAGCAGCGCGCACAAACACGGCATCTTCTGGTACGAACAAACCAAGGACGGCTGGAAACAACACCTGATTGACGACACGTGGTCGCAAGCCCACAGCCACATGCTTGCCGACATCAACGGCGATGGCACGCCTGACCTTGTCACCGGCAAGCGATTCATGGCGCACAACGGCAAGGACCCTGACGCGTTCGGCCCGTTGGGCGTCTATTGGTACGAACTCAAACGCGGCCCCGAACCGAAATGGACGAAACACGCCATTTCCCACAACGAAGGCATCGGGTCCGGCCTCAACATCTGCGTCGTGGACCTTGATGGAGATGGCGACCTTGACGTGGTGGTGACCGGCAAATGGGGCGGCCCCGTCTGGTTCGAGAACTTGCGCGTGACAAAGAGACGGTGAGTGTCGGCGCCCCGCTACTGGCGCAGTTTCCGGAGCCGCTCCAGGTTGCGTGTTGCGTTGCGCGAGTGACGATCCAGTTTCTGCGCGGTCTGGAATGCCGCTTGCGCCTCGTCGAAACGACCCATCTCGGCCAGCACGACACCGCGCAGGTTGTGCGCCTCGGCATGGGGAGGTTCCATGGCGCAGGCTTCCTCGGCAATGTGCAGGGCCTCGCTCCGCCGGCGTTGACGCAATAAAAACTGGCCGTACTCCAGCCGCAGCGGCACGCTCAGGCTGTCGCCGATGGCGCGCAGATGACAGAGGCGCGCCATCGGGAACTTCCCGCGTTGCTCCCAAATCTCCGCCAGCCGCGACAATGCCCCCACGTTGCCGGGCGCCTGCCGCAAGGATTCCTCTGCGACGGCCTCTGCCCGGACAAGCTCGCCTTGTTTGAGATAAAACGCGGCGAGATTGTTCCAGACATGGGAATCTCCGGGCGCCGCTTGCACGCTCGCAATCCACTCCTTCACTGCCTGATTCGTCTCGCCTGCCTGTGCGTGTTCCAATCCCAGATTGACCCGTGCTGCCGTGCTGTGGGGCGCGGCGGCCTTGGTTTGCACAAACAATCTCTTTCCGTCCTGCCAGTCCCGGTTGCGAGCCATCGTCCGGGCCGTCAATGCCGCCAATGCCAACAAGCCAACTGCCGCCATTATTCGACTGCGCGGCATAAGAGTCGCCACCGCCAGAAACAATCCGCTGCACGGAACATACAACCAATGCTCGGCCATCGTGGCATTCAGGCTGAACAACCCGCTCACCGGCAACAGCGTGACAGCAAACCAACAGACGCCGAAACACGCCAGCCGGCTGCGTCGCGCCAACCACACCAGAGCTGCCGTGGCGATCGTGCCGGCGAAAGTGAGAACGTACAGCCAACTGCCGCCGAAGACGATTTGACGTTCCATTTGCAAGTGCGCCGGCCATGCGAGCAGGCCGAGATAGGTGGCCAGCGCGCGAAACGGAATCTGCAAACGCACGGTCCAGGGCAATGTCCATGTCGTGTGCGAGGCGGTCCCGGCCAGCGAGAGCACGGCGGTTCGCCACAATCCGAATGCCACGGCCAGTAGTGCGAATGGCAGCGCATCGAGCAGGGCGCGGCGCCAGTTGTTGCGGTTCAGGATGAGGCTGTGCAGCAAAATCAGCAGCGGAAACAGAAAAGCGTTCTCGCGGCTGCTGAGCGCCGCAAGATAACAGAGCAGCGCGAAGGTGAAGGGAAGGGGACGTCGCCGCAACCACAAGAGCCACGCGCCCAGCATGGCGGCAAAGGCGAGCGGGTCCGCCCGACCGGCGACGTAGGCGACGGCATTGGTGAGGACGGGATGAACGGCGAAGAGTGCAGCGACAGCGAATGCGAGAGTGCGGTTGGCGGCGAGTTGTTCGATCAAGAGCGCCAACAAGAGGACACAAGTCAGGTGGAGCAGGAGATTGGTAAAATGATAACCAGCGGGACTCAGCCCCCAGAGGGCATAATCGGCAATGTAGGTGGCGGTCTGGAGCGGACGATAGTAGCGAACACTCCCCGTGGATTGATCCGGAAAGAGGTCGCTGCGGAAGGCGACAGGAAGGTAGCGTTCGTTGCGGATGCGATGGTTGTTGGTGATCAGCGCGTGATCGTCCCAGAGAAAGGCGTTGTGGGTGGTGTTGGCGTAGGCAAGCACCGTCAGCAGTGCCAACAATAATAACATGTGGGAGCGGGTCAAAGTCATGTTGCCCGGCGTTTTTTAGCAAGTTTGAAACCACAGGACGATGACAATTTCGCAATCGCGACACATTTCCCCAAATACCAAGGCGGTTGGCGTGTCTGATTGCCAGTTGGCATTGGCTTTGCTATAAGGTCAGCCATGAAACAGGAAACCATCCCAGAGAGGAGGTGTTAGAAGAATATGTTTATCGAAATTCGCCGCAACAAAGCAGCGTTCACCCTTGTGGAAATCATGATTGTCGTTGCCATCATTGGGTTGCTCGCCGCGTTGGCGATTCCGGGATTCGTCAAAGCCCGCAAACAGTCGCAAGGCCGCCGCATCATCAATGACGCGCGTCAGATGGACGCCGCCATTGTCCAGTGGGCGTTGAAGAAAGGCAAGAAGGACAATGACGCCATCAACACGACCGAGGCAGCCACGTACCTGAAGAGTGAGTGGAAGGCCAATGACCTGCTGAACAACGCGTACAGCGTTGGCGCAGTTGGTTCCAACCAGGTCAAGATCTCCGGTACCACCAAGACAGCGCTTGACGGAGTCGGCCTCGACTGGGGTCCTTATTGATCACCCCGAATCACGAACACGCATGTGTTCGTAAGAAGGATATAGAGGCAGGAGACTCGTTCTCCTGCCTCTCTCTTTTTTATTCGCGCCAATGAAATTCCTGTGATATAAGCAACGAAACCATGTTTTTGTTGAGAAAAAAGGCGCGCAAACGAGACACTGTGGTCGGGCTGGATCTTGGCGGCCATCAGTGGAAAGGTGTCGTCATCCGGCGCGCCGCGCAAGGGCTGCAACTCAGCCAATACGCAGTCGTGCCGGCGCCACCCAATCCCGGCAAGGCCAGTTCCCAGGCGCAGGCGGCGGCGGCGGCGCAAGCGTTGCTCTCGCAACTGAACACCAGTGAGCGCCAAGCCAACGTGGCCATGAGCACTTCCAATGCGGTGCTGGCAAAAATCGAGATGCCCCGTTTGTCGCCGGAGGAACTGCGCGTCGCCGTCAGCTTGAACAGCATTCGTTACCTGCGCCGTGACCTCAGCAGTTATTACCTTGATGCCGCCGAACTGGGCGACAGCGCTGCCAGCAGCAAGACGCGTCGCACCCCCACGATGCCGGTCTTGGTTGCCGGCGCCCCGAGGGAAGAGGTGCTTTGGTGTCGCAGCGCGCTGACCGCCGCCAGGATCAAGGCGGAAACGATTGAGCTGTCCGCCGTGGCTGCCATCAATGCCCTCCAGCGCAGCCATGCCCAGGTCTGCGAACAAAATGATGTTCTTCTCCTGGATATCGGCCATCAAGTCACCAGCTTGAACTTCCTGCGCAGCGGCCTGCCGTTGATGGCGCGGTTGATTCCCTTTGGCGGCGCGCAAATCACGGATCAAATCGTGCAGACACTCGGCGTGCCGCCGGCGGTTGCGGAACAACAGAAACCGTCCATGAACACGGAAACGGGCGAGATGATGCGCGAGCCGCTGCAACTCTTGGCGCGGGAAGTGCGTTCTTCGATAGATTTTGTGGAACGCCAGCACGACTGCGCCATCCGACACGCCTTCGCCGGCGGGGGCACGGCTTGCAACGCGGCTTTTCTTGAGATACTGAGCCAGGAAATCGGTTTGTTGATTCAACGCTGGAATCCGCTGGAAGGATGCGACACGGCCGGCGTGGAGGAGGCCGCGCTGCGGTCGGTGGCGCCCTGCCTGGGGGCGGCTGCCGGCGCGGCTGTCGCGCAATTGTAGGAGAGGATGACCGTTGACACCACTGACGCTCAATTTGTTGGCGGAGGAACAGCAGGCCGAGGCGGCCAGCGCGCGCGACCCGGTGAAGTTCGCCATTGTGATCAGCATCCTGATCCTCCTGATAACGGCGAGTGTCGGCGTGTGGATGATGATGCGGGCGGAACAAAAGAGGGCGGAGGCCGATCGCTTGCAGAAGCGATGGGACGAGATGACAACGAAACAGAGCGGCGGCACGTTCCGGTCATTGAAACTGTTTGCCGAGGACCTCGTCAGCATCCACCAGCGACGGATGCTGCTGGCGCCGCAACTGGCGCGCATCAAGGATCTGATGCCGGATTCGATTTTCATGGGGCGCATGGGGTTGCGGATGAACACGGAAGTCACCACTGTGCGCGCGCCGGCACCGGCGGAAGGAGATGCGCCGCGCGCGACGCGGTCGCAGACCGTCGAGTGGTTGCTGTTGCGGCTGGAAGGCACTGCGATTGGCGCGCGGCCCGAGATTGATGTGGATGATTTTCTGCAAACGTTGCGCACCGACCCGGTCCTGAGCAATCAGGTCAGGGAGGTCAGCTTGCGTTCGACTGGACGGACGCCGCCCGGCACGGGGCCGAAGCCGAAAACTCTCATGGCCCAATTCGTGATCGAGTGCCTCTACAAGGAGCACAAATGAAGTTCCTGCGTCAATTGCCCAAGGAAAAGATGCAGAAACTGGTGTTGACGGGCATTTTCACCTTGATTGGCGTCTCAGCGATGGCGGTGTTCTGGATCGGGGAGGAACGCGGCAAGGTCGCCAAGAATGAGGAGAAGATCGCCAAACTGGAGCCGCAGATTCTCGACCGGGAACGCAAAGACCGGGCCGAGATGCTTAACGAGCCGTTGCGACAACAATTGGCCACATTCGTCCAGACCCAGCAACTCACGATGCTCACCGGCGACTTCTTCAGTTGGCTGGTGCGCGAGGTGATGCTCTTCGCCGAGCGATACCCGGTCCAGATGGTCAGCATCCGTCCCGGCCAGAAACAATCGCACCCGGTCGTTGGCAGCTATGAGATCTACAACGCGCACGTGGAAGTGCGCGGCACGTATGACGATTTGGGGCGGTTCGTTTGCGGATTGGAGAATTCTTTTCCCACGGCACAGATCCGCGGGCTTGACGTGACGCCCGGCGAAGGCGACGCCGGTCTCGTCCGGGGAGCGACGATCGAAATCGGTTTCCTGATCTGGCCGGAGAATGCCACGGCATGGGTCACTCCCAAATCCCATGAGGAGCCAAGGAAAAAACAATGAAGCGCGCCTGTTTACCCCTGGCGATTGTTGCGATGGCGGCCGGCGTTTGCGTTTCCTCGGAGCCTGTCCCGCCCACGAATGCCCCTTCGGGATTCGCCCCGCAGATGCGCGAGTCCGCCTACGCCCCCCAAAAGAAACGCGACCCGTTTTTGAGAACCGACCTTGTCGCGCAAAAAAAACCGATCGCGGAAAAAAACACGGTCCCAACCCCGCCACCGTCATTGCCGCCGCCGCCCAAGCCGGAAATTCCCCCTTCGGCGTTTCGTTTGCAAGCCTGCCTGCGCGACCGGGCCGTCCCGGTGGCTCTCGTCAACGGGAAAGTGCTCGAATTGAACAAGGTCGTGATGATGCAGATTGGCAGCGCGGAATTCCCCGTGAAAGCCGTCGAAATCGGACTGGAACGGGTTGTTCTGGACGTGGACGGGCAACGAGTGGAAGTGCGCATGGAAGACGCGCTTTCACTGCCGAAACAAAAATAACCAACCGGGGCTGGCCCAAGACCTGCTCCCACAACAACCGATATGTTCGGTATCAGTACCATAGGAGAGCGAGACATGAAGAAGCAATGGATCATCGCATCGCTCTGCGCCGTGTGCCTGCCGTTGATGGGGACAGGATTGCGCGCGCAGCAACCCGCCGCCACACCCGCCGCCGCAGCGGCGGAAATCAAAATGGAGGAGGGCGGCGCCTACAGTTTTGCCGACACGGAAATTGCGCTGGCGCTCACCACGCTGGCGCGCCGCGCCGGCGTCAGTCTCGTCCTTGGCGACAACATCATCGGCAAAGTCACCGTGCATTTGGAGAAAGTCTCGCCGAAGGACGCGATGCGCCTGATTGCCGAATCGAAGGGCTACGTGTTCCAGGAAGAGAACAACATCGTGAGAGTCCGCACCAAGGAGGACGCCGAGAACCAACCGCTTGAAGTCCGCGTCTTCACGTTGAAGTACGCCAAGGGCGAAGACATTCAGAAAGTGATTAGCGACATCAAAGGTCCGCGCGGCAAGGTGCAGTTGGACGTTCGCAGCAACACACTGGTGATTTCCGATACGGCCGTCAACTTGGAGAAGATCGTGCCGGTGGTGGAGGCGCTGGACACGCAGACGCCACAGGTGATGATCGAGGCGAAATTTATCGAAACGACGAAGAACCCGAAGAAAGACCTCGGCATCAACTGGAGCGACACCTTGGGGGCGCACAAGTTCACCATGGGCGGCAAACCGGCCGGTTCCGGTGGTAGCGACAGTACTGTTGTGACCGGGCCATTTACGATGGGGCAGGGGGCCGGGATGGTCGGGTCTTGGCTGGGCACCAGCATGTCGGTGCTGGACATGGGACAGGCGAGCATTGTGCTGTCCTTCTTGAACAGCGACAAGGACACCGAACTGCTTGCCAATCCGCGCGTGGTCACGACGGACAACGGAAAGGCGAATATCAATATCACCCAACAATATCCGATTCCTCAATTCACCTTCAGCGAATCAACGGCTTCGTTCCAATTGAATGGATTCATGTACAAGGATATTGGTATTACCTTGAAGGTTACTCCCCGCATTAATCGTGATAACTTTGTCACCCTCGAAGTGGCGCCGGAAGTCAGTGATTCGAATGAGGCCAAGACCTTTGCGACCGAAAAGGCTACGTTTGACGTTCCGATCATCCAGACCCGCAACGTCACCACCACCGTGCTCATCAAGAGCGGGCACACGCTGGCCATGGGCGGTTTGATCCGGGAGGAGACCATCAATGGTTTCACCAAGGTGCCCGTCATGGGGGATGTGCCGGTGCTGGGGCCGTTGTTCCGCAGCAAGAGCCTCGAAAAACGCAAACGCAACCTGCTCATCTTCCTGACGCCGACCGTGGTGGATTCTTCGGCGCCACAGCCCACGGGGCTGGAGAAACACGCCGACGGCTTGCCGGCGGAAGAAATCTTTGTGGACGACAAGTGGATGCCCAAGGACAACGCCAAGCCGGGCGACCTGATGAAGAACCTGAACATCCAGAAGAAAGCACCGGCTCCGGTTCCGTCGAAAAGCCCGACTACGAACTTTGGGCCGAAATAAGACGGTTGGTTCTCAATACACTGCCGTAACAAGGGCGGGGCAATTGCCTCGCCCTTGGCTTTCTGACGGACTTGCTGGGTGTGAGATTATCCCTGAACGCCGATGGCAGTCGGCGGGCACCTGTTTTCCTTGGGGGAGAATTGGCCTGCTGCCAATTGTACTTCCTATCGGGAGTGCCCTCTGTAGGTCAAGAGCGACTGACAAAACCGCCGGTAGGGACAAGCCGCCGGCTCGTCCGCGAAAGATGCTGATCGGCGGGCAACCCGGCAAGTCGCCTCACTTTCAAAACGATCCAGTTTTTGGAGGCAAGGTCAAACCAGCTTATTGAAGTCTGGACCACGAGCGCCAACTGTTGGCAACCCTGTGCCAGGCAGTGTCCACGATGATGCTGCGCTGTGTGCCGACGGGGTGGGGCAGTCCCGGAACCATGATGCGCCCCTTGCGGATGCGCTCGTCCAGGGAAATGTCCAGACGCGTGCGCGTGTAGCCGCTGCCACTGAGGCGATTGATGCGGACGTGATTTCCTGCGGTCATGTTGCCGAAGACGCTGATATAGGGTTGGGCAGTGGTGTTCAGGTTGTTGTCCACAAAATCGTTCTCGGCATAAAGCATGGCATGGATGCTGCCGCCAGTGCCGAATTGCCGGTCACCGATGTAGATGTTGCCGCTGTTGGTGCAAGCTGTATTCTTCAGGGCGATCAAGCAAAGCGCGTCCGTTGGATCGGGGACTTTGGTGCTGTCAAAGTTTGCGTATTGAATCTGGTTGGTGCCCGTCGGGTAATTGGCGTTGTAATAAAACTCATCAGAGATTGTGATGTTGCCCTTGGCGACAATGGTGATGCGGGTGCCCGGGTTGCGGAAACGCATGCTGAACGCGCTGGGATGGTGGATATAAAGATTGCCGTCCACGTAGTAGAGCAGATTGTTGTGGTTGGTTCTCACGTTGATATACATCGAGTCGGTAACATTGTTATACCATGTGCCATCGGATTTCTGGACGTTATCATTGGCGCAAATGGCGGGTGCAGGAGAGCTATTGTAGCTGGAATCGGCGGGGTCTTCGAGGAAGTAGTCGTCAATGCGCGCGCCGGTGTTGTCGTAGATGGCAGTATACGAACGACCATTAACACTGCCGCTGCTGCCGCTGGTGGGCGGATTGCGGACAAAGATGTGTTCGGGACGGTTCAGGTCCGTGATCGCCTTGGCGGTGCCATAATCACTGGCGGTGACAGCCACATCGTGTCCCCATCGGCTGAGGGCGTCGCCTGGTTGGCTGCCGGTGCGCGGCAGGTGGTAATACATTCGCTGTAGGTCGGGCGGGTCAATCGTCAGGTCGCTGCCAGTGGCAGATGCCTGTCCTGTGCCGGGAGAGGGCATGCCGGTGATGTTTCCGGTGGCCTGTGTGCCGTAGTCGTAAATCCCATTGCGATCATCCGCAAAAGGTTCGCCGAAGTCATAGACGCCGTTGCCACGGTCCGTAAATGGTTCCGGCACTGTGTAGTAGCCGTCGCCCACGTCTTCGTAGGACTCCGCCGGCCAACTGGCGCAGGAACGCCAGCGTCCACCGCTGTAGTACTGGGTTTTCCAGACGCCGTTTTGCCAGTAGCCGCCGGCCGCATCCCAACGCCCGTTTTGGCGATAATTTCGGCGTGTGGAGTTGTTGTCCTCGACCCATTCTTCCCCAGCGTCATACTGCCCATTGCCCGTATCCACGACGGTATCCACGCCGGCGTCGTACACGCCGTTGCCGTTTTGGTCAATGTAGGAATCGCCGGCGTCGCGGATGCCGTTGCCATTGGTGTCGGTGTACATCTCGCCAATGTCGTACACGCCATTGCCGCCGATGGTGTCCACAAAGGCTTCGCCGAAATTGTATTCGCCATCGCCGTAGTAGTGCTTGGCGTACGGCGAGATGCTTGCAAGATACGCATCCAATTCAGCTTGTGTAATCGGCGCGCCAAATGTCTGGGTGATGTAGGACTCGCCCCAAGTCTCATTGGTTGTACAGAGGCGGTTGCCGTCCAAATCGTTCAGCAACTCCGGCAGACGCAGGTGGGCAGTGCCGGTGAGTTCGATGTTGCCGCCGGAATAGGTGTCGCCCCGGACGAAATCGGCGCCGGTGCTGGAGCCGCCGATTTGCAGCCAATAGTTGGTTGCCCCGCTGGAGTTGCCCGCGAAGAGGGCGTGGGCGTAAAGCGCATGGATGCTGCGATGTCCCCAACCGAGTTCGAGTTCGCTTTGCACCAGGACTTCGATGCCGTTGTAGCGGCCGGTGGAGCGGACTTGGCGCACACCGTCGAAGGTGGTGGTGAACCCCCAATCATTGGCCTTGAAGTGGCTGGTTTGATTGAAGTAGGTGCGGGATTGATTGTACGAGATATTGCCGTCGCTGCCGGAGAAGTCATTGTGATTCAAATTGACCATGGCAGCGTGCAGGCCGGCGTCGGCGAAGAAGGCGGCTTGGTGGTAGGAGTAATTGCGCTGGCAGACGCGCGAGTAGTTCATCGTCGCGGTCAGAATGGATCCGGCGGCCAAACTGGCCAGACCCATCATCAACAGCGTGGTGATGAGGGTGGAGCCTTTTTCACGATTGTGAGTTGTGGTTTTCATGATGTTCACCTGTGAAAGTGGGTTTACTGTGGGGCATTGCGAAAGGAGACCGTGAGTTGTATGTAGGCAGCGAAATCACCGTCGTCTGCGGCGCGAACGCCGCTGGCGGTTGGTTCGGCCACCCGGTAACGGACATTCAGCGCGTTGGGTTTGTTGGTGGTGAAGATGGGCAGGTTGTATCCTTGCGTCCCCATGATGGCTGTCAATCCGCGGGCGATCAGCGTTTCCGTGTTGTTGCTGCGAACCAGATACAGTCGCCCGTCGCGCAGTTCGGCCATGCTGTTGCTGTAAACCAAGCGGGTTCGTGTGCCGTCTGGCAAGTAGATCTCAGCCCAGTTGCCGGAGGTGTCGAGGGCATGAATCCCTTCCGCGTTGCGCAGGTAGGTGACGAGTTTGTCGCTGCTTTTCATCGCCTCGTTTTGGGACCAGGCGATCTTGGAACATAATGAGGACTGTTCCATGGACCAGATGAAGACGGAGAGCACCACGGCAATGGCCGCGAGCGCGATCGCGGAGGCGACGGTGATTTCAACCAAGGTGAACCCCTCACAGGCATTGTGGCGCGAGTGGAGTGAGCGGGGCGTGTTCATGGCGCGACGAAGAGTCATTGGATGATCGTGGAAAACGTGTTGGTGACGAGTGTCTTTACCAATGGTGAAGGGAAAATCATGTCAATATGGACCTCGGCATAAACACTGGTGGATGATCCCATATGCCAGATGACCCGGGGGCGACGGATGATCGGTTGACGGAGGCTGCTGAGATTGGTGTCAACTGCGCTGATGTTGTTAGACTGGCGCATTTTTACGAAGCCCATGGCGATCATGTCTTCCAATCGCTCCTTGGCAAGGCTTTGCGCCTCAGTGGCAACGCGCGAGTGCTCGGCGAACCGACGGGCATGCAAAGTCACCAGCAATACTCCTGAGCACAAGAGCGAGAGAACGCCCAAGGCGATGGCCACCTCGACCAAGGTGAGACCTTCCTGCCGATTTTGTAGGTTCCTCAACATGTGTTGTTTGTTGTTGTGGCTGGTATCTTGCTGGGCGTGCGCATAGACACGGGCACAACTGATATTTAGCAGAACATGTGCCGTTGAAGAATCGTGCGCCACTTTTCCATGACGGGGATGGGGGTACTCAGGCTAAAACTCGTTAACAGCTTGCTAATCAACCGATAATCCTGTATCAGAAATCCAACTGGTGCCGTGATGTTTGGAACATCAGTTCAGGGGTGCGTGCTGTAGTCGCAGAAGTGAGAAGGGGATTATTAGAGAGGGGCGCTTTGTGTTTGGTGAACTGAATCTGGCGACTGTGGTTGGGCTGTTTCCGAACGATTACTAGTGCTACATTAATGGCGCGAAAGGAGGACTATGGAGGACAATTCAAATAGCAGCGACTCTTCGCAGGTGGACGCCGCCAAGACAGGGGCGAAACGGTGCATATTCTGCGGGGTAACAATGGATCCCGCAGCTACCGTATGTAAAACCTGCGGTTTCGACCCATCATCATGGTCACCCTCTGATCCACAGGGCAAGAGCGCGAAACTGTTTTCGCCATTTACACTTTTCCTGGGTGTCGTTTTCATCATCCTCTTTGGTATCTGTGTTTATAGGTTCATACTCGTCAACTGATTCTTCCGTGCTGTTCGCCGCTTGCATTTGAGTGTCAAAAGGGGTACTTGTTCCCAGAGGCAGACAATGAAAATGGTCAGGCACATCACATGGCGAGGATGCCGGGGACAGTCCTTGACGGAATTCGCTCTGGTGGTTCCCCTTTTTTTCCTGTTGTTTTTCGGGATTGTGGATTGCGCGCGGCTGTTCAACACGCAACTCATGCTCCAATACGCCCTGCGGGAAGCAGGTTGCTTCGCCGTGACCGGCAACCATCTGCCCAACCCCTCGGATCCCAACCAGACCTTGTCGCGCGTGAATTCCATCATTGAAATCGCCAACCGGGCCGCCGGGCGGCAATTGAACGGAATCAACATTACAAGCCACTTGGGCGGTTCCGGTCACGCCGGCGGACCAAGCGACACCATCACCATTTCTCTTGTCCATGACATGCCGCTTTTGACGCCGGTGGTCGGGCGATTTTTCCCGAACGGCGTGTACCGGTGTTCCGTCAGCACCACGTTCCGCAACGAGCCATTCCCGCCGGACCAGACGCTATGAACCGTTCCCCATCTACCATCTACCACCTACTGCCTACTCGCTGGGCGAGCCGCTCCGGGCAGGCGTTGGTGGAGTTTACGTTGATGGCGGTCTTGTTGATGGTGCTGTTGTTTGCGATCATTGATTTCGGGCGCGCGTTTCACCTGAAACAAATCCTGATCAACGTCAGCCGCGAAGGCGCCAACCTCACGTCGCGCGGCACCGATTCGACCAACGCGCTCAACGCCGTCGTGACTTCCGCGCAACCACTGGATATTAACTCTTCCGGGTACGTCATCCTGAGCACTGTCACGCGCGACGCCAATGGAGTGGCCCGCGTCACGGAGCAAGTCCGCCGCGGCGGCTTGACTTCCTCCAGTCGCATCGGCGCCGTGGGCGCGGTCGCGACCCTCCCCAACAACAACGTCCCTCCCAACAACCAGCGTTTGTACGTGGCCGAGGTCTTCTATCAATTCCAAGGCGTCACGCCCTTGAGCGGTTTCCTGTCATTCACTTTACCGGCGAGGTTTTACGATGTGGCCTATTTCTAACACGACGCAGCCGCAACCAACTGGAGGGACGCGCTCCGTCGCGTCCGTGGGCTTGGGGTGGCGGCCACGACGGAGCGTGGCCCTCCATCTCGTCCGGCGACGCATGACGCGCTTCTTCAGGGGCCGTGAGTCCGGGCAGGTAACACTCTGGTTCGCGCTGTCGGTGATTTTGATCGTGCTGTGCATGGCGCTGGTCGCCGATTTTGGGTTTGCTTACGTCACGCGCGCCCAGTTGTCGAAAGCCGTGGATGCCGCCACGCTGATGGGCGTGCGCGACCTTCACCAGGGCGAAACACTGGCGGCGCAAATCGCCCGCAACACGTTCTCCGCCAATTACCCGCAAACCGGGCGCGATGTGTCCACTCCCGTCCCCACGGTCGGCATCGCCACGGATAATCTCGGACGAAGAACTTTTGCCGTTTCCGCCACAACCCGCATCAACACATTCTTTCTGCGCGTGATTCCGCAGTGGCAGACGTTGACGGTGGCTTCGGAAGCCGAGGCGGTGCGTTCCCGCGCGGTGGTCGCCTTGGTCTTGGACAAGTCCGGCTCGATGCAGTCCGGCAACAAATGGAGTGCGCTCGGACCGTCGGTGGATGTGTTTGTCAGCCTGTTTTCCGATCAGATGGACAAGATGTCGCTGACGCTCTATTCGCGCATTGGCAATACGCCGGTCACGATGCGGCAGCCGTTCAAGACGATCATCAGCAACAATGTGCCGCGTGCCTACAGTGCTTTTAGTGGTGCCACGTTTATGTCGGATGGATTGCGTCTGGGGCGAATCGAGATCAATCGCGAGCCAGTGCTGCCGGGAGAGAACGTGATTCGCGCTGCCGTGTTTTTCACTGATGGCAAGGCGAATATCATTCAGGAAAGGCTTATGTGTGAGCGGACCGATAACCCCCGCACCAATACTTGGAACTTTGGTGGATATGATTCAGGGAATGGCTATGCCGTTTTCTACACAAACGGCACCGTCAGAGCATACGGAAACAGTTCTTCGCCATACCGGCCTGGTGATTGCGATGATCCCGGCTTGCGGAGTTTCAACCGCATCTTCGGTGGAGTGCAAAACGATATCCGACAGCCTACGATCAGCGCAGAGGCAGAAGATCGCACCATGTATCTGGCCGACCAGATGCGGGCGGAAGGAACTATCATTTATGTGATTGGATTAGGCAGTGGCAACCAAATCAACCGAACGTGGCTGCTTAATCTTGCCAACGACCCTCTATCCACCAGCTTTAATCCCAGTTTGCAACCCGGGAAAGCCGTCTTCCCTGCCACAGCCAACGAACTTCGCAACGCCTTTCAATTCATTGCCTCCGATATCGTGGGACGCCTGACGCGGTAGCTGCTGTTCCGTCAAACTTGAACGTGAGGGTCTGTTTGTAGTAACGCACGCAGCCCCGTGTCGTTTCGGGGCGGAGTGCGGATCATTTGGACGAAACCACCTTCACAACGCCACTTCGCTTCGCTGCGTGGCTCACTACGAACTACGCTTTGAATGTGGTTTGACGGAGCCCCCCACCGTCGTGCAAGACATTGCGCTGCGCCGGTGGTTGTGTTACGCATGACTCATGCGTTGGTCGCTGAAAATCGGGCGCGTATCGGGCATCGGGTTATACCTGCACGTCACGCTGCTGTTATTGTTCGCGTTGATCGGGTACGCCGGGTTTGTCGAGATGGGGACGCGCGGCGCGGTCTGGGCGCTGGCGCTGGTTGCTTCCGTCCTTGCCTGCATCCTGCTTCACGAACTCGGTCACAGCCTCATTGCGCAACGGCTCGGCGTCCAGGTCCGCAGCATCACGCTGTTGCCCATCGGCGGCGTCGCCGCGCTCAAGGGCATCCCCGAAAAACCGTGGCACGAAATCGCCATCACGTTGTCCGGGCCGACCATCAATCTCGCCATCGCGGCTGTGTTGCTGCCGTTCACGGGCCAGATGCCGCGCCTGTTCGCCATCTCAATGCCGCACGACCTGTCGAGTTTCCTTGCCACGATGGTCAACGCGAACCTGACGCTCTTCGTGTTCAACTTCATCCCCGCGTTCCCGATGGACGGTGGGCGGCTGTTGCGCGCGGTGCTCGCGCTGGTGATGTCGTTCCCGCGCGCCACGGTCATTGCCGCGACGGTCGGTCAGGTGCTGGCCATCGGGTTCGTGCTGGTCGGGCTGAAGTTCTCGCTCTGGCTGGTCATTATCGGCGTCTTCATTTTCTTCGGCGCGGAGGGCGAGGAAAAAGTCGTCCGCACCCGCGGCCTGTTGCGCGACCTCGTTGTCGAGGAGGTGATGGCGCGCGATTTCGTCGTGCTCGCCCCGACCGCCACCGTCATGCGCGGCCTCGAAATGGTCTATCACACCGGGCAGGACGATTTTCCGGTCATGGACGGCGACCGGCTGCTCGGCATCGTGACCCGGCAGGACATGCTCGACACCGCCAACCAACGCGGTCCCGACACGCCGGTCGTGGAGGCGATGGACAGCGAACTGCCGCCGTTGCCGCCGCACACGCGGTTGTCGGACGTGTACGAAACGATGATGACGGAAGGCTACCAGAGCCTGCCGGTGGTGCAGGATGACCGGCTCATCGGGCTGCTCAGCCACGACAACATCAGCCGTTATCTCTTGGTCCAGTCAGGCCTGAAGCCGGCGCGCCGCCGCGCAGCCGGTCGCACGCGTACGCCAGCGCCGCCTCCCGTGATTCGAGATGCTCCTCCAGTTGCAGTTCCTCGATCTCCCGCAACACCGCCCCCACCAGCGTCCCCGTCGTAAACCCGATCTCCAGCAAATCGCGCCCGTTCACCAACGGTTTCGGTTTCACAACCTCCGGCGGCGTCTCCGCCGCTTTCTTCAGGAGAAAGTCCACGTTGTCGAGGCTGCCGTGGCTCGCAATGCAATCGAGCCGGTGCAGTTCCAGTTCGTCCGCAAACGTCGGCCGCGCCAAAATCCGTTTCAGCTTTGCCGTGCGCATCTCCTGCACGTGACGGAACCGCATGTGCTCGGCCACGCACAAGACGATCCGCTCGATCTCCTCGTTGGAGAACCGCAACCGGCGCAGGATCGTTTCCGCCATTTCCGCGCCGAGTTTGTCGTGCTCGTTGAACCGGATCCGGTCCGACACGCTGAACGTCGGCGGCTTGCCCACGTCGTGCAGCAACACCGCAAACGCCAGCGTCAGGCTCGGCTCCGACGGCATCCCGTCGAGCATCAGTTTCACGTGCTCGAACACGTCGCCTTCCGGGTGAAACTCCGCCGGTTGCTCGACGCCTTTCATCGCCGCGACTTCCGGCAGCACCTCGCGGAGCAGGCCGCTTTGCTCCAGCAACACCAAGCCGCGGCCCGGATGGGCGCGCGTGAAAATCTTCACCAATTCCTCGCGAATCCGCTCCGCGCTGACCACGCTGATTTGCGGCGCCATTTCGCGCACCGCCTCGAACGTCGCCGGCTCGATCTCGTAGCCGAGCGTGGTGGCAAACCGGAGGCAGCGCAGCATCCTCAGTTTGTCCTCGCCGAACCGGTGGCGTGGCTCGCCGATGGTTCGTATCAGTCGCCGTTCGATGTCGGCCTGTCCGCCGACCCAATCGAGCAGCTTGTCTTCCAACGGATCGTAAAACATCCCGTTGACGGTGAAATCGCGCCGTTGCGCGTCCTCCTGCGGCGTGCCGAAACGCACGCCGGAGGGGCGTCGCCCGTCAAGGTAGGTCTCGTCGTTGCGAAACGTCGCAACTTCGAACTGATGCCCGTCTTCGAGCACGAGCACGACGCCAAAGGCCGCGCCCACGGGAATCGTGCGGGCGAACAGGCTGCGAATTTGTTCCGGCGTGGCAGATGTGGCGATATCGAAGTCGTGGGCTTCGATGCCGCGCACCATGTCGCGCACGCAACCGCCCGCGAAGTAAGCAGTGTGTCCCGCTTCGCGCAGCCGGCGGACGATATTGACCGCGGTCTGTTTCATCGGCGGTCAACGTAGCGGAACGCTGCTGCAATAGCAACGCCACACGCTGCTGGGGATCCATCGTTCCGGCAAAGAGCCGCCGTGACGGCGGCTACTACACCAGTTGCTGGTGTAGTGGCGTCCGTCTCGGACGCCATTCCGCGCTCAGCCCACGGAGGGCGCTGCTCCGTCAGCGCCGCTGGGTTGTCGGTGTGAAACGGGCGACGACAGGGCGTCGCCCTTCGGACGCTCTCACTCGGACGATGGGGCGTGGCAGGTGGCGAGGCCGCGTTTTTCCAGGTAGCGCTGGTGATATTCCTCGGCGCGATAGAACGGCGCCGCCGGCGCAATCTCGGTGACAACCGGCTGCGAGTATTTGCCGGACTTGTCGAGCGTGGCCTTGGATGCCTCGGCGGCTTTTTTCTGGGCATTGTCGGCGTAGAAGATGACACTGCGATATTGCGTGCCGATGTCGGGTCCTTGCCGGTTGAGCTGGGTCGGGTTGTGATTCTGCCAGAAAACATCGAGCAACCGCTCGTACCTGACTTTCTTCGGGTCGTAAATGACGCGGACAACCTCGGCATGTCCCGTTTTGCCGGTGCAGACTTCCTGGTAGGTCGGGTTGGCGGTCTGACCGCCGGTGTAGCCGGACTCGGCGACGAGCACGCCGTTGATCTGGCGGAAGGTTTGTTCGATGCCCCAGAAACAACCGGCGCCGAAGATGGCGGTCTTGGTCGGCGTGAACTTCAACGCGACGGAGTTCAGGCAGTAACGAAGACGGGCCGGCGGCGGGCCGTCTTCGAAGACGTGGCCCAGATGCGCGTCGCACCGGGCGCAGAGGATTTCCGTGCGTTCCATGCCGAGGGAGTCGTCGTGCTTGGTGGCGATGTAATCATTGTCAACGGGACGAAGGAAACTCGGCCAGCCGGTGCCGGAATCGTACTTGGCGTCGGAACTGAACAGCGGCAGGGCGCAACAGATGCAGGAGTAGATGCCTTCCTGTTTGTGGTCGTGGAACGCGCCGCAGAACGCCGTCTCGGTCCCCTTGGCCCGGGTGATGGCGTATTGTTCGGGCGTCAGCAGCTTGCGCCACTCGTCGTCGGTCTTGATGACTTTTTTCATGGTATTGGCCGGGGCGGCTCCCATTGCGGAGAGGCTGAACATGAGGAGTATCGTGACAATTTTCACGCGGCCAAAATGCCACAACTGGCGCGCGGACGCAATTATTCCTCGCGCGCGATCTGGTCGGGCGGCGGCAGTTCCTTGCGGTGCAGGATGTAGAACGGCGCGCCGGCGAGGCTCCAGAACAGGTTGGCAAAAAAACCGAGCAGCGACAACGCCAGCGCCTCCGCGCCGGGCACGCCGACGCGCCCGAACATGGTCACGTACATCCCCTCGCGCACGCCGAAACCGGAAATGCTGATCGGGATGGCGGAGATGCTGTTGACGATGGGCAGGTAGAGGAAATAATCCGTGACGCCGGCCGAGGTGACGCGAAGTCCCTGGCCGATGCAGACGATGGCCAGCATGGAGAACAGATGGACCGCCACCGTGACGGCCGTGGTTTTGGCGAGCACGGCGGGGTGGGCGGCGTACACGCGGCAAGCCTCCACCATGCGTCGCATCGTTTCGTAGCGGGGCAGGCGTTGCAGCAACCCCCGCGCGCCGGGCAGGTGATCGGCAAATCCCTTCCAGAAACTCAGCGCCGTGATCAGGACAACACCGGCCACAAACGCCAGCGTGAAGATGGTGAACGTGCGCAGCCGCACATCGTCATAGACGCGCTCCCAGAACGTCAGCATCATCACCAGCGCGATGACAAACAGCACCAGCAGCCCGATGACCCGGTCCACGATGACCGTCGCGACGGCCTCGGCCTTTTTGTGGCGCGTCTCGCGGGCGACGTACCAGGCTTTCATCACGTCGCCGCCGGTCGCGCCAAGCATGAACGAGTTGAAGAACAGGCCGATGAAATTGATGGCGAAAACCTTTCGCAGCGGGAGATGCAATCCTTGGACGCGCAGGATCCATTGCCAGCGCAGCGTGGCGGAGACCACCACCACGCCGATGCACGCGATGGCGAGCACGAACCAGAACGGCTGCACTTGTTGGAAAACGTCCGCCAACACCAGCGGCCCGACGGTCCATATCTTCGCCATCCGTTCGCCCCACGGCAGGGCGTCGAGATCGCTGATGCGCTCGGCGGCTTCCTTGCGGAAAATGCCGGTGAACAGGTAGGCGAGAATGCCCACGCTGACAAGCACCCGGATGAGGTTGCCGAAACGCTTCTTCATGCCGGCGGCCTCCGCAACAGCGCGTGCACCCGCCGCGCGCCGTCAGCGATCATCTGGGGTTCCCATTGGCCGTGGATTTCCCATGACACAATCATTCCGTCATTCAGAAACGGTGTCAACCGCTCAAACCGGTATTCGCCCGCGCCCGCCGGCATGTGGTCCAGCAACGGCGGCGCGAAATCCTGCAAGTGCATCCCCGCCATCCGCCCGCGAAACCGCTCCAGCACGGCTTCCTGCTGCAGCAATCCCATGTTCTCCCTGATCTGGCCGTGCGCGTTGTCGAACCAGTACGTGAGCGCGTCCTCGCCGTAGCAGCGGATCAGGCTGTCCGCCTCGTCCTCGCTCGGAATCTCGTGGACGCACATCCGCGTCTCCATCCCAAGCTTCAACTTCAGCTCCTTCACGCGCGGCACCAGCCGGTCCAGCACGCGGCAGACCTGCGCAAAATGTTTTTTCCGTTTCCGCTCCCGCGCCAGCAGCGTCTTCTGGCGGAGCTGCTCGAACGCCGGCGTTCGTTCCTGTCCCTCGGCGTACATCGCCATCAACCGGCGCGGACGATTCGGCCAGTGCATCGGGATGTAGCCCAGGTGCAGCACCACGACCGTGGCGCCGACCGACGCCGCGAACTCCAGCGTGCGCAACGTGTGCCGCAACGCCTGGTCGCGCTCCCGGTCGTCCAGCGCGCTCGGCACATAACAATCCGGCGCCATCCCAGTGATGCCGACCGGCAGGGGGCAAAAATTGTGCAGCGACGCAACCTTGATGACGCCGGCCTTCACGGCGGCCTGGACGCCGGGCAGCAAGGCGATGCTGGTGTTGTGGCCAAGCTCCGCGTACTCGAAGCCGAGCGAGCGGACCTCCTCCAGCATCGCCTTGCCGTCGGTGTGGCGCGACGCATTCCAGCATGTGGATAACGCGAGCATAAGAAAAAGGCCAACACGCGCGGGAGCGACGGGTTGGCCTCGAGAGTGCGTCGGTGTGCGGTTTAGTACAGCGACATGAACGGACGCGGCGCCTTTGCTTTGCGCCGGCGTTTCTCGCTCGGTTTCTCAAAATGCCGGTGCGCCCGGGCTTCGCGCAACGTTCCTTCGCGGTCGAGCTTCTTCTTCAACCGCCGCAGCGCTTTCTCCACGGGTTCACCTTTCTTCAATTTGACTTCTGACACGAACTCACTCTCCTCTCGTTTGATATTGGTTGCTCCAAAGCGGGCGGCATCTTACGCGCCGCCCCCCGTCCTGTCCATCCCTTTATCACGGGTCGAAAACCGCTCTATTTCAGGCTGAGACTCGACAATGGGATGACGGCGAGTTCGGCGCTGTTGTTGTTCCAGAGTTCGCGGCCGGTGCCTTTGCGGTTCACGCCGCCGCCGCTGTTGGAGTAGCCGACGTAGAGTTTGCCGTCGTGCTCGGTGGCGCAGGGATAGGCGAGCGATACTTTCGCGTGCGATTCGCCGGGACCGGTGGGGAATTCGGCGTGGCGGATGACAAACACTTTGCTGAACTTGGTCTCACCCGGTTTGCTGACGGCGATGGTCAATGGCGCGCGGCGTTTGCCGCCGTCGGCGCTCGTCGAGCAGATAAGATATCGCTGGCCGGTGCTCAACATTCCCGCGCACGGTTTGCTGGTGGCCATCGGCAGGTTCGAGGGAAGGGAAGGTGTCCATGTCCGGCCGAAGTCGTCGCTCATCGCGACGAGCGCCTGCGCGTGATCGCCGTAGCGCGCGATGTTGGTGATATGCTTGCCGTTCACAATCACAGCGGATTCGCCCCACATCTTGCCGACGTTATCGCCCGTGGGGATCACCACCAGATCCCACTTAGTCAAGTTGTCGCCGTGGCTGATGGCGACGGCCGCGGGATTTTTCCCTCCGGCCGGTGCGTCGCCGCGGGCCGAAATACCGGAGATAATCCAATTGCCATCGGCCATTTTCACCGGCGGCTCCAATGGCCAGAAACCGCCTTTGATGATCACGCCTTTGTGTTCCCACTTGCTGATGGATTCATCCAAGAGGTAGGCGCGCGTGTGGATATTCTGCATGGTGCCGGAATACGCGCCGTGAAACGCCCAGAGCCGGCCCTTGTGCGAGAGGAAAACGCCGTGACTGACGCCGATGCCCGGCTCGTCGCCGGGATCAATCGTTGTGACCGGTCCCCAGGTCTTGCCGTCGTCGTCACTGACACGCAGGCGCGCTTCCTCGGAATCAGTGTTCTCGCCGCCTTTGTTGTGGCCGAAGGAGGCGTAGAGTTTTCCCTTGTGAAAACAAAGCGCGACGCCGTGCAGGAACCGGTAGCCGTCCTTGTCGAACTCGTAGGGCTTGATGACGGAGAAGCGCACGTCTTTGAGCGCGGGAATCTCGGCGCTTGTTGGAACTGGTTTTCCGTCCCAAATCTTGACGGGTGGAGGAACGGTGAGTGATTCCACAGGAACCACGGCAATCTTCGGAGTGTGTTTGTCGGTGAACCCGATATACAACACGCCGCCGTGTTCGACAGCCGCCGGGTAAGTTCCGTTCCCCTTGAAGACCTTCAAGACACGGCAAAACTGTGTCTCGCCGGGGGCAGACACCGCGATGGTCAGCGGCTCCCGTTTGTTCCCGCTGTCTGCTGTCGTGATGGCGACCAAATATCGTTGTCCTGTGCTCAGGATGTTGGCGTAAGGACGCGAAGCGGACATCGGAAGATTGCTGGGACGCGAAGGCGTCCACGTTCGTCCGTAGTCTTCGCTCACGGCGACCAGCGCGACCGGTTGAGAGCCATCGCAACGCGCGATATTGATGATTCGTTTGCCCTCGACGATCACCGAGGACTCGCCCCACATTTTGTTCGCGGCCTTGGGGATCACCACCAAATCCCATTTCGTCAAGTCATCGCCGTGGCTGATGGCCACCGCCGCCGGGTTGCCGTCGCCGACGCGCGCCCCGGACATGATCCAGTTGCCGTCGTCCATTTTGATCGGTTCCTGCAACGGCCAAAAGCCATCCTTGACCACCACGCCCATCGGCTCCCACTCGCCTTTCTGCTCATCGAGCCGAAAGGCGCGCGTGTGGACCTTTCCGATCTTGCCGTGAAACGCGCCGTTGAACGACCAGAGCCTTCCGCCGTGCGAGAGGAATACTCCATGACTGATGCCCATGTCCCCTTGACCCGCAGCAATGGTCTGCATTGCGCTCCACGTTTTGCCGCCATCGTCACTGGTGCAGACCCGTGCCTGTTCGCCGGGCGAGTTTTCGCCTTGCTCCTTGAGCTTGTCGTTGTAGCCAACTGACGCGTAGAGTTTGTTCTTGTGCCACGCCACATGGACGCCCTTCATCCAAATACCAGCGGCTCCGTTCGCAATCGTGTGAACTTCCACCCCTTTGGCCAGCGGAACGCCGGCAACCTTCGGAACCGCGCCGCCGGTCCAAATGGCGACCGGCTCAACGACTGCGATCTTGATGGGCGAGGGTTGTTTGTCGGCCATTGCTTGGATCGCGGCGGGCGTCAACACACTGCGAAAGACTGACACCTCGTCGAGCGCGCCCGTGAACATCTGCCTGGCCCGCCCGCCATCGAGCGAGCCTCCGATCGTCACCGGCGCATCCGTCGCCGTCAACGTCGCCGCCAACTGCGCTTCCGCTTCCTGTTTTCCGTTGATGTAGAGACGGGCGTTTCCTTTCTCGACGGTCACGGCGACATGGTGCCAGTGGCCGGGCCGCGGCTTGGTTTGCGAGGCGACGGTCTTCCAGCCTTCCTGCCGCAGATAGAACCGGAACCGGTCATCCTTGTCCAACATCAGTCCCCACTCGCGTTTACCGGCGGAATAATCATTCTTCGCGATGATCATCTGTTGCTCGCCACCGAGTTTGTAAGGATTGACCCAGGCAGTGACGCTGAACGTCACATCGGCAAAACAAAGTTCCGGCGACGACGGCACGCGCAACGGTGCCTTCTCTTTCTCCGACCGAAATGACCAGTGTGCGACCGGTGAGGCCGGCACATCCGCCGCGGGCGCCTCCAAAGTTGCCGCGCAGTTCGCTGCGATAATGATTGCCGACGTGAATTGACTGAATGTTTTCATTGCATGAGTTCCTTAAAAGACCAGCACACCCCACATTCCGAGGACGATGGGATCGCCGACTTCGATTCGTTTCTGATAGACCGAGCAGAGGTTCGCGTTGCCGGGGAAAAGGCTGAATTCAGGCACGGCGGCTCTAGTGAATCCTTGTTTCAGCAGTGCGGCTTCCAGACTTCCGCGAGTGTTTCGCGCCGGCCTCGGTGTGAAGACATACACAATGCCCGCCTTGCGGCAGATGGCTTTGGTTGTTTCAATCGGAGAGAACACGAAAGACCGGCCGGCGAATGATTCCGGCAACGACTGAAAGAGGTACTTGCGATTGCTGAAGATCGGCTGGTTCAACACAAGCGGTCGGACTTCGCCTTCCGTCGGTTTCAGCACCGCTGCCGTCCCGGTGATCAGGGGTTGTTCGTCTTCGTTCGGGCCAAGACCCGACAGGGGGGAAAGAATGTTTCGTTTCTCCTTCAACATCGCGTCGAGTTCCTCGATTGTGAACCGTGTGCTGACGACGGATTGATGAGCCGGGCCGTCGGCATATTTGATGTAGGTTGTGGCCACCACGGTACCGTCGGGCAATAGTTGCAGGCTCGGATAGGCGCAATCTTTACCGGCGTGGCTGTGCAACAGCTTGACGCGATACTGGCCGTCGCGGCCTTGCGCCACGTCCTCATACCGGCCAACCCAGGCAATGAAGTGGCCCAAAGTCGGAGTGGTGCCGTTGCGCAATGTGTCGCGCATCGCCACGATCAACCGGCCGTCCGGTGCATAGAGCGGCGCGTGGCGGTCGCCCGTCAACCCAGCCGTTAATCGCTTGGGTTTCGACCACGTCGCGCCGTCGTCGTTACTGACGCTGTACAACGAGTTGTACGCCCCGCCTTTAAAGTCGCGGATGAACATCAGCAGTTGCACGCCGTCCGGGGAACGGATGACGCCCGGCTCGATCATTGTCACGCCGGGCACGCCGCTGGTGTCTATCACGTCCCGTTCATTGGCCCAAGTCAATCCGCCGTCCGGCGACTCGGCCTGAAAAACGCCCGGTGTCCAATCGGTGTTCCACATGAGCAACCGCTTGCCGTCACGGGTCGGGATGATGTTCATGGACGGCTCGATGCCGCACAATCCGTTGGGGCGCATCGGCGTCCATGTCTTCCCCTCGTCCTCTGAAACCGACTGAATCAACCGGTTGTTCTCGCCGCGGTCGAAGATGACAAGGCGTCCTTTTCCTTGTGGGTCTTTGAGATAATGAATCACGGGCAACCAACCCCGGCCCGAGCCGCCACGGGAGCTGCCGGGCCGGTGCGTGGCTTTGCACCAGGGATTCCAGCTCGCCGGCACTGCCACATCCAGCCAGGTCCGCCCCGCGTCGTCGCTGCGTCTGATGAACGGCTCGCCCCAACCGTGGTTGAGCGTCCAGACACAGAACATCGTCTTGCCGTCCGGCATCAAGACGGTCGAGGGGTGTCCTTGGTAGAGTTTTTCCGTGCCCTGCGCAATGATTATATGCCGGTTGGTTTCGCCGGAAATGTCAACGGTGGGCATACTCAGCGGCGCGATAGCCGCATGACCCGGAACGACCCTGTCGGCCTCTTTCGTGGCGGCTGTTGCGGCAACGATGGAACTGAACCCGATTGTGCAAAGGGCCATCAAAACAAATCCCGCAGTCAGTGAATTGGGCTTTTTCATTTTATTTGCTCCTGTCGTGACGTTTCCACCATCGCGCGAAGGTTTTCCAACGGGCTATCGTAAGGCACGAAACAGCCGGTGCCGAGAATGAAACCGCCGCCTTGTCCTGCTTGCTCGATGCAACGACGCGACTCGCGACGGACATCTTCCGTCGTGCCGTGCAACATGGTTTGGACCGGGTCGAGGTTGCCGATCAGACAAATCCGGTCGCCGATGCGTTGTTTGCACAGACCGAGATTCATCTTGTGATCAATCTCCAATACATTCGCCCCCGTTTCTGCCAGCGCGTCGAGCATCACTGTGTTGTCGCCGCAAATGTGCAGCAATGTGAACGCGCCTTGTCCATTGACTTCCGCAAAAATCCGCTGGTGATACGGCAGCACAAATCGCCGGTACATCGCCGGTGAAATCATGTCGGCAGAAGCCAGCGAATCGCCCAAGTACAGAATGTGCGCGCCGGCTTCGAACTGGGCTTTAAGGAAAGCCGTCGAAGCTTCAGCGGTCATGCTCAACAGTTGATGGACGTGGCGCTCATCCTCATCTTCGCCAGCCTCAATCTCGGCCAGCGTCATCAGGAACCGTTGCATTCCGAACAAGTAAGCCGCAATCGAAAACGGGCCGGTGCCCGTGCCGCGAATCGCTACTTGATCTCCCAATGCCGCCGAGAGCAAACGGACTGCGTCCAGATAGACCGGCATCCGACCGTCGCGTTTCGGATCCGGCACGCGCAGGCAGTCCACGTCCTTCAAGTCGGTGAGCAGGGGACCTTTGGCTGTCGGCAGCGCGTTTTCGTGGAACTCGACTTCCAACCCGAATCCCTCGGCGAGGTAGTAAGTGTCCGCCGCCGTAACGACGATGTCGTGCCCGACAGCGTGCTGCAATGCGATCTGCGCATCGGCAATGGCTTGGCCATCCGTCACGTATCGCCGCAGACTCACGCCGGTCAATCGCGCCGCGCAGAATCCCGCGAACGGCCCGACCGGCACGCGGTCGGTCGGTTCGTGGTGACAGGCTGCGCGAACTCGTTCCAAGGCGGTCATGGCGTAATCTTCTCCTGTTTCGCCTGACGCAACTTGAGATAACCATCCCGATACCCCTGCCAGTTGGAGGTATTCTCTTTTTGTGTCTGAATCCATGCGGGGAAACCTGTGGAATCGCCGGAGAGTTGGACGCGCATCGCCTGCAAACGAGCGCGCAATTTCTGTTTTGTTTCCGCGTGACCGGGGTCATCGGCGAGGTTCTGTAACTCGCGCGGGTCAGTCGCCAAATGATACAGCTCCTCCTGCAACGGATTGGTCTCGAAGTAGGCGATGTATTTCCAATCGGCTGTGCGAATGGCGTCGCACATCGGGCGTCGCTCCTTGATGATGTTCTCGCAAAAGATGGCATCGCGCCATTGCGTCGTTTTTCGCTGAAGCAACGGCATCAGGCTGCGCCCCTGCATCACAGCCGGCGGCGTCAATCCGGCCCGGTCGAGCAGCGTGGGAGCCACATCAGTGTTGGCGGTAGGACGGTCTTCCATCTTCCCGCGCCGCTCCACGCTCAGCGCCGGGTCAACGATGATCAGCGGCACGCGGATGGATTCCTCGTGCAGGTAGAATTTCGTGCTTAATCCGTGCTCGCCGTGGTAGTAGCCGTTGTCGGAGGCGAACAGAATGACAGTGTTCTTCTCAAGGCCGAGTTTTTGTAACTCGGCCACAATGCATCCCACGGCGGCATCCACTCCGGCAATCAGCCGGTAGCGCTGCAAAATGAACTCGCGTCGTTTCTGCTCAGCGGAGAACCACGTCAACCACTCCAAACGCGCGTACCACGCCGACTGACGAAAGACTGGCGGAAGACCCGCCAGTTCTTTCGCCGGCAACGGATGCGGCAAGAAAGGCTGCGCATCGCGATAGAGCGACGCGAACGACGGGTCAGGTTGCAGCGGCAGGTGCGGCGCCTTGAAACTCACCGACAGACAAAAAGGTTTCTGCTGCGGCGCCGAGTTTTGGAGGAACGCGACGGCTTGATCGCCCATGATTCGCTCCAGATGGGGGCCGTTCTTGCCCCGCGGGAAATAGTCTCCCTGACCGCCAAACCCGTCGAAGCAATCAAAGTCCGACTTCGGCAGTCCCTGAGCATGACCGTCCACTGTCACGCCGAATTTCCCGATGAACCCGGTGCGATAGCCCGCCTGTCGCAACAACACCGGATAGCTATGCGCCCAGGCTGCCGGGGAGAGGTTGCGATGATAAAAGTTGCACGCGTGGCTGCGCTCGACCCGTCCCGTGAAGTAACTGGCGCGACTGGCCATGCAGACCGAGCTGGTGACGTAAAATCGACGGAACAACACGCCGCGTCTGGCCAGTGCGTCAAGGTGCGGCGTCTGAATGACCGTGTTGCCCGTGCAACCGAGATCGTCATAGCGCTGGTCATCGGTGAGAAGGAAAATGAAATTCGGTCGTGCCGCATCGCCCGCCTGTGCCAGTGTCGCCGTGAACAGGACAATTGCGATGAGGGAGGATTTCATTGGTCTCGCTCTGTTCTTCTTGCCCACCACGACGCCAGCACGGAACTGGTGATGGCGCTCCACGGGCCGAACACGGCGGAACCCAGAGCGGCGGCGGAGCTTTTGAGAACGCCGAACGCCAGGCCCGTGGCCATGCCGCCGTTCTGGATGCCGACTTCCAACGCGACAGTGCGCGCATCCGTCCGGTTCAACCCGGCCGCTCGGGCCACCCAGTAACCAAGCAGATAGCCCGTGGCATTGTGGCAAGCCGCGGCTCCGAACAACGCAACGCCCATCGTGAGCAATTGTTCGCGCGACGCGGCGACCGTGATCCCGATGACCATGCAAATCCCGAACATCGCCACGACCGGTAATCCACGAGCGCATCGCGTCGCCAACTGCGGCAGGTAACGCTTGATGATCAAGCCGACCACCAACGGCGCAATAACCATCGTCAGGATGGACTGCATCATCGCCCACCCGTCAATCGGCACATAAGTTCCGGCGAGCAACTTCATCGCCAGTGGTGTCATCACCGGCGACAGCAGCGTTGAACAGGCCGTCATCGTCACCGAGAGCGGCACGTTGCCGCGCGCCAACAGCGTGATGACATTCGACGAGGTGCCGCCCGGCACCGACCCAATCAGAATCAGTCCGGTGGCCACCGCGCCCGTCAATCCGAACAGAGACGCGAACAAAAAACCCGCGAGCGGCATCACGGTAAACTGCAACACGAAGCCGATCACAATTGCGCGCGGCATCTTCGCCACCCGGCGGAAATCGTCCACCGTCAGCGTCATGCCCATGCCAAGCAGGATCAACTGCACCAGTGGACTGATGGCGTGTTTCAGTTCAAAGCCGCCCCATGCGATGAACACCGGCGGATACGCCATCGCCCCGCTGCCGACCGCGAGCACGGCGAATGTGAATCCCAGCCCGTGCAGCGTCCGGATAAACCGGGCGCTCACCGCCAACGCCGCGAACACCAGCGCCAACGTCAGGCTGACTCCAAACGTGGTCATCAGAATTTCAGACGCGCCACGGCTTTCTTCACCAGCGCATCCACCTCCGGCGTCAGCGGCAACATCGGACGACGCACACCACCAACCGGGCGGCCGCGCAGTTCCAATCCGCGCTTGATCACTGCAATCCAATCCGGACGCTGACCATCACGCCCCACCGTGACCAAGTCCACAAACGGCATGATCTCGTCCCAAATCTTCCGGGCGGCGACGAAGTTGCCGTCGTCAATGCAGAGGTGAACAATCTTCGACCAGCGTTTCGGATCGAAGTTGCCGGAGCCGGACACCCAGCCCGTCGCACCGAAGGCGAATGCGCCGAGCGCGTTGTTGTCGTGGCCGTAAAACAAACCGAGTTTGTCTCCCAACATCATGCGAAGCCGCGTGATCATATACGGGTCGGAATTGGCGTCCTTGATATACTGGATCACGTCGTCCTTGGCCAGACGCACCAGCAGATCGAGCGTGAGATCAATGCCGACGACCGGCGGATTATTGTAAATCATGATCGGTTTCGAGGTCGCGTTGCGGATGGCGTGGAAGTGCGCCTCGATCTCCCGCATCGTGTGTACCTGATACCACGGCGAGATGATCAGGAAACCGTCGTAGCCAAGGCTCTCGGCGAACTTGGATTTCTCGATGGTCGCCGCCGTGGACATGTCCGCCGTGCCGGCCAGCATCGGCACGCGCCCGTTGTTCTGCTCGGCGCTGATGACGAGCACGCGCTCCCATTCCGCGCGCGTCAGGTTCATGAACTCGCCCGTGCTGCTGCCGCCGCAGAAACCGTCGGCGCCGTTCGCGATGACGAAGTCCACGTGGTCACGCAGTCCTTGTTCATTGAGCGAACCATCGGCGTGAAACGGCGTGATGAGCGGCGGATAAAGGCCGCGAAAAGGTTTTTGTTTGGTTTGAGTGCGGTTGCTTTGCTTTGTTTGTTTTGACATAGTCTGTTCCTTGTATGGCCGCATCTACGCACAACTTGGACGGGCTGTTCAATCCGATTCAGACGCCGCATAGCACTTTGGTCGGCGTCGCATAGCCTCCTGCTTGATTTCGCATATTGGCGCGCATGCCGGTGCCGAAGTTGTCACTCGCCACATTGAGGGGGGCGTATCTTCACGCTGCCACAACTGTAGCCGCGAGCCTGCTCGCGGCAGGGATGCATTCGCCCTGTTAACGGAGGCCGCGAGCAGGCTCGCGGCTACAATCTGACAGACGCATGGTGGCAGTGTCCGAAGCTCCATTGAGGAGCAGAGGATGTTTTGCGCTTGCGCTGGTTGGGCGCGTGGCGAGAATGCCGGCGATGAGTATGAGCACGACAATGCGACATGATGGGCAGGTCTTGAAACGGCGCAAGCGCCGAAGCCATTCGCTGTCGGTGATGACACTCGTTATTCTCTCCCTTTCGGTCGCCGTGCTCACCTTGCATGCACAGCAGCGTGTGGAAGTGACGCGCGATGCGTGGATCTCCGCCTACTCGAAAGAGGTGGAGGGCAACAATGGCGGTTCGCCAAGGCTGAAGCTCAAGGGCATCCAGGAGTTTTTCCTCATAGACTTCGATCCGGTGCCGTTGCGCGGGAAGAAGATCGTCAAGGCGCAGCTTCATGTGCGTCTGCTGTCGCCGGAGCGTCCGCTGCGGCGCACGACGGTCTCGACGATCACGCAGGAATGGGTGGAAGGCACGGGCAGCGGCTACGCGAAGGTGCCGGGAGCGAGTTCCTTCCGATGGGCGAAGACGGGCGAATTGCGCTGGGGTAACGACGAGCCGGATATCACGAGCGTCGTTTGTGGCGAGGGCGGTTCGATTTGGAATTTTGGTGATGCCTCGGCACCGGATGCAGAGGGTTGGCAGATCATCCCCATCGGGCCGGAAGTGGTGCAGGCGAGACTCGATGGCCGTTCACACGGCTTCTTCGTGATTGATGATGTGGGTCATGAATACACGCGTGATGGCAATGCCGTCACCTTCAGCAATTTCGTGAATCGCTACGTCTCCAGCCGCGAGGACAAGAAAGCGTTCCGTCCCTATTTCACGCTTTGGGTGGAGGAGGGGACTGTGGCGGTTCCGAAGCCGGTGGCGGAGCCGCGAAGTGTCACTGCCGCTGTTTTGCCGGAATCACCGGTCATCGAGCCGGTGAAGCCACGGGTGCCGTCTCGCGATATTTTTGGCCGTGAACTGGCATCGGCGCACTTTTTCGCCGCGAAGGGTGAATCGGTTGGTTTTTCCGTTGCGGCGAGAATCAGCAAGGTGGCTGTCAAAGCGCCCGGCATCAACGTGAAGCTCTACTCGATGCCGAAAGTGGGCGGATTCCACGATCCGCTCGTGCCGGCGGGTTTCGACGCGGGCGTGGCGGAGGGCGAGGAGACTTTCATTGACCTGCATGTGCCGAAGAACACGCCGCGCGGCACGCACAGCGGCACGGTGACGGTGAATGGCGTGGCGATGCCGGTGAGCATCACGGTCTGGAACTTCACGTTGCCGGACCGTCTTTCTTTTTTGCCGCAGATGAATGCCTACAGTCTGCCGGGGCATGTGCGCGACTACTACCGTCTCGCGCATGAGCATCGCGCGGTGTTGAAC
>VHCW01000009.1 GCA_016871575.1 Verrucomicrobiota bacterium
AACTTTGAGAAGTTGCTGATCGTCCGGCGCAAACACGTCAAGCCTCCGGAGAAGAAGTGGAAAGAAGGCAACTGGGCTTGGTTGACGCACCAGGCCGGCAAGGAACTTGGATTGCCGTCCAATCACGAGTGTTACCAGTCCACAACCAAGCTCGGTTGGGACAATGAGATTGTCACTCTCCCGCTCAAGCATCCCGAGGACGCTTCGACGACGGTGTTCCGTCCGTCCGATGGCGGTTGGGTCGGCGAGATCAAGCTGCACTGGGACGGACGTCGGATGCTGTTCACGCGCGCCGACGCCGAGAACTGGAAGATTTGCGAGGTCAATGCCGATGGCTCAGGACTGCGGCAGGTGTCGCGGATGCCGGAGGACATTGATTGCATGGACCCGTGTTATCTGCCCGACGGACGGATTGTCTTCGGGAGCACTGCGCCGATTCAGTCGGTGCCGTGCTGGCACGGGCTGCGGCGCGTGACGAACCTTTACCAGATGCAGGCCGACGGCTCAGGCGTGCGGCAGCTCTGTTTCGACCAAGACCACGACCTGCATCCGACGATGCTGCCGAACGGTCAGGTGCTTTACAATCGTTGGGAGTACACCGCCGTCGCGCACATGTACCAGCGGACCTTGATGGTGATGAACCCCGACGGCACCGGCCAGCGCGGCATCTACGGGAGCAATTCGTATTACCCGAACGCGATTTACTTCGCGAAACCGTTGCCGGGCGACTCCGCCCGGTTCGTGTTCATCCTGTCGGGCTACCACGGGCCGCACCGGATGGGACAGTTGGTGGTGCTCGACACGACGCGCGGGTTCTATGAGGGCGAGGGAATCGTCTGCCGCGTCTCCGGCCGCGGCGAGCCGGCAAAACGCGAGGTCCGCGACAATCTGCTCGGCGATGATTGGCCGAAGTTCCTGAATCCTTGGCCGGTCACGGACAAACATTTCCTCGTCGCCTGCTGGCCGTCGGCGAAATCAAACTGGGGCATCTATCTCGCCGACGTGTTCGACAATCTTGTGTTGCTGCGTGAAGAACCCGGTTACGCGCTGCTCGAACCGGTGCCGCTCACGCCGCTGCCGGTTCCGCCAATCTTGCCGGACCGGATCGTGCCGGGCAGCAAGGACGCAACGGTCTATATCCACGACCTTCATTCCGGCCGCGGCCTCGAAGGCGTCCCGCGCAGCACGGTGAAGAGTCTCCGCGTGTTCGCGCATGATTTCGGTTATCCGGGACTCGCGGGACCGGACAAGATTGGTTTCCACGGCCCGTGGGAAGTCATGCGGATTCTCGGCACTGTGCCGGTTGAGTCGGACGGCTCGGCGTTCTTCCGCGTGCCGGCCAACACGCCCGTCGCGCTGCAAGCACTCGATGCCGACGGCCAAGCCGTCCAGTTGATGCGAAACTGGTTCACCGCGATGCCCGGCGAAAAAGTCTCGTGCGTCGGTTGCCACGAAACGCCGGGCGACACCACCAAGCCGCGTCCTGCGCTCGCCGCGAAGATTACGCCACACGACCTGACGCCGTGGCACGGCCCGGCGCGCGGGTTCGATTTCGCGCGCGAAGTGCAGCCGGTGTTGGATCGTTACTGCGTCGGCTGCCACGACGGCGGCGCAAAGGCACCGAAGATTGATCTGCGACCAGAAGAACAACGTCCTGACTACGCCGGTTCTTTGATCAGCCCGATGTCCCGCCAACGTCTCCACCCGCAAATGAAAGCCGCCACGGGCGGCCGCTTGAAATACACGCCGGCTTACGAGGCGTTGCGAGCGTTCGTCCGCGTGCCGGCAGTTGAGGACGACGTCAGCATGCTCGTGCCCGGCGAGTTTCACGCCGGCACCAGCCCGCTCATCCAGATGCTCCGCAACGGCCACCAAGGTGTCCGACTCGACACCGAAGCGTGGGACCGGCTCGTGACGTGGATTGACCTCAACGCGCCGTGTCACGGCACGTGGAGCGAAGTATTTCCGATTCCCGACGGCGTTCACAAGCGTCGCCTCGAACTCCGCAAACTCTACGGCGGCCCAACGGAAGACACCGAGGCTGATGCCGCACTCAAGCCCGCCGTCCTGAAAACTGCCATGCTCCCAAAAGCGTCCGGGACGGACGCCACTACACAGTGTAGCAGCCGCCGTCCCGGCGGCTCCTTGCCCATCCCATCAGTTCGCGAACGCACCGTTGACCTCGGCTGCGGTGTCACAATGAAACTTGTCTGGATTCCGAGCGGTTTCTGGATGAGCGCGTGCGAAGTGAGCAACGAACAGTTCCGCCGGTTCGATCCCGCGCACGACTCGCGTTACTACGCCAAACGCCACGCCCGCAATGACGACGAGGGACTGACGCTCAACGACTCGCGCCAGCCGGCGGTGCGCGTCGCGTGGACACGTGCGATGGAGTTCTGCCGGTGGATGTCGGAGCGAACGGGATTGAAAGTGACGCTGCCGACGGAGGCGCAATGGGAACACGCCTGCCGCGCCGGCACCACGACGCCGTTGAACTACGGCACACTCGATACGGATTTTTCGGCGTGGGCGAACATGGGCGACGCGTCGTTCGCCGGCAAATCGCCCGTGGCCGGCATCTTCCAAATGACCGGCGGACTCGACCATCTCATCGTCGAAGGCGCCGCGCTGGCCGACGCGCGTTTCGACGACCGCGCCATCGTGACCGCGCCCATCGGCAGCTACAAACCGAACGCGTGGGACCTGCACGACATGCACGGCAACGCCGCCGAGTGGACGCTCTCCGACGACGGCCCGAGCAAAGTCGTGCGCGGCGGTTCGTTCTTTGACGCGCCGAAACATTGCACCAGCACGTCGCGCGCTTCCTATCCATCGTGGCAGCGCGTGTTCAACGTCGGCTTCCGCGTGATCTGCGAAGCGCCCGACCAAATCGCAACAACCAAATAGGACTCCAAACCATGAGCATTCAAGTTCGCGCTGGCGTCATCGGCACCGGCTTCATCGGCCCCGTTCACCTCGAAGCGTTGCGCCGGCTCGGGGTCAACGTCACTGCACTCTGCGACCTGCCCGACCGCGTCCGCGCTGCCGCCGACAAGTTCGGCATCCCGGAAGCGTTCGACGATTACCGTGAGTTGCTGTGCTCGCCGAACGTGGACGTCATCCACATCACGTCGCCGAACCGGTTCCACTGCGAGATGTCGCTGGCCGCGTTGCGCGCCGGCAAACACGTCGTGTGCGAGAAACCGCTGGCGATGAACACGCGCGAGACGGCGCAGATCGCGAAGCTGGCGCGGAGCAGCGGCAAGGTGTTTGCCGTGAACTATAACGTTCGCTTTTATCCCGCCGTCCTCACGCTCCGGCAGATGGTCGCGCGCGGCGAACTCGGCGACATCATCCACGTCAACGGCTCGTACATGCAGGACTGGCTTTTCAAAGACACCGACTACAACTGGCGCCTGCTCCCGCAGGAAGGCGGCAAGCTCCGCGCCGTCGCCGACATCGGGACGCACTGGATGGACACCGTCTCGTTCATCCTCGGCAGCGAGATCAAATCGGTGTTCGCCGACCTCGCGACGTGGCACAAGACACGGAAACGTCCGCTCGGCGAGGTGCAAACGTTCTCCAAAGCCGACACCGCGATGAAATACGCAACGTATCCGGTCAAGACCGAGGATTTTGCCAGTGTGTTGCTGCAATTCGCCAACGGCGCGCGCGGCAATCTCGGCGTCTCCCAAGTCGCCGCCGGCCGGAAGAACTGCATTCGCATCGAGGTTTACGGAAGCAAGAAGTCGGCGTGGTGGTGCTCCGAAGTTCCGGAAATGCTCCGATTCGGAAATCGCGACGGCACAAACGAGATCGCTGTGCGTGCCACCCCCGCCTTTGGCGACGGTGCCGCCGGGTTCATGGATTATCCGCCGGGCCACGTCGAAGGTTTCCCCGACACGTTCAAGATGCTATTCCGAAACATCTACGCCGCCATCGCAGGCGGCAAAGGCGAACGTTTCTTCGCCACCGCCGCCGATGGCCATCAAGAGGTCGCCGTCTGCGAAGCGATTATGAAGAGCAACCAAAAACGTCAGTGGACCAAAGTCTAGAAAGGACATCATGAAACTCGGATTCGTCAGCGCCATATTGCCGGAGTTGTCGTTGGAGGAAGTGTTGAAGTTCGCGGCTGCCGAGCGGCTCGCGTGCGTCGAGATCATGTGCTGGCCCGTCGGCAAGGCCGAACGCAAATACGCCGGCATCACACACATTGACGTGACCGGCTTCTCGAAAGCGCAAGCCGACGATGTGAACGCTCTCTGCGCCAAGCACGGCGTCGGCATCAGCGGCCTCGGTTATTATCCGAACCCGCTCGATCCGAACCTCGAAGGCGCGAAGGTGGCGGTGGAGCATTTGAAGAAGGTCATCGTCGCAGCGGAGAAGCTCGGCTTGAAGAACGTCAACACGTTCGTCGGGCGCGACTGGACGAAGTCGGTTGACGACAACTGGCCGCGTTTCCTGAAGACGTGGAAGCCGCTCATTGCGTTCGCCGAGGATCACGGCATCAAGATCGGTATCGAGAATTGCCCTATGCTCTTCACGCGCGACGAATGGCCCGGCGGCAAGAACCTGATGACGACGCCGGTCATCTGGCGGCGCGCGTTCAGCGATATTCCGAGCAAGAGTTTTGGACTCAACTACGATCCGTCGCACTTCATCCTGCAATGGATGGATCCGCTCTCGCCGTTGTGCGAGTTCAAGGACAAACTCTTCCACCTGCACGCGAAAGACGTCCGCATCCGTTGCGAGCGGATCAACGATGTTGGCGTGTTCGCGGTTCCCGTGGAATGGCACCAGCCGCGCATCCCCGGCTACGGCGACATCAACTGGGCGCGGTTCATGGCGGCGTTGATGAACATCGGCTACGACGGCCCCGTGTGCATCGAAGTCGAGGACGACACCTTCGGCAAGACGCTCGAAGGACGCAAAGCGGCGGTGAAGGTCGCGCGCAACGTTCTCCAACCGTTCTTTGCCTGACCATGAAATATTCCTACGAACAACTAGCCAAGATGATTGACCACTCGCTCCTGCATCCGACGATGACGGACAAGGAGTTGGAGGACGGCTGCAAGCTCGCCGCCAAATACGGCGTCGCGTCGGTCTGCATCAAACCCTACGCCGCCAAGCGAGCGGCTGAATTGCTCAAAGGCACCGGCGTCAATGTCGGCTGTGTCATCGGTTTCCCGCACGGCAACTCCTGCACCGAATCGAAACGCTACGAGACCGAACTGGCTTGCCGCGATGGCGCGGTCGAGATTGACATGGTCGCCAACGCCGGCAAGGCGCTCGGCGGCGATTGGGACTACGTCGAGTGCGACGTGAAAGCTGTCTGCGACGAGGCGCACAAGCACGGCGCAAAGGTGAAAGTCATCTTCGAAAACGACTTCCTGCCGAACGATGACATCAAGATCAAGCTCTGCCAGATTTGCGAGCGTTCCGGTGCCGACTGGGTGAAGACTTCCACCGGCTACGGCTTCGTGAAACAGAAGGACGGCAACTACAACTACAAGGGCGCGACAGAACACGATCTCGCATTGATGCGCGCCAACGTCTCATCGAAAGTCCAAGTCAAAGCCGCCGGCGGCGTGCGCGACCTCGACGGCCTCATCAAAGTCCGCGATCTCGGCGGCAGCCGTTGTGGCGCGACGGCCACCGCCACGATGCTCGACGAATATCGTCGCCGCGAAGCTGCCGAGAAAGCCGGACAGAAGATCGAAAATAAAGGAACTGGAATCGGCTCCGGCGGATATTAAGCGTAAGCCACGGCTTTGAAGAACGTGTAGTTGAAGGTGCCGTCGGGCTGGTCGGCAACTTGATTCAAATCGTCAATGCCGTGCCGCCATGTTTGTTCGTCGGTCAAGCCGAGTTCGAGCGACTGCGTTTTCACGCCTTCGACCATCGCAATGATGGTCTTGCGGACGAACCCGTCCACCCAGTCCTGACGGCTGGCGTCGCAATAAACAACGCGTGGCGATACTCGCACACCGGTGAAACCGGCCTCGGTCAATAGCGGAAAAAGCCGGCGTCCAATCAACGAATCGCCGCCGAGCCGGGCTTGTGCGCGGATGAGGCATTGCCAGACGATTTGCGAGGCCGGCGTTTCGGGATGCCAGTAAGCAGAGCCGTGGTCGCCCTCGATCACGGTGATCGTGCCGCCGGGTTTGAGGAGCGGGCGGAGTTTCCGGAGCGTGCCGACCGGATTGGTGAGATGTTCGAGCACGTGACAAACGAAGACGTGATCGAATGTCGCAGCGGAAAACGGCATCGCGAAGATGTCAGCCTGTTGGAACGTGACATTGCCCAAGTTGTTTTCTTTGGCCTTGGCGAGCGACTCGGTGGAAATGTCCGTGCAGACAAACCGCGCGCGGGGATTGCGTGAGGCCAGCGTGACGGTCTTCGCTCCGACGCCGCAGCCCGCTTCGAGCACAAGGCTGCCGTCGGGATACGCGGTATCGCCGAGCAACAGGTCGCGCAACGTGACGGATTGATCGCAAAGCCGTTGGGCTTCGCGCTCGGAGTAGCCGTGGACGTAGTCGTTGTTAATCGTGGTTCAGCCCTGTCGGCCGGAGACGCCCTTGGTGCCGGCGGTGATGGCTTTGGCTTTCTGCTTCGGTCGCAAGGCGCGGACGGCGGCACCAGCCTGCCACATCTCGCTGTTGCGGATGGCGGCGAGTTCGGCGGCAACCTTCGCGGGATAATCCTTCGCGCCGCAAACCTTGATGACGCGCTCGGCTTCCGCGCCGGTAGCGACGCGCTTGTAAAGCTCCTTGAACACCGGCAACACGGCCTTGCGGAACTTCGGCTTCCAATCGAGCGCGCCGCGTTGGGCGGTGGCGCTGCAATTCGAGTACATCCAGTCCATCCCGTTCTCGTCCACGAGCCGGATCAATGACTGCGTGAGTTCCTCGACGGTTTCGTTGAACGCTTCGCTCGGGCTGTGGCCGTGGGCGCGGAGCACGTCGTATTGCGCCTCCATGACGCCCGCGAGGCAGCCCATCAACACGCCGCGTTCGCCGGTGAGATCGCTGTTGGTCTCGTGCGGGAATGTCGTCGGGAAGAGATAGCCGGAGCCGATGGCAATGCCGACGGCGAGGCAGCGTTCTTCGGCGTGGCCGGTGGCGTCTTGAAAGACGGCGTAACTGGAGTTGATGCCGGCGCCGCTGAGGAAGTTGCGGCGGACGTTGAGGCCGCTGCCTTTCGGGGCGACCATGATGACGTCAATGTTCTTCGGGGGAACAACGCCGGTCTTCTTGTTGTAGGTGATGGAGAAGCCATGTGAAAAATACAACGCATCGCCGGGCTTGAGGTTTTTCTTGATCGTCGGCCAGACTTGGCGCTGGGCGGCGTCGGAGACGAGCAACTGGATGATGGTGCCGCGCTGGACAGCTTCCTCGATGGGGAACAGCGTTTTGCCGGGAACCCAGCCGTCGGCGACGGCGCGGTCCCAGTCGCGTTTGAACTCGGGCGCTTGGCCGATGATGACGTTGAAGCCATTGTCCTTCATGTTCAGCGCCTGCGCCGGGCCTTGGACGCCGTAGCCGATGACGGCGATGACTTCGTTTTTCAGAACTTGGCGGGCTTTTGCCAGCGAAAATTCCTTGCGGGTAATGACGGTTTCCTTGGTGCCGCCAAAATCAATCAGTGCCATAGTATTTATTGTCTCCTGTTGTGGTTTATTCTCTGGACATCGCGATCTTGCCCGTGCGGGTCAGGTCGCGGATGCCAAATGGTTGCATGAGTTCGAGAAACGCGGACACCTTGGACTCGGCGCCGGTGATCTCGATGGTAAGGGTCTTTTGCGCGACATCCACGATTTTGGCGCGGAAAATGTCGCAAATCTGCATGATCTCCGGGCGGGTCTTGGCGTCGGCGCCGACTTTGACCAGCAGCAACTCGCGGTCCACGTATTCGTCCTCGCGGAAATCCTGGATCTTGATGACATCCACAAGCCGGTCGAGTTGTTTGATGATTTGTTCGAGCACGGCCTCGTCGCCCTTGACGACGATGGTCATGCGCGATTGCGTGACGTCCTGCGTCGGGGCGACATTGAGCGTATCAATGTTGAAGCCCCGGCCGCTGAACAAGCCTGCGATGCGGACCAGCACGCCGAACTTGTTTTCGACCAGCACGGAAATGGTGTGTCTCATAAAGTGGGGCGTTTATACGGGAATCGTTCCCGCCAATCAACCTCTGATTTTGCGCGCTTGTTTCTTGCCAGCGGAGGCGTCGCCGGGTATTGTGACGCACCGTTATGGCTACCACGGTTCTTGTTGGCGCCCAATGGGGCGATGAAGGCAAAGGTAAAATCATTGACGTCCTGACCGAACAGGCCGACGTGGTTGTCCGCTATCAAGGCGGCAACAACGCCGGGCACACGGTCGAGGTCGGCACTGAGAAGTACGTGCTTCATCTTGTCCCGTCGGGCATTTTATACCCCGGCAAACTCAACATCATCGGCAACGGTGTCGTCGTGGACCCCGCCGCGTTGCTGGAGGAGATCAATCACCTCCAGTCGCGCCGCATCGCGGTCAACGGCAACCTGCTCGTCAGCAACCGCGCCCATCTTGTCTTCCCGTATCATCGTCTCCTCGACTCGATCCGCGAGGAGCAGAAGGGCAAACGCAAGATCGGCACCACCAAGCGCGGCATCGGCCCCGCGTACGCCGACAAGGTTGCGCGCACCGGGCTGCGCGTCGTTGACCTGTTGACGCCCGAGAAGTTCTCCGAGAAACTCCGCCGCAAAGTGCGCGAGACAAACGAAATCGCGCGCGCCTTTGGCGCAAGGCCGCTCAGCTTCAAGACAATCAATGGCGAGTATCTCGCCATCGCGCGAAAGCTCAAGCCGTTCATCACGGACACAATCAAACTCTTGAACCGTCTGGAGCGCGACGGCAAACAGATTCTGTTCGAAGGCGCCCAAGGCACGATGCTCGACATTGATTTTGGCACCTACCCGTTTGTCACCAGTTCCAACACGACCGCCGGCGGCGCCTGCGCGGGCACGGGCATTCCGCCGCACCGCATTGACAAGGTGATCGGCGTGATGAAGGCGTACACCACGCGCGTCGGCGAGGGCCCCTTCCCGACGGAATTGCACGACGATCAAGGCAGCCAGTTGCGCGAGACGGGGCGCGAGTTCGGCGCCACCACGGGCCGGCCGCGCCGGTGCGGATGGTTCGACGCGGTGGTCAGCCGCTACTCGGTCATGGTCAACGGTCTCGATGAACTGGCCGTGACCAAGCTCGACGTGCTCGACACGTTGCCGAAGATCAAGGTCTGCGTCGCCTACAAACTCGACGGCAAAGTCACCGACACCGTTCCCGCCGACGTGGATGCGATGCAGCGTTGCGTGCCGGTCTACCAGGAGTTCGACGGCTGGCAGGCCTCGACGAAGGAAGCGCGCGAGTTCAGCGAACTTCCCAAGAAGGCGCGCGCTTATCTTCAGAAACTCGCCCAACTCACCGGCGCGAAACTGGCCATCGTCAGCGTCGGCGCCCGCCGCGAGGAAACCATTTTCCTGTAACGTGAGCACGCCCGACGCCACGAAGATCCCCCGCCACGTCGCCATCATCATGGACGGCAATGGTCGCTGGGCCAAGCAGCGCAGCCTGCCGCGGCTCGAAGGCCATCGCGCCGGCGCCGAGAGCGTGCGCGCCATCGTCCGCGCCTGCGGCGAACTCGGGATCGGCTATCTGACGCTCTACGCGTTCTCCAGCGAGAACTGGCGACGCCCGAAAGCGGAGGTCACGGCGTTGATGGCCCTGCTGGAATTCTACCTGCAACGCGAAGTGGCGGAACTGGACAAGAACAACGTCCGCCTCGCGGCCATCGGGCGGATCCATGAGCTTCCCGAAAGCGCCCAGCGCCAGCTCGACAAGAGCATCGAGGCGCTTCGCAAGAACACCGGCCTCACGCTCGTGCTCGCGCTCAGCTACGGCGGCCGCACCGAGATTGTGGACGCGGTCCGCAGCATCGCCCGCGATGCCAAGACCGGCGCGCTCGACATTGCCGACATCAACGAGGAACTGATCTCGCAGCGGCTTTACACGCGCGACATCCCCGATCCCGACCTGTTGGTGCGGACCAGCGGCGAGCTTCGCGTCAGCAATTTCCTGCTCTGGCAGATTTCCTACGCCGAAATCCACGTCACCGACACGCTCTGGCCTGATTTCCGCAAACCGCAACTGCTCGCCGCGCTTGACGACTACAGCAAACGCCAGCGCCGGTTCGGCCGCGTCGCCCCACTGGAGGGCAATTGAGCAATGGCGATGTAGCGGCGTCCGTCCCGGACGCTAAATCCGAACAAGCCGCCGGGACCGCGGCCTCTACACCCCGCACCGGCTTTCGCTGGCGGCTGGTCAGTTCACTGGTGCTCTGGGGCATCATGCTCGCCGTCGTTTTCTGGCTGCCACCGACGGGGTTGTACGTGTTCATGAACATTGTCGTCGCGCTGGCTGTCTGGGAGTTCTACAAAATCTGCGAGGCGAAAGGGCTGCCGTCGTTCAAGATCTGGGGCGTCATCGGCACCGTGTCGTTGATTTCGGGAAGCTGGTTTTTCTTCGGCTCGCACCGCTTTGAGAAACTCTCGTACGACTTCGACATTGTCATCCTCATCGTTTTTGCCGTCGGCGTGTTTATCCGCCAATTCCCGCAGAAACTGAATCCGCGCGGCATCGAGACGATGGCGGTCACGCTGTTCGGCCTGATCTACGTCGGCTGGCTGGCCAACTTCATCACCCGCATCAACTTCGCCTATCGCCCGACGGAAGATGGCCGTTATTTCGTCATGTTGCTCGTGGTGGCCACCAAATTCACCGACATCGGCGCCTACCTTGTTGGCACCACCTTGGGACGCCATAAAATGATGCCGCGTCTCAGCCCGAAAAAAACATGGGAAGGCACCATCGGCGGCATCGTGCTTGCCGTCTTCGGTTCCCTGCTTTGTTGCCTGTGGCTCACGCCGGAAACGATGAAATTGCGCGGCGTGACTCCGACACACGCAGTCATCATCGGATTGTTGCTTGGCGTTGCCGCTGTGATCGGCGACCTCGCCGAGTCGCTCATCAAACGCGAAGCCGGCGTCAAGGACTCCAGCAACGTCCTGCCCGGCCACGGCGGTTGCCTTGATATGATTGACAGTCTCCTCTTCACCGCGCCGTTGCTGTACGTCTATATGCGGCTCGTGCTGCCGTGATTCAGCCCAGCGCGACTGCGGCGAACGTGAAGTAAAACAACAGCGTAAAAATATCCGCCAACGCCAGCGTCACCGGCCCGGCGGCAATCTTCGGGTCCAGCCGCCGCGCGTGCAGCAAGGCCGGCACACTCAACCCCAGCAGGCACGCCGAGCACAACGACAACAAGATGCTCCCGCCAATCACCACCCCGGCCAAGCCATCGCCGCGCCACGCCCACACGATCAGTCCAACTGTCCCCCCGCAGGCTGCGCCCAGCAACAGCGCCGTCCCCAGTTCCCGCCGCAACTCGGTCGCATACCAACGCAACGTCGGTCGCATCGTGCGCAACGCCTGGATCGTCACCGTCATGGATTGCATGCTGACACTCTCGCCGAGTCCCAGCACCAACGTGAGGAAAAACGCCAGCACAATGCTCTCGGCGATTGTGACGGCAAAAAAGCTGGCGAGCAGCGCGCAAAAGATGCCGCTGGCAACGGTGGGGACCAACCACGGAAACCGGACCCGGAACGCCCGCCACGGGGAGGCGTGCCGCACCTGCGAGACACGGAAGCCGATCGCTTCAAACAATTCGTCCATCTTCTCCCACTCGGCCAAGTCGAGCACTTCCTCCGTGAACAAATTCACGTCCACCACCCCGACAATCCGTTGCTGTTCGTCCACCACGGGGAACGCCAGGAACTTGTGCATCACAAACAACTCGCACGCATCAAAGATCGTGGCCGTGTGGTGGAGCGACACCACCCGCCGGCTCATGATTTCCGACAATGGCTGGCCGGGCTGCGCCGTCAGCAGCGCCCGCGTGGAGACCACGCCCACAAGCCGTTCTTCTTCATCCGCGACATAAAAGTAAATAATCCCCTCGCTGGGGATCCGTTGGCGGATCTGTTCCACTGCCTCCGAGACTGTCAATGAGGCGCGCAACGACGCGACATCCTTGCGGACACGCGGCAGCACCGGCTCGGAAAAATGTTGGCCTCCTTCGAGCATTCGGCGGACAACCTACCTGAGTTCGCATCACATGGGAAGCAATAACCGTTTGATTCTCGACAAGCGCGCGGCGATGTGGTGCGATGTGCGCGACCAATGCCAAGCACACAAGAACTCCTGGAATGCAGCCGGCGTGAGTTGCTGGATCTGTCCACGCGCAACCGGTTGCTCGCCGTGCCCGTGCAATCGAAGTCGGCGCGGATCGTCCAAGTTCATGATGAGTTGAGCGAGCAGGTGTTCCGTCTCCTGGTCACCGACAAGAAGACGCTGAGTTTCTTGCCCGGTCGCGCCGGCGCGGATGCGGAGACGACGAACGATGACGAAGTCGGTTTGCCGCAACCCGAAGAGGACGAGGCGCGCGACGCCAACACCGGCCTGCCGAAACGCCACATGGACGCGCGGCTCCAGACTGCGCTCACGCCGGAAGGCCTGCAGCGGCGGTTGCTGGCGCTGTTCCGCGACGCGCAGACCATCATGGAGGAACAGGGCGTCAACATCCTCTTCCTCGCGCTCGGCCAACTGAAATGGTTCGAGCGGGACCAGCCCGACACGCCCCGCTACGCGCCGTTGGTGCTCGTGCCGGTCGAGTTGCACCGCGACAGCGTCGCGGACCGGTTTCATCTGCACTGGCGGGAGGAGGACATCGAGGAAAACCTCTCGCTCGTGGCGAAACTCAAGACCGACTTCGACAGCACATTGCCGGAGTTCCCGTCGGAGGAGGAGTTCAGCGTGGACCGCTACTGCGCAGCCGTGGCGCAGGCCGTGGCCGGGATGACGAGTTGGGAGGTCTTGCCGAACGCGGTCGTGCTCGGCTTCTTCTCGTTCGCAAAGTTTCTCATGTACCGCGACCTCGACCCGGCCAACTGGCCGGATGGCGAGAAGCTGCTGCGCGACCCGTTCCTGACCGCGCTGCTGCAGGACGGATTTCCGGCGGCAGAACCGATTTTTCCAGACGATGCGCCCCTGGACGCGCTGATCCCCGCCGCGCGCCTTGATCACGTTGTGGACAGCGACAGCTCGCAGACACAGGCCATCGAACTGGTCCGACAAGGACGGAGCGTTGTCGTCCAAGGCCCGCCCGGCACCGGCAAGAGCCAATCCATCACCAACATCATCGCCGCCGCGGTGCTCGACGGGAAACGCGTGCTGTTCGTCGCCGAGAAACTGGCCGCGCTCGAAGTCGTGAAACGCCGGCTGGAGCGCGAAGGGCTTGGCCCGCTCTGCCTCGAACTGCACAGCAACAAGGCGAACAAGCGCGCCGTGATCGAGGAGATCGGGCGGACGTGGAAACTGGGTCGTCCCCGCTCGTCGGACCTGGAAGCGTTGGTGCCGAAGCTCGAAGAGAGCCGGACCGTGCTGAACCGCCACGCCGCGTCACTCCACGAACAACTCTCGCCGAGCGGACTGAGCGCGTTCGCCATCGTCGGGCAATTGACGGCGCTCGGTGAACGCGGCGCGGAAGCGTCGGGACTCGTTTTCACCGGGGCCGAGAGCTGGACGCCGGAGCAGCGCGCCGAGCGGCGGCGGCTGATTGAGGAACTGGTCGAGCGGATCGGGCAGATTGGCGTGCCCGCCCAACATCCGTGGCGCGGCGCGTGCCGGGGAACGGTGCTGCGGATTGATCTCGAACCGCTGGCCGCGTGCATCCGCACATTGCGCGACCGGCTCGCCGCGATGCGCGAGACTTCGCAATCGCTGGCAACGACGATCTCCCAGTATCCGCCGTCCACGCTGACGCTCACCGGGGACCAACAGGTCATCGCCGGGCTTGTTGCCAGCGCGCCGACGCTGGACAAGTCAGCGTTGTGTCAGGGCGTCTGGAGCACGGGGCTGGCCGGGCTGCGCGACTTGGTCGCCAGCGGACGGTTGTACGCGGAGACGATCTCGGCGCTCGGCAGCCGCGTGACGGCGCCCACTTGGGAACAGGATTTCTCCGGTGTCCGTTCACACATCGCGGCGCACGGCAAGTCGTGGCTCCGGTTCCTGAACGGCAACTACCGTCGCGCCCTGGCTGAGTTGCGCGGTGTGCTGACCGGCGAATTGCCCGGCGGGTTTACCGAGCGGCTGGCGTTGGTGGACCAGATCGTAGCGGGCCAACGCGCGTTGCGTGTCGTGCGCGGAGCCGACGGGCAGTCGGCATTCGGCGCATTGTGGCAGCGCGAGAAGTCCGACTGGGCGAAGCTGGAAGCCGTTGTGAACTGGGTCAGCCGGCAAGCCGAGGCCGGGCTGGACGAATCGTTCCGTCGGATGTTCGTGGGCGTACAGGACACGGCGTTGGTCGGGCGTCTGGCGGAGACGCTTGCCGGGCAACTTGCCGGGGTGCGGGAGGCGGCGGCGCAGGTTGTGAGCGATCTGGCGTTGGACTGCGGCGCGGCCTTTGGCGTGGCGAAGATCGAGGACGTGCCGCTTGATGCGCTCGCGCAACGGTGCAGCGTGTGGCTGGCGGACATGGAATCGTTGTCGAAGTGGAACAGCTACTTCGTGCGCGCCCGCCGCTCGCGGGAACTCGGCTTGGGGCCGCTCGTGGACCGCATGGAACAAGGCAACGCGCCGGCGCTGGATTGTTTCGACCGGATCTATTTCAGCCAGATGCTGCGCGAGGTGGCGCGACTGAAACCGGAGTTGATGCAGTTCGACGGCGTGTTGCACGAGCGTCGGATTGCCGAGTTTCGGCAGCTCGACCGCGACCGCCTGACGCTGGCGAAGCTGCGGACGTTGCTGGCGCACAGCCAGCGGATGCCGGCGTCGAATTCGGGCGTCGGCGCGACGGGGCTGGTGAAGAGCGAGATGGAGCGAAAGCGCGGCCACCGCACCGTCCGTCGGTTGCTCAAGGACGCGGGGTCGGTCGTGCAGGCGATCAAGCCGGTGTTCATGATGAGTCCGTTGTCGGTGGCGCAATACTTGGAGCCGGGGGCGATTGAGTTTGATTTGTTGGTCGTGGACGAGGCCAGCCAGGTGCAACCGGTGGATGCGCTGGGGGCGATTGCGCGCTGCAAGCAGATCGTCGTGGTCGGCGACAGCAAGCAATTACCGCCGACCCGGTTCTTCGCGCGCCTGACCTCGGAGGCTGGGGATGACGAGGTCGAGGAATCGCAGGCGGCGGAGGTGAAGGACATCGAGAGCATCCTCGGCCTCTGCTGTGCGCGCGGGCTGCCGCAGACGATGTTGCGCTGGCATTACCGCAGCCGGCACCACACGCTCATCGCGGTGTCGAACCACGAGTTCTACGAGGACCGTTTGGTCATCATTCCCAGCCCGCACTCGGCGGCGGCAGGGCTGGGGCTGAAGTTTCATCACATTCCCGAAGGCGTTTTCGACAGCGGCGCCTCCGGCACGAACCGCGTGGAGGCGAAGGCAGTCTGCCGGGCGGTCATCGAGCACGCGCGGCGGACGCCGGAGTTGAGCCTCGGCGTGGCGGCGTTCTCGGTGCGCCAGCAACAGGCGATCCTCGACGAACTCGAACTGCTCCGGCGCGAGAACCCGGAGACGGAGCCGTTCTTCAACGACCACGCGACGGAACCGTTCTTCGTCAAGAACCTCGAGAACGTGCAGGGCGACGAGCGCGACGTCATTTTCATCTCGGTCGGCTACGGGCGCGACGTGCGCGGGTTCCTCGCGATGCGTTTCGGGCCATTGAGCAACGAGGGCGGTGAGCGGCGCTTGAACGTATTGATCTCGCGCGCAAAGAAACGCTGCGAGGTCTTCTCCTCGATCACCGCCGACGAGATTGATTTGGAACGCGCGTCGGGACGCGGCGTGCAGGCGTTGAAGACGTTCCTCGGTTTCGCCCAGACGGGCCGTCTCGATGTCGCGGCGGCTGCCAGCCAGGAGAAGCCGTCGCAGTTTGAGGAGGCAGTGCGCAAGGCGGTCGCGTCGCTCGGTTACGAGGCGCACCCGCAAGTGGGGATTGCCGGGTGTTTCATTGATCTGGCGGTGGTGGACCGAGAACGCGAAGGGCGTTACCTGCTCGGCATCGAGTGCGACGGCCCGGCGTATCATGCCTCCCGATCGGCGCGTGACCGCGACCGTCTCCGTCAGGCCGTGCTGGAGGACCACGGCTGGATCATCCACCGGATCTGGAGCACCGACTGGTTTCAGCGTCCCGCCGAGCAACTCCGCAAAGTGGCCGAGGCGATTGAACGCGCGAAAGTCGCGCTGGCCGAGAAGACGCCGCCCCCCAGCGTCAAAGCCGAGGAGACCATCGAGCGCGAAACCACCCTGGCGGTGGACGCGGGCGGGCTGAACGCGTTGTCCACGCCGTACAAGATGGCGCGCCTCGCCGTGCCGCGGAATCGCGACCCGCACGAGCTGGCGACGCGCGAGCTGGCCGACATGCTTTTCATGGTGGTCGAAGAGGAAGGCCCGATCCACGAGGACGAACTGGTCGTCCGTGTGCGCGACCTCTGGAACCTCCAGCGCGCTGGCGCCCGTGTTCAGGATGCGGTGGCGCGGGGCGTGCGCTCGCTGCTGGTCACCCAACGCTGCGTGCGCGAGGACGGCTTCCTGTCGTTACCCGGCGCAGCCGTTCCAGTCCGCAACCGCAAAGATGCGGACTCCGCCACACTGCGAAAGCCTGACATGCTTCCGCCAGCCGAGATTCGCGCGGCAATCCTGGCGTTGATTGATGCCCACCACGGCGCCACGGTCAGGGAGACACCCGTCGCAGTGGCCCGGATTCTCGGCTTCAAGACGACCAGCGGACCGTTGCGGGCGGTGATCGAAGCGCAGATTGCGCGGTTGGTCCAGCTTGGCGCGCTTCAGGAAACGGAGGAAATGCTCCGTCGCAGCGTAAAAGCTTGAGCTAATCGCTCAGGATTCGTATGCTGCGCCCGTTTTGATGAAACCCAAGAACATCGTCCTGCTCGGTTGCACTGGCTCCATTGGCGTCAGTACGCAAAAAGTCGTCGCCGATCTGCCGGAACATTTCCGGCTCATTGGCATCGCGGCGCGCGGCGGCGTTGACGGCGCGGAGAAGGCATTCCGCCAGTTCAAGCCGAAGACGGTTGCCATGACCAACCACTCGAAGGCCAAGGAACTCGAAACGCGCATTGGCCAGCCGGTGCTGACAGGCGAGCGCGGCCTCGTCGAACTCGCCACGATGCCGGAAGCCGATGTCGTGCTCATCGCCATCGTCGGCACGGCGGGCCTCGAACCGGCGCTGGCGGCGATTCGGGCGGGGAAAGACTTGGCGGTCGCGTCGAAGGAAATCCTCGTGATGGCCGGTGAACTCGTGATGAGCGAGGCGCGCAAGCACGGCGTGAAGGTGTTGCCGGTGGACAGCGAGCACAGCGCGATTTACCAGTGCCTCGAAGGCCGCGATCCGGCCGACGTGAAACGATTGATTCTCACGGCGTCAGGCGGGCCGTTCCGGCAGACGCCGCGCGAGCAGTTCGAGCAGATCACAGTCGAACAGGCGCTGAAACATCCAAGCTGGAACATGGGCCAGAAAATCACGATTGACTCGGCCACGCTGTTCAACAAGGGCCTTGAGATGATCGAGGCGCGCTGGCTCTTCAACATCGAGATTGATCGCGTGGACGTGGTGGTGCATCCGCAAAGCGTCATTCACTCGATGGTCGAGTTCCGCGATGGCTCGATTCTCGCGCAACTCAGCGTGCCGGACATGCGTTATCCGATCCAATACGCGCTCACCTGCCCCCGCCGGTTGCCGAACTCGATTCCGCCGACCGACCTCGCCAAGATCGCCGCGCTCACCTTCGAGATGCCGGACCCGGGCAAGTTCACGTCGTTGCGGCTGGCGCGCGAAGCGGGACGCGCCTGCGGCACGATGCCGGCGGTGTTCAACGCGGCCAACGAAGTCGCCGTGGCCCGGTTCGTGGACCGCCAGATTCAGTTCACGCAGATCTTCGAGACCGTCGAAAAGGTGATGGGGGCGCATCGCGTGGTTGCGTCGCCGTCGTTGGACGCTATATTGGAGGCCGACCAATGGGCCAGAAAGGAAGCAGCGCGTGTCATTTGAACTGATCATCAACATCATCACCAATTGGGTGTATCCCATCTTCCTGGTGGTGTTCTTCTTTGGTCTGACGATTTTCATCCACGAACTGGGCCATTTCCTCGTCGCAAAGAAACGCGGGATGAAGATTGAGCGGTTCTCCATCGGTTTCGGCCCCGCGATCTGGAAATGGACGCGCGACGGCATTGAGTATCGCGTCTCGTGGATTCCGTGCGGCGGCTACGTGATGTTGCCGCAGATGGCGCCGATGGAAGCGCTCGAAGGCAAATCGGATGTCAAACCCGAGGAACTGCCGCCGGCTTCGCCGATGGACAAGATTCTGGTCTCGCTCGCGGGGCCGGCGTTGAACGTCGCGCTGGCGTGGCTGCTGGCGTGCGCGCTCTGGGCGTTCGGCACGCCGGCCAACCCTTCCGTCGTCGGCTGGGTTGAGCAAGGCAGCCCCGAGGAACTCGCCGGCATCAAACCCGGCGACCGCATCGCGCAAGTCAACGACCAGACAGTGAAGACGTGGGGTGAAATGATGGAGGCGGTCGCGTTCAGCCGGCAAACCACGGTGCAATTGCACATCGAGCGCGGCGCGCAGAAGCTCACCTTCGATGTCGAGACGCACCTCAACGAGAAGTTCAAAATCAAGACGCTGGATTTGTATCCGCGCGTCCGTCCGTATGCGCAGATGGTGTTGCCCAGCTCGCCCGCGGCGCGCGCCGGCGTGCGCGCGGACGACCGGTTCGTCTCCATTGATGGTGTGCCGATTTACAGCCGCGAGCAGATGATGGAACTGATCAAAAGACGCCCCGAGCAGCCGATCCAGATCAAGGCGTTGCGCGACGGCAAGATGATGACGCTGACCGCGGTGCCGGAGGTTGACCCGAAGGACAAGGTCGCCCGCATCGGTGTCAGCTTGGCCGAAGACTTGGAAATCATGCGCCCCGGTGCGACGCCTGTCCAACAGTTCCACGAGGTGCTCGGCTCGATGTGGCGCCTCGCGAAGGCACTTGTCCATCACAAGGAAACCGGCGTCGGCCTCAACAGCGTCAGCGGGCCTGTCGGCATTTCCGTCGTTTGGTGGTATGCCATCGTCAGCGGCGGCATCCTGATGGGCATCAAGATCGCCGTCATGCTCAACATCAACCTCGCCATCCTCAACCTCCTGCCGTTGCCCGTGCTCGACGGCGGCCACATCGTGTTCTCCGCCATCGAAGCCGCCATCCGCCGGCCGCTGAATCAAAAGTTCGTCCAAGTCAGCCAGACAGCGTTCGCCGCGTTGCTGATCGCGTTCATGCTCTACATCACCATCTTCTCCGACCTCCGCCGGTTCCTGCCCACAAAACAAACCACCACCGAGACGCAGCCCGCGCCGTCGCCGCCATGAACTACTGCGCCAACCCGTTCTCCCGGCAACGGCGCCTCACCCGCGAAGTCAAAGTCGGCAACGTCGGCGTCGGCAGCCACAACCCGGTCCGCATCCAGACGATGCTGACCTCCCACACGATGGACACCGCCGCCTGCATCGCGGAAGCCATCCCGATCCTCGAAGACGGCTGCGAGATTCTCCGTCTCACTGCCCCCTCGATCAACGACGCGAAGAACCTCAAGAACTTCGTCGCCGAAATCCGCAAGCGCGGTTTCAACACCCCCATCGTCGCCGACATCCATTTCATTCCCGCCGCCGCGATGGAAGCGGCGCTCTGGGTCGAGAAAGTCCGCATCAACCCCGGCAACTACGCCGACCGCAAGAAGTTTGCCGTCCGCGAATACACCGACGACCAGTACGAACAGGAGCTGGAGCGTCTGGAGGAATCGTTCACGCCGCTGGTGTTGCGCCTGAAGGAACTCGGCCGCGCCCTGCGCATCGGCACCAATCATGGATCGCTCTCCGACCGGATCATGAACCGTTACGGCGACTCGCCGCTCGGCATGGTCGAGAGCGCACTGGAGTTTGTCCGCGTCTGCCGCAAGCACAACTACCACGACATCATCCTCTCGATGAAGTCCAGCAACGTCAAAGTCGTCATCGAGACCTACCGCCTCCTTGTCGCCCGCCTCGCCGAGGAAGGCCCCGACTGGAACTATCCGCTCCACCTCGGCGTCACCGAAGCCGGCGAAGGCGAAGACGGCCGCATCAAGTCTGCCATCGGCATCGGCGCGCTGTTGGAGGATGGCCTTGGCGACACCATCCGCGTTTCCCTCACCGAGGACAGCATCCACGAACTCCCCGTCTGCCGAAAACTAGTTGAACAGGCGTCCCGCCTGTTCAAATCCGTTCCCATCACCGCCATCACCGAATCCCGCGATCCCTTCTCCTACAAACGTCGTCCCACTCGCGAACTGGACGGCGTCGGCGGCAGCAACGTCGTCCGCGTCAGCGACGAGTTTTCATTGGAGCCGCACGAAGTGGATCCGCTAGCGATGCCCGACCTGTGCGGTCAGCCTGTGCGTCTGCTGACCGTGCGCGACAACGTCGCGCTCGAACCGATTGCTGCCTATCGGTTCCTCGCCGCGCGCGCCCCCGACTGGCCGATTCTGTTGCGCGACCGCTCCGGCGACCTGCTCACCGCCAGCACCAACATCGGCTCGTTGCTCTGCGACGGCATCGGCGACGCCGTCGAAGTCGCCGGCCCGGCGACGCTGGCGTACAACATTTTGCAAGCAGCCGGATGTCGGTCGTTCAAGGCGGATTACATCGCGTGTCCGAGTTGCGGGCGCACCCAGTTCGATTTGCAGACCGTCACTGCGCGCATCAAGGCGCGCACCAGCCACCTCAAAGGCGTGAAGATCGCCGTGATGGGCTGCATCGTCAACGGCCCCGGCGAAATGGCCGACGCCCATTTTGGCTACGTCGGCACTGCGCCCGGCAAGATTTCGCTTTGGGTCGGCAAACAACAGGTCAAACAACACATCCCCGAAGAACAAGCCGTGGACGAACTTGTCGCCCTCATCAAACAACATGGCAAATGGGTGGACCCGTGATTCAGCCTTGGCCACGCAAATCCAGCGAGCAGAAGCTTGATTGCCGCATCTTCAAGGTGCGTAAGGACGTCGTCGTCAACCCTCGCAACAACAGCCTGCACGACATGTACGCGCTGGACATGGACAACTGGGTGAACGTCATTCCGCTCACGCCCGACCAACAGATCATCCTGATCCATCAATGGCGACACGGAACTCGCTCCGTTCAACTCGAAACTCCGGGCGGCCTGATGGATCATCCCGGCGAGACGCCCGAAGAATGCGCCCGCCGCGAACTGCTCGAGGAAACCGGCTACGAAGCCGGCGAACTCGTTCATCTCGGCAGCGTCCATCCCAACCCGGCCATTCAAGGCAACCTTCAGCACTATGTACTGGCGACGAACTGCCGCAAGGTCGCGGGGCTGACGCTCGATCACGCAGAAGACATCGCCGTGACACTCGCGCCGCTGGCCGACATTCCGCGCATGATCCGCGCCGGCGAGATCACCCACGGCATCGTCATCGGCGGCTTCTACTGGCTCGAACTGCACCGGCGCAAATGAAGATTACCCCCGACTGGGAGGCGCTCGTCCGCTGCATCCGGCGTGAAGGCACACCGAAACGCGTCCATCACATCGAACTGTATCTCGATGCCGAGGTGCAGGACGCGGTGTCGAAACGCTTCGGACTACTCGACGGCCTCGACAGCGCCGATCCGTTGTTCACGCTGAAACGCAGTTTTCGCGTCCAACAGTTTCTCGGCTACGACTACGTCCGATGTGGGCTGGACAATGTGCTGTGGGAATTTCGCCGGCAGACCGCGACGGACACCGCGGAATTGGCGCGCACCGGCGGGCGCAGTTACGTGGACGAACATACCGGGCCGATCATGTCGTGGGAGGAGTTCGAACGATACCCGTGGCCGCAGCCGAGCCAGTGGAACAGCCGGTCACTGGAATGGCTGGAGCGGAATCTGCCGGACGGCATGTGCATCATCGGCAGCGCGGGGTTTGCTCATTTTGCCGAGCATCTCTCGTGGTTGATGGGATACGAGACTCTTTGCCTGGCGCTGTTCGACCAGCGCGATCTCGTTACCGCCATACGCGAGCGCCTGATCGAAATCTACCGGGTCATGCTGGAGCGCATCCTGCAATTCAAGCGCGTGAAGATCATCTGGGGCAGCGACGACATGGGCTTCAAGACCGGCCCGCTCATCAGCCCAGCCGACCTCCGCGAGTTCGTCCTGCCCGGCCACAAACTCATGGCCCAGATGTCGCATGCTGCCGGGCATCCGTACCTGCTTCATTGCTGCGGCGACATCCACGCGATCATGCCAGACCTGATTGACGACGTGCAAATTGACGCCAAACACTCGTTCGAGGACACAATTGAAGATGTCGTTGCCGCCAAGCAACGTTACGGCGACCGGATCGCGCTACTCGGTGGCATTGACATGGATTTTCTCTGCCGCAGCGACGAGGCGCAAATCCGTCAGCGCGTCCGTCGCACCTTGGAACGATGCCTGCCCGGCGGCGGTTACTGTCTCGGCACCGGCAACAGCGTCGCCAACTACGTCCCGCTCGATCATTACCTCGCGATGCTCGACGAGGGAAACCGGTTCTTGCAGGCCGTGTGACCTTACGCGGCGTTGGGGATTCGCAACTTGTTCATCTCCGCGGTGAGTGCTGGAACCATTGTTGACTTCGTTTCGTCGAAACCCTACGGTTTTGCCCGCAATGAGAAATGTGATGAGGATAAAGTGGTTGTGTTTTGGCGTGGCAGTCGTTTCACTGACGATGGCTGTTTGCCTCCAAGGTTGTTCTTTCACCAGGGAAGCGAAGAAGAGTTCACTTTCGTGGCAGGAGGAGGCAGTCACGCGTGCCCGCATCTTGTCGCGAGTGAAATGGACGCCGGTCGCCGCAACGATGCCGAACCGTCGGGGCGGTTATTTCGAGCAGGGAACCGAGTACACCGGAGTTCCGTATTCGAGCGTCAAGGCGGTGGGACGCTTCATCGGCTTCGACATCCATCTGAAGACGTTCCTGGCCGCCGTCGAGAATCCCCGTAGCGTCCTTTACACCGAGAATCTTTCCGGCAAGGTGTCCAATGCCGCGGCCTACTACGGCACGGTTTGCTCGGCGTTCACCGGCTACGCCTTGCAGTGCGCCAATCCCTATCGAAGCTCGCACCACGGCCCGGAGTTCCGCAACGGCGTCATTCTCGTCGAGCCGCAATCGGCTCAGGCCGCGGAACCGGGCAATGTCATTTATACGCCGCCTGCCAAGCCCGGTGGAGGTTCTCATGTGGAACTTGTCACCGAAGTCGAACGAACCGGAGACCGCGTAACCGCCGTCCGCGTCGAGGAGAGCGCGCCGCCGACCACCCGAAACACCCTTCGCAGCGCCTCAGACTTCAATTCCCATATTTCATCCCGGAACCGCAAACTGTATCGGATCACCGACTTCAATGCTTGGCGCGGACAGAACAAGGCCGAATCGTTTTTGTTTCCGAACTACAAGGAGGATTCCGCGACGCCTGTCATCAATCGAGTTCTGCTGCTCGACCGCGGAGACTGGGTTCCGTATTACCGGGACCAGCCCGTGAAATTCAATGTTATGGACAAGGACTCCAAAGGCGTCAAATCCCTCGTCATCAAGCGTGGCGCTACAGTCGTCGAACAGATCGCCGTGCAAGACCGGGGCGTAATCGAACGCTTCCTTCCCGTCTGCGGCGATTACACGGCGCATTGCGTCATGAGCGACGGTTCCCTGAGCCGGGCGTGCGAGTTCTCCGTGTGCGATCTGGCGTTCAGCCTTCCCACTGGGGCGCCAATGCGGGGCAAACCGTGGGAAATCACCTTCACCGCCAGCAACCTGAGCGTCATTGTCGTGCATCTCATGAACCCCAAGCCCCCCTACGAGCGCCACAGCATCTGGCTTACCGAGCAAGATCGCCATCGCGGGAAAGTAACCGTTCCCGCCGGCCTGCTTCGGGAAGCCGGCCTTATTCAAGTGTGGGTGGTTGCCGAAAACAAATACGGCAGACTGACCAAAGAGCAAGAGATCGTTGTCGAATAGCGGCTGGTAGAAGAATGAGTTCCCCCCCCCGTAAACCCGGATTCCTGCCAGACATGTGACAATGCTATGCTTGACTGCTTGGCCCGTCAGGCATAGGATTACACCAACTTAACATGAAAGGGGGTGAGTGGAATGTTACAGAGACTGATCAAGAAACTGAATCGGAAGTCAGCCCAGAGCTTGGTGGAGTACACTCTGGTGTTGGCTTTGGTAATTGTCGTTTGCATCGCGCTATTGAAGGCGCTTGGCGGTGGAGTTCAGAATGCGTTGAACTCAGTGAACTCGGGGCTCGCCACCAGTGGTAGTTAAGATTGGGCGTTTCTCCGCACGATTGAGGAGTTATGAACGCGAAGACAAGCAGCAGGGCAACGCAAGCATGTTCGTGGTATCATGAAATGCGGCCTGCTTCTTTGCCCTGCTGTTCTTCGTTTATGTAGTTTGTCCTCAACCCAGGGCAGGTGTTCCGGGTAATGGTGATGATGTAATTTGTCCAGGCTTGGGCCGAGGTTCCTGAGTCGCAGGACAAGAGTGCACCAGGACAGCAATCGAACGAACAAGAACGAGAAAGAGAGGACTTCCCATGGCAACCACAGGAAGTGGAGCGAAAATCTTGGTGGCAGGTCTGACGTTGGGCTTGATCACCGCAGTTTTGCTCTACACATATTTACGCCGCGTGAGTGAACTTCCCAAGCAGCACTGGAAACCCGTTGTTGTGGCCAAAACACAGATTGCTGCCAATACCAAACTTACGCAGAACATGGTCACTCTTGCGCTCATGCCACCGGAGACCATCGTGCCGAATGCGTTGCGCGACATCAGATTGGTGGACACGAAACTGGCGCGTCGGGATTTGTTTCCCCAACAGCAGATTTTGGATCACGATCTGATGCTGGAGGGTGAGACGCCCAGTTTGGCCCTTCGCGTGCCGGAAGGCAAACGGGCCATTGCCATTGCGGCCAGCGAGGTCGTCGCTGTTGGCTCCGTCGTCAAACCCGGCGACCGCGTGGACGTCATCGTCACCTACCGTGATCCTGTCAGCAACGACGAGACAACCCAGATGATTCTGCAGAACGTGCTCGTGCTGGCTGTTAATCAAGGCCAGACTGACCCTGCCAAGGCTGAAGGAGCCAAGACGTCCATGACCTTGGCCGTGGCGCCCGAAGACACCGAACGGCTTACCGCAGCCGATGTGGCCGGGAAACTGCGCATTTCATTGCGGTCGCCCCATGACGCCACCGTGTACACCGGCGTGGGCGTGACCGTGAAGGACATTTCCGTCGGCAAGGTGCGCGTGACGGTTCCTCCCGCCGACCTTGTGAAATCAGAACCACCGGTGCAAACATCGTTGCCGCCGGTGGTGATCACCATCACGAATGTCGTTCCAACGGCGGAGAAACCGCGGGAGATTTTGATCTACCGCGGCACCGAAGTAAAGACGGTCGTTCCCTGACAGCGCAAACCATACAATGAACGAAAGGACAACAACTATGAAGACCAATATCGGCAATCGCGTCCCTCAACCACTGTGGGCGGCCCTGCTTATCCTCTGGTCCTTTACCGTCGCCATTGCCGCCCGTCCGCCTCAAGCGATTCAGGTCAACATCAGCGAAGCCGTCACACTGCCCGTCACCAATCTGTCCAAGGCGGCTATTGCCGACGCTGCGATTGCTGACGTTGTGGTGCTTTCGGAGACCGAGATCAGCGTCATCGGGAAAAAAATCGGCACAACAACCCTTACCCTCGCGCACACGGGAGGCATTCCCACCAAGAGTTACCGTGTCGAAGTCGGCGGAAACGGCGCCATCGTCAACGCCATCCGTTCGCTTATTACCGACCGATCCGTCACCGTGACGGAAGTCGGGGATGCCATTGTGCTCGACGGGCAAGTGCAGGATGAGATTCAGTTGAATCGCACGGTCCAAATCGCTGAAGCATTCAAGGTCAAACTCATCAATCTGCTGGAAGTCAAGAAGCCGCGCCAAGTCGCCATTCGCACGCGCGTCGCTGAAGTCAGTTCTACAGCGGCCCGAAAGGTCGGCTTCCGGTGGTTTGGCACCGCAGGCGAAGTCCAGTACGCGATGGATATGAAGAACCTCGACGACATCACCGACCAGATTCGTCACGGCTTTCTTCAGCCCAAAACCACCACTGCGGTTACGCCGACTTCATTCAGCCAGACTCCCAGCCTGGATGTGATTCTCCAGTTGTTGGTGGACAACAATTATGCGCGCTTGTTGGCGGAGCCTACCTTGATCACCAAAAGCGGCAGTGAGGCCTCCTTCCTGGTTGGTGAAGAGCGTCCCATCGTGCAAGTGCTCGCCAATTCCGTCACCGTGGATTACAAGAAAATCGGCGTTCACATGAAGATCAAGCCAACTGCCGACAGTCAAAATCGGATTGCCACGGTCATTCATGCGGAAGTCAGCCAGGTCATCGGTGTCACGGCGACAGACCAGTACAGTCTTCCCATCATCGGCACCAAAACAGCCGACAGCACCCTGCACGTCAATGATGGCCAGACGATTGTCATCGGTGGGTTGCTGGAGAACAACCTGAGTCGAGATTATTTACGCAAACTTCCCTGGCTGGCCGAGATTCCCGTCATTGGCCATCTGTTCCGTCATCGCGAGCGGGAGTCCCAGCAACGAGAAGTGCTCTTTTTCATGACGCCTTCCATCGTCAAGGACGTGGATGCCAGCACTGCCGGGGCGGCACGGACCCCGCTCATGCAACAATGGAACGGTGCGACATTGGGTGAGAAGGTGCTGGAAGTGCCGCCGAAAGACGAGCCACCGCCCCTGAAACTGTTCAAAGAAAAGGCGACGACAGCAGAACCCGCGCCGGCGACACCGAAGAAAGCGCCGACCACCAACTTCGGCCCGGCGCGTTCCGGAGGAGAATGACAGGCCGGTGACGCAACGGCGGAACAACCGGTGCCAGCAACGGCATTCAAGCGATTGACTCAACGACCATGACAGGACCCATTACAGTGTTTATCGCCAACAGCCAGTTGGCGGAACGCGAGCGGTTGAGGAAACAACTAGCTGATTGCCCCGACATTCAGGTTGTCGGCGAGGCGCCGAATGACCGTGAATGCATTGAGGCGGTGTTGCGCCAGCGTCCGCAAGTGGTGCTCATACAGGAAGAACTTCCGGTGTCGGGCGGCCTGCAGGTTGCCCAGCAGCTTTCCGAGCGGGCCGGCGAAGTTTCGGTGATTCTCGTGCTCGTCAATCCCGCCGGCGAGGAGATGTGGCACAAGATGCTGCGCGACGGCATCCGGGAATTCATCACGCGCAGCACCCCCGCCGACTTGGTGGCGGAGGAAATACGGCGTGTGGCAAAACTACAAAGGCCACACACCGCTGCTGCGATTGCCGACGATGGCAAGCCGAAGAACCAAATCATCACGGTCGCCGCCCCGCGGGGCGGCACCGGCAAGACAGTCATCGCCACCAACCTGGCCGTGGCGCTCGCCTCGCGCCACGAAAACGTGGCCTTGCTGGACTTGAACCTGGTCGGCGGCGACGTGGCGGTGTTGCTGGACTTGATTCCCCAGCGAACATTGGGGGACCTCATGCCGACCTTTGTCGGCATTGACGATGACGTGATGGACAGTGTGATGGTGAAACATGCCTGCGGATTGCGCGTGGTGCCGGCGCCGCTGAACGGCATGTACGACAGTTCCTTGATGTCACGTCCGCTGGTCCAGAATATCCTGCGGTTTCTGCGGATGCGCTGCAACTATACGGTTGTTGACACGGGTTACCCCAGCCTCGAAAGCACGCTTGCGGCGATGGATGCCTCGGACATCATCCTGGTGGTGGTGGGCAATGATTTGCCGCGTTTGCGGGACGGCAAACAGTATCTGCGAAACCTGATTGCCGCCAACTATCCCAAGGAACGCATCCGCCTCATTGCCAACCGCACTGGTGTCACCAAGGAGATTCCCACGAAGGAAATCGAGTCCATCCTGAAGTTTCCCGTGACGGCCATGCTGCCGAATGACGATGAACTGGTGGGCATGTCCGTCAATCTCGGCCAGCCATTCGTCTTGTCCTCGCCGAATAAATCGTTGTCGAAGATTCTGGCCAATCTGGCAGATAGTTTGTCGGTTGCCGCGGACGCAAACCAGAAGAAACGCAAATCGGTTTTCACGTTGTTTGCATGAGAGAGATGAGTTGACATGACTCCGGGTCCAGAATTGATGAGCCAAATCTATATGGAGTCCAAGAACACGATCTTGGCTTATCTGATTGAAAACATTGACCCGGCGCTGCTGGAGAAAGGCGAGCCGGCGTTGTTGCGCCGACGCGTGGAAGAGCTGGTGGACGAGAAACTGCGCACCGACCGTCTTCCGTTTTCCCGCCAGATGCGCAACCACTTGGTCACCGACATCGCAGATGAGATTCTGGGGTACGGGCCCATTGAGCCGCTGCTGCGCGACCCGACGGTCACGGAGGTCATGGTCAACCGCGCCGATCAGGTGTATTGCGAGCGCTTTGGCAAACTGGAACTGACCGATGTGAAGTTTCGCAACGACGAACACATCCGCCACGTCATAGACAAGATCGTCACGCCGCTGGGCCGTCGCGTGGACGAGTCCAGCCCGATGGTGGACGCGCGGTTGCCGGATGGGTCGCGCGTGAACGCGATTGTGCCGCCGCTTTCGATCAACGGCCCGGTCTTGACGATCCGCAAGTTTGCCGTGGACCCGTTTACCGTGGACGATCTGATCGGGTTCGGCACCATGACGGCGGGCATTGCGGCATTTCTGGCTGCTGCCGTCCGTGCGAAACTGAACATCTTGATTTCCGGCGGCACCGGTTCGGGCAAGACCACGCTGTTGAACGTGATCTCCTCGTTCATTCCCGCCAACGAGCGCGTCCTTACCATTGAGGATGCCGCCGAATTGCGCTTGAACCAGCCGCATGTGGTGCGCCTGGAGTCCCGTCCGCCCAACATTGAAGGGCGGGGCGAAATCACCATTCGGGATTTGGTGCGCAACTCCCTGCGGATGCGTCCCGACCGGATCGTGGTGGGCGAGGTGCGCGGCGGCGAGGCGCTGGACATGTTGCAGGCGATGAACACCGGCCACGAAGGATCCATCTCCACGATCCACGCCAATTCGCCGTGGGATGCCTTGGCGCGGCTGGAGACGATGGTGATGATGTCGGGCATGGAATTGCCGTCGCGCGCCATTCGGGAGCAGATTGCCTCCGCATTGCATCTGCTCGTTCACGAAAGTCGATTGAGTGATGGGAGCCGGAAGATTGTTGGCATCAGTGAGATCCATGGCATGGAAGGCAATGTGCCGGTGTTGCAGGATCTCTTTGAGTTCCGCCAGAAAGGTTTGGGTGAGGGGGGGAAAGTGGCGGGCGCCATCCATCCGACAGGAATGGTGCCGCGATTCCTCGACGTGTTCACCGCGCGCGGGATCCATCTTCCGCGGGAAATTTTTGACCAGAACTATAAGGGGCCAAGCCGTGACTGATCTATTATTGGTAATTTGCGGGGGAGTTGCCATCATGCTGTTCGTGGTCGGTTTCTATACGTTGTCTGTCCGCCAGAAACAGCAACTGAAGAGCCGGATCCACACCTATGCGGAGACCGAGAAAGAAATGCTGCACGGCGGTCTGGATGAAGTTGAGGGTCACAGCTTGAGCGCGAGCATTTTGCGCGGTCTGATCGGGCGCTCCTACATGGAGCGGATTGCCAGGGATCTTGTTCAGGCAGATGTGCCGCTTCGTCCCTCTGAATATCTCTTCTTGCATCTGATGTTGGGCGCAGCGGGATTTCTGCTGGGATACTACGGGTTGGAATTTCTGCACAGCGGGTTGGTGCTCGGGCTGACAGGACTGGTGTTGCCGACAATCGTTTTGCGCATACGCCAAGGTCAACGCCGCGCCAAGTTTGCCCGCCAGTTGGCGGATGCGCTCATGTTGTTGGTCAGTTCGTTGCGTTCCGGGTACAGTTTCCTGAAGGGAATGGAACTGGTTGCGACGGAAATGGACGACCCGATCTCCAAGGAACTGAAACGCACCTTGCGTGAAGTGCATCTCGGCACGACGGTGGACCAGGCGCTGCAGAACCTTTCCAACCGCGTCAACAACACCGACCTCGAGATCATCGTGGGTGCCTTCCTGGTGCAGCGGGATGTGGGCGGAAACCTGACGGAACTGATGGAAAAAGTCGCCGAAACCATCCGCGAACGGCTGCGCATTCAGGGCGACATTCGCGTCCTGACCGCTCAAGGCCGGATCTCGGGTGTCATTGTCGCTGCGATTCCCTTTTTGATCTTTGGGCTCATCATGCTCATCAATCCGACCTATTTTGCCATCATGCTGGAGCCGCCCGCATTTCACGTGGGACCACTGGCTGTGCCGCTGGGGGTGGTTCTGTTGATCGTGGCGATGATCCTTCAACTACTCGGCGTCCTCTGGATATTCCGAATCGTTTCCATCAAGATCTGAACTTATGCTGGAACTCACCATCATCCTTTTGTTCGCCACCATCCTCTTGCTGGTGCTGGGCTTTTTCTACAGCAGCCCCCAGAGGACAGTGAAACGCCGCTTGGACACCATGGTGACCACAAGCCCGGACAGGACAGTCGCGGAAGAACTGCAGATTCCGTTCTTCCAACGCGTGTTTGCGCCGCTCGGCGATGGAGTGGCGCGCCTGTTGAAGAATTACACTCCCCTCGAGTTTACCCAGCGAACCCAGAAACGCCTTCTCATGGCCAACATGGACGCCCGGTGGACGCCCAATCAATTCCAAGGATTTTGTTGGCTCGGCGGCGCCGGTGGCATGATCTTGATGCTGGCGATGATGTACAACGACAGCAGCGTGCGCAATCCCGACCATTCGATCAACATTGCCACTGCCGCCACGTATCTGTTGGTGGGCGCTGCCGCCGGCTACATTCTTCCCCAGTTCGCGCTCAGCCGTCGCATCCGGCAACGTCAGGAGCAAATCTTGGCGTCACTGCCTTACTCGCTGGATCTTCTCACCATCACCGTCGAGGCCGGCCTCGGCTTTGACGCGGCGCTCGCGTATGCCATGCGCAAGATGAAAGGGCCGCTGATGGAGGAATTTGCCAAGACCCTCAACGAAATCCGCCTCGGCAAACCCCGTCTGGACGCGCTTGAAGACTTGGGAGCGCGCACGGGCGTTGAGGATCTCAAGCTGTTTATCACGGCTGTGGTGCATGCCAGCCGGCTCGGCGCCAGCATTACCACGACCTTGCGGGTGCAGGCCGATGCCTTGCGCACGCGCCGCCGCCAACGCGTTCAGGAACTGGCCATGAAGGCTCCCGTCAAGATGACCTTCCCGCTGGTGTTTTTGATCTTCCCGGCGCTGTTTGTGGTGGTTCTTGGCCCCGGTTTTTTAAGCGTTATGAAGCTCCTCCGCTGAAAAGCCGCATGATTGTACGGAACCTCACCAAGAACACATTGCTTTCTGAGCGGTGCTGGTTTGCGGATTCCTTTTGGAACCGATTGGTCGGGCTGATTGGCCGTCGTTTTTTTTCTGAAGGTGAGGGGATGATCTTCGACCGGTGCCGGGCCATCCACACGTTTGGCATGCGCTTCGCCATTGATGTGGTATGGCTGAACAAGGATTTCCAAGTGCTCCGAGCCGTCGAATCCCTTTTGCCCTATCGTGTTTGCGCCCAGCCGCGGGCGGCCTTCGTCTTGGAACTGCCGGAGGGGACAATCCGCCGCACGCACACCGCCGCCGGCGACAATGTCCACTTCGATCTCAACGGATGCGCAAACTCTCCGCAGCCGCCATGTCGGGAATAGGCGGCGAAAAAGAGTTCAAAAAACTATCGAGCTAAGTCCGACAGGCTGCTAGGATACGCGCCACTGTTATGAACGCATTTCAATACAAGTCGGGTCAGTTGCATTGTGAAGATGTCTCCGTGGCGCGATTGGCGGAGGAATTCGGCACGCCGTTGTACGTCTATAGCCGCCAACATATCGTTGGACAATGGCAGGCGCTGGACAAGGCCATGAAGCCGCTGGAACATCTGGTCTGCTACGCCGTAAAAGCCAACAGCAATTTGTCGGTGCTCCGCGCGCTGGCGGAGGCGGGGGCTGGTTTTGACATTGTGAGTGGCGGCGAACTGGAGCGCGTGATCCGCGCCGGCGGCGACCCGACGAAATGCGTGTTTGCGGGCGTTGGGAAGACGGCGATGGAAATTGAACGGGCGCTGCGTTGCGGGATTGGCTGTTTCAACGTCGAGAGCCTGCCGGAATTGTTGCGAATCGCGTCAATCGCTGACGCGATGGGGCGGCGCGCGCCGGTGGCGTTGCGGGTGAATCCGGGGGTTGATCCCGACACGCACCATTACATCTCGACGGGCAAACACGAGAGCAAGTTTGGGATTGCCCTGCAAGATGCGTTGGCGGTCTATCGCGCGGCGGCGGAGATGCCGGGCATTGAAATTCGCGGCGTCCAGACGCACATCGGCTCGCAGATTACCAAGACGGCGCCCTACGTGCTGGCCATCCGGAAAATGTTGCCGTTGATTCAGCAGGTGCGCGCGCTGGCGCCGCAGACGCTGGAGTTTTTTGACATCGGCGGCGGTCTGGGCATCCGGTACCGCAACGAGAGACCGCCGGCGGCGGCGGCGTTTGCGGCAGCGGTGAAGCCGTTGTTGCGAAATCTTGGCTTGCGGATTGTGTTGGAACCGGGACGGTTCATCGTGGGCAACGGCGGCGTCCTGCTGACACGCGTGCAGTACGTGAAACAAACGCCGGTGAAACGGTTTGTGATCGTGGATGCGGCCATGAACGATTTGATCCGCCCCTCATTGTACGAGAGTTATCACGAGATTGTTCCGGTGCGAAAGTTGTCGGCCCGACGGATGTTCCAGGCTGATGTGGTCGGGCCGGTGTGCGAGTCGGGGGATTTTCTGGCGCAAGACCGGCGCATGGCAGCGGTGGGTGAGGGGGAACTGCTGGCGGTGATGAGCGCGGGCGCGTATGGAATGGCGATGTCCTCAAATTACAATTCGCGCGGGCGCGCCGCGGAGGTCTTGGTGGATGGTCGCCGTTACGCGTTGGCGCGCCGACGGGAGGGCGTGGGCGAATTGATGCAGGCCGAAATCAGCTAGGCCAGGAGCTGGTTCAGGCAGTCAATGAGCTTCTGAACCGGGAACGGCTTCATCAAATACTTGGAGCCGCTCTTGCAAAGGAAGAGATTGATTTGCGGGTCGGCGGCGTAACCGGTGATGAAGATGAAACGGTCGGCCAGACGAGGGTGGAGGGTCACGGCTTTGTGATAGAACTCATCCCCGCGCAGGCGCGGCATCATCACGTCACAAACAATCGCGTCGTACTTCACCTCTTTGATTCTGTCGAGGGCGTCTTGCCCGTCGAAGGCGACATCCACGAGGAAATTCTGGTCGGCGAGAATCCACTGCAACGTGGTGGCAAGTTGACGATCGTCGTCCACGAGAAGCACAGCCTTGAAGTCGAAGGACTGCGAGCCAGCTTCCTTATTATTAAGCTCAGGGTCCGAAGTCATGCCCACACTGTAGCGGTAGCGGAGCAAGCTTGCCATCAAAAAATCCCTAAAATCGCTTCCGCGCGAAAGGTTGTCATTGGCAGGAAACTGTTTTATCTTCCGCCCCATGCCTGAGATTTGGGGACAAACACACAACGCACGGCGTCCGGGCGCCATTTGGGAACCGTTCGGGTCGGTGACGCAACTGCTGATCTGGATCAATGTGGGCGTCTTTTTGCTCCAGCTTGGCAGCGCGGTGTTTGGCGCCGGGTGGATCGAATGGGTGTTTGCGTTGCACAGCGGCGGCATTCGGCGCGGATTCCTCTGGCAGCCGCTGACCTACATGTTCCTGCACGGCGGCATCTGGCATTTATTGATCAACCTGTTGGTGCTTTGGTTTTTCGGGCGCGAGGTCGAATACTTTCTCGGCCCGCGACGGTTCGCATGGTTGTATTTTGGCGGCGGGCTTGCCGGGGCGATGTTGTGGCTGGCTTTCAACTTCAGTTCCTCGATGCCGGTTCTCGGCGCCTCGGCGGGGGTGCTTGCGTGCGTGATCGCGTTTGCGACAATGTTTCCGGACCGCGAAGTGACGCTGCTGGTGTTCTTCATCCTGCCGGTCCGGCTCAAGGCGAAACACCTCGCCTTGGTCGCCATTGCGTTTGACGCGGTGCCATTGTTGCAGGGCGCCTCCACCAACGTCGCGCACCTTGCCCACCTCGGCGGCGCGGCGCTCGGCTGGTTTTTCGTCAAGGCGCTCGGTTATGGCCGCCCCTGGCGGATTCGACGCCCGCCACCGCCGCCACCGCCGAGCGAGGAGTTCATCGAGGAGGAGGTTGACCAGATTCTGGAAAAGATTTCCCGTCATGGGCTGCAGAGCTTGACGGCTCGCGAACGCAAGATTCTTGAATCGGCGCGCGACTTGTTGCACAAACGGCGGCGGTGAAACAGATGGCCGGCTCCACGCGCAAACCGTCGCTCAACCGCTTGCTCGGCGACCGCCCGTTGCCGAAGGCAGCGGCGGAAAAGATCTTGCGCGCGCACGGGTTTTGCGACGCGGCGCAAATCGCGGCGGCCTTGCCGCGGTTGCATACCAACGACCAGCAGCGCCGCAGCCTGCGGTTGTTGTTGCCGCGCGTCGTTCGGGCGTGCGCGGCGTCAGCGGACCCCGACCGTGCATTCGTTCATTTCGAGCGGCTGGCCGGCGCGCTGCCGCACCCGAACATGCTTTACCGTTACCTGCTTGATGCCCCCGATGCGCTCGATCTGTTGGTGACGGTGTTCGCCCACAGCCAGTCGCTTTCCGGGACGCTGGCGCGCAACGCCGGGTACTTCCACTTCCTGATCAGCCCGGAAACACTGCGCGCGCCCCGCACGAAAGCCTGGCTTCACGCCGAACTGTCGCGCCTCTTGCTGGCCAGCCGCAACCCGGCAGACCGCTACGACATCGTTCGCCGGTTTCGCCGGCGGGAGACGTTGCGCATCGGCGCGCGCGACCTTGTCGGACGCGCCACCGTCGAGGAAACCACCCTCGAACTTGCCAACCTTGCCGATGTCTGCCTCGACGCTGTCTTCGAGATCGCGCAACGCAAACTCGCGGCGCAATTCAAACTCGACCCGGCAGCCGCCCGTCAATTTGTCGTCGTCGGGATGGGCAAACTGGGCGGACAGGAGTTGAACTACTCCAGCGATGTGGACGTGATCTTTGTTTACGACCGGGATGGCGAACTGACACCGTCGTTGTCCCGGCAGGAATTTTACACCAAACTGGCCGAGGAGATCGTCCATGCCGTTGGGCGTCAGACCGAGGAGGGAAGCATCTTTCGGATAGACCTGCGATTGCGGCCCGAAGGCGCCACCGGCCCGCTCGCATGGTCGCTGCACAACTGCGAGACCTACTATGCTGAGCGCGGCGAGACGTGGGAACGCATGGCGCTGCTCAAAGCCCGCCCCGTCGCCGGTGACGCCGAAGTGGGACGCCAGTTCCTGGAGCTTGTGCAGCCGTTCGTGTTCACCCGGCACGCCGGCGAAAACATCGTCCAGCAAATGGCCGCCATTAAAACGCGGATCGAACGGGAAATCGTCAGCGACGGGCGCTTGACCCGGCACGTCAAGCTCGGCATCGGCGGCATCCGCGAGATCGAGTTCATCATTCAATCCTTCCAAGTCCTGCGCGGTTCGCGCCTCGCGTGGCTGCGCGAACGCAACTCGCTCCGCGCGCTGCCGTTGCTGGTCAAGGCCAACCTGCTCGCCGCCGCCGAGGCCGCGGCGCTGGCCAACGCCTACCGTTTCCTCCGCAACGTCGAACACCGGCTCCAGATGGAGATGGAACTCCAGACGCACACCATCCCGAACGAGGAACAGGCGCTCATGCGCCTCGCCCGCAGCCTCGGCTTCCAAACGGCTGATAATTTCTACGCCACCGAACAGAAACACACTGCCGCTGTCCGACGGATTTACGAAGCCGTGCTGGCCAATGCCGACCAGCACATCAGTCCTGCCGTCGCCCAGCTTGCTGACGACAAACTTCCGGATGCGCTTCGCGACGCCGGGTTTGTTGACGTGCCCGGCGCCCTTCGTCGTGTGGCCAGCCTTCTGCACGGCTCCGGTTTCATTCACATCTCGCAGCGCACCAAGGAACTGTTTGCCGGCGTGTTCGCCCATGTGCTCGACTGTTGCCGGAAACTGGCTGATCCCGACGCGGCGTTTTTGCACTTCGAGAAGTTCGTCGCGGCCTACGGTTCGCGCGGTCTGCTGTACGAACTCTTGTTGCGAAACCCGAAACTGATCGAGGTGCTGTTGCGTCTTGGCGATGCCAGCCGTTGTTTCTCCGAAACACTCCAGCGCGAGCCGGGATTGTTTGACGAGTTGTGCCGGGGCGGCGACTTGAATCAACCCAAGAACATTGACCGGATGTGCGACGACTTGGTTGGCGCAGTCACCAACTGCCCTGACACCCCGGCGATGGACGTGGCCCGCCAGTGGAAACGCGCCGAACTGCTGCGGATCGGCATCGAAGACATCATGGGATTGGTGGACATTGAGTTGTTGCATCGGGAAATCAGTTCGCTGGCGGAAGCTGCGCTGCGGTTCGGCCTCCATCAGTCCCGTCGGGAATTGGGATTGACCGCCCTGCCGTTCGCCGTCATTGCGATGGGCAAGTTCGGCGGCGAGGAACTCGGCTACGGCGCCGATCTCGACGTGCTGTTCGTCGGTGAACAACAATCCGACGCGATCCGTCTGGCGGCCAAGCTCATTGAGTTCCTGTCGGCCCCAACCGGCGCCGGCGTCATGTTTGCCGTGGACGCCCGCCTGCGGCCCGACGGCGAAAAGGGCGTGCTCGCCAACTCGTTGGAAGCGCACCGTGACTACTATCGCAGCCGCGCCCAACTCTGGGAGAGGCTCGCATTGACCCGCGCCCGCTACGTTGCCGGCGATGAGCCGCTCGGACGCAAGTTCGTCGAGATGGTCCACAACGTCGTTTATGCCGCGCCGATCACCGATGTTGATCTTGCGGAAATCAAACGGATGCGCCGGCGCATCGAGACCGAGCGCGGCGACCAATCCCGCGCCGAGTTCGAGTTCAAGACCGGCCCCGGCGGCATGACCGACGTGGAGTTTCTTGTCCAATCGCTTCAACTCCGGCACGGCCACGCGCACTCCGCCGTTCGCAGTCCGCAGACACTCGCCGCGCTGAACCGCCTGACCGCGCTTGGCCTCGTTGACGAGAGCGACAGCTTCGCCTTGCGCCGTCATTATCTGTTTCTCCGGCGCATCGAATCGGTGTTGCGTCGCGCCGAGAACACCGGCGTCTCACGGCTGCCGGGCGACGAACGGGAACAAACGTTGCTGGCGCGCCGGCTCGGCTTCGCGAGCGCCGCCGATTTTCTCGGCGCCTATCGGCTTGCGACGCGCACCGTCCGCGACATCTACAACCGCGTGATGACTTGACTGTCTTGTCGTGACGTTCAAGAAGAACTTCGCGAAAGGCGGGGCAACGGTTCCGGTTGTCCAATCATCGGCAATGGACAAGCTGGTAGCTTGTCCCATGTGGACGCTCGACCAGTGGAAGGACGGCCCGTGGGGCGAGTTCGCCAACGGCACCCGCATCGGTCATTGCCGGTTGACGCGCGGCGCGAAGGTGACGACGAGCAAGGTTTGTCTCCGCATCCAATTGTTCCGTGAAAATCTTCCGAAGTCGTATCGGAATATCTCGTGGGATGTCGGTCTCGGAAAAGAAGCGGAGATAGAAGTTGTCGTCGTCAAGACGCTCCCCTCCGGTAAAGTCTTGTTTACTCGATGATGATGTCCTTGACGGTCTTGCCGGCGGGGATCATCGGTAACACGTGCTCAGTGAAGGGGACGATGACGTCGAGGACGTAGGGTTCCTTGGAAGCGAGCATCCGTTTCATGGCCGGTTCGAGGTCGCTCTTGCGGGTGACGCGTTCGCCGGGGACGTTGTAGCCTTTGGCGATCTGGACGAAATCGGGATAGAGGATGTGCGGGTTGCGCGGGTCGCCCAGATAGGTGTTGCCGCGGACGCTCTTGTAGAAACGGTCTTCCCATTGGACAACCATGCCGAGGTGCTGGTTGTTCAGAATCATGGATTTGGCAGCGATGCGCTCGATGTGGGCGGTCGCCAGTTCCTGAATGTTCATTTGGAACGAGCCGTCGCCGTCAATGCCGATGACTTGTTTGTTGGGGAAGGCGACTTTGGCGCCGAGCGCGGCGGGGTAGCCGAAGCCCATCGCGCCGAGGCCGCCGGAGGTGATGAGGGTGCGCGGATGGGTGAAGAGATAATACTGCGCAGTCCACATCTGGTGCTGGCCGACGCCGGTGGTGATGATGGCGTTGCCGCGGGTGAGTTTGTCGAGCAACTCGATGGCGTACTGCGGCATGATGATTTCGCTGGTGTCGCCGCCGAGGAATTCGCGGACGTATTGGGAGCGGAGAACTTCGTCGGTGACTTTGTAGCGGAGCGGATATTGGTTCTTCCACTCGGCGATCTTGGCGTGCCAGGCAGCATGTTTGCCGGGTTTGACGGTTTTCAGGATTTGCTGGAGGGCGTACTTGATGTCGCTCTGGATGGGAAGATGTGCGCGTTTGTTCTTGTTCAGTTCGCTTTCATCAATGTCAATGTGGACAATGGTGGCGTGTTTGCAGAATTCGCGAACGTTGCCGGTGACGCGGTCGTCAAAGCGCACGCCAAACGCGAGCAACAGATCGGATTGATCGGCGGCCATGTTGGCATAGACGGTGCCGTGCATGCCGAGCCAGTGGAGCGCGAGCGGATGATCCTGCGGAAACGCGCCCATGCCCATCAAGGTCGTGGTTACAGGAATCTGCGTCTTGACCGCAAACTCGCGCAACTCGTCGCTGGCATTGGCGCTGATGATGCCGCCGCCGCAGTAGATGACGGGGCGTTCGCTTTTCTCGACGAGCGCCGCGATGCGCTCGACATCGGCAGCGGCGATGCGTTGAACGGGATCGTAGCCGCGAAGCTGAACTTGTTCCGGAAAGGCTGCGGCGCACGAGGCTTGCTGAACGTCTTTCGGAATGTCAATGACAACGGGGCCAGGCCGTCCCGTGGTGGCGATGTGGAATGCTTCCTTGAAGATGCGGGGAAGGTCCTCGACATTCATGACGAGGTAGCTGTGCTTGACCATCGGCAGGGACATGCCGAAGACGTCAATTTCCTGGAAGGCGCTCTTGCCGATCATGGGGCGGTTGACTTGCCCCGTGATGGCAATGATCGGAACGGAATCCATGTAGGCATCGGCAAGGCCGCTGATGAGGTTTGTGGCGCCGGGGCCGCTGGTGGTCATACAGACGCCGCATTTGCCGGAGGCGCGGGCGTAGCCGCCGGCGGCGAAGATGCCGCCCTGTTCGTGGCGGGGCAGGACGACGCGGATGTTTTTGGAGCGCGCCAACGACTGGTGCAATTCGAGGCTGGCCCCGCCGGGATAGGCGAACACGACCTCGACGCCTTCGTTCTCAAGGCTCTTGATGACGATATCGGCGCCGCGCATCGGCGCAGCCGGTTTCATGTTTGTCTGTTTGTCCATAAATGAAAAATTGGTGCCGTCGGAGGGAATCGAACCCACACGGTATCGCTACCACTGGATTTTGAGTCCAGCGCGTCTGCCAGTTCCGCCACGACGGCCCGTCGTAATGCGGCGCACAATATAAGCATTCGCGCTTTTCAAGCAATGTTATTTTGGCGCGCGAAAAAAAAGCGCCGGTTGGGCTGGTGTTTTTCGGGCGATTACTTCTTTTGTTCCAATACCACCATTTGGCGGTCGCCGGTGTCGTACATGATCATGCAACGACACGATTCCTTGCCGGTGCGCGCCATGTGAGGCACGCCTTTGGGGAAGCGCATGGTGTCGCCGGCTTTCATCGGGACCCATTTGTCGCCGACAAGCTGTTCGCACGAACCGCTGAGCACATGGATGTATTCGGCGGAATTCGGGTGCAGGTGGTACGGGTTCGTCTGGTTCGGCTCGATATGCACGATGCCGACGGTCATCTCGGCTTTCGGGTCCGTTTTGCTGTTCACCAGCCAACGGATCCATCCCCACGAGAACTTCACCACCGCTGCGTTGTCGTATCGTTGCAGCGTGACGCCTGACGGCGCAGCAATGGCGAGAGTTGCCGAGAGAACAAACAGACACACGGTTCGCGGAATCATGGTCATATCCTTACTTCAGGGGTTTGATGGAGAGGTTGCGGAACTCCACAACATCGTTGTGCCCGGCGAAACCAAAGTGTCCTGAGAGACGGTCCTTGCCGGGATGGGGTTTGTTGCCCATGAACTCGGTAACTTTGCTGAGATCGGCATCGAGAATGACCGTGCCGTTCAACTCGACCTTGATGGTCGGGCCGACGACGGTGACTTCCTGATAGTTCCATTCGCCGATGGGGCGTTGGTAGCCGCGCGCGGCGGGCACCATGCCGTAGGCCGAGCCGTGCGCCTGGCGCGGGTCAAGCTTGACCGGCTTGCCGGTGAGTTTGCTTTTGTTCACCTCGTAGTTGTCGTCGAGCACCTGGCATTCGCACATGGCGTCGTACGCCGCGCCGCCCTTGCCGGAATACCGAATGGCGAGGCCGTTGTTGGCGCCGGGCGGCAGCTTGAATTCCATGCGCACGATGAAATCGGAGAACTCCTCGTTGGTGTAGAGCGTGCCGCCCTTCTTCGCCAGCCATGCAAGAACGCCGTCCTTCACTTCGCAGGCATCCACTGCCCCGGTCCAGCCGTCGAGGTTTTTGCCGTTGAAGATCGGCTTGAATCCATTGGGGTCCCTGTCGCGCAGCCGCCGGTTGGCTTCGGTGCCGGGGATCTCGCGGATGAAAATGTTGCGCCAGCGAATCTCGCCGCCGTGTGTCTGGAGTTGGATTGGGCCTTCGGGCGGAATCGGCGCAATCGGATCGGTCGCCGTGGGCGGCGGTGTTTTGGCTTTCCGTCGGGCGAAATAGTTTTCCATAAGCGCGCCATCAACCACCAGTTTGTTGTTCCACCAGACCCACGTGCGCGCGCCGCATTGGATGACGCGGACGTGGTTCCATTCGCCGAACGGTTTGTCGGCAAGGACGAGCGGGTCTTTGCCGGGCGCGCCGGGCGAGTTGTTCCAGAGGCCGCCGGAACCTTTGTCGGCGCCGATCTTCCATTTGCCGCCCGCCTCGGTGTAATCCCAGATTTGGACTTGCGGACAACCCTTGAGATAAATGCCGCTGTCGGCTTTCGGGACCGTCTTGTAATCAATCAACAACTCGTAGTCTCGGAAGTTCTTGTCGGTGGTCGCGTACAGCCCCTTGCCGTCGTTGACGAGTTCGCCGTTCTCGACGCGCCAGTGCTGTTTGATGTCTTCGATGCTCGCGGCGCGTTTTTTCTGGAACTCCTCCGTCGGCAACGCCATCCACTGGCGCGGGTCCTCCGTGGAAGCGCCCCACCAGCCGGCGAGGTCTTTGCCGTTGAATAACGCGGTGAATCCGGACGGCGGTTGGTTGAGCGCGGCGGTCGCGGCGCTGGTGAGGATCATCCACCCGGTGACAAGGCACGGCAAAACAGGGATTGTCTTCATGGGGATGAAGTGTACCCGCTGGTTTTGCCGGTGACAAGAGCGCGGTGTGTGTGCGTTATCGCGGCTGGAGCAGGCGCGAGAAGTCCGGGTGACGCGGATCGAGGCGGGCCGCCTCGGCGAGATGATGGCGGGCTTTGGCCGTGTTGCCAAGTTGTGCGTGCGCGCTGGCAAGGCAGGCGTGCGCGTTGGCGTGTTGCGGCTTGTGACGGATCGCCTGCCTCAACTGGATGACCGACTCGGGGAAACGTTTGGCCAAAAACAGCGCGAGACCGTAATTATAATAAAGCTCACCGTGTCCCGCCAGCAATCGAACGGCCTCCCGGAAATGCTCGGTTGCTTCCGCCAGCCTGCCTTGGCGAATCAACGTTTTCCCCAAATTATTGTGTCCTTTGCCATAATTGGGATCCAATTCGATTGTGAGCCTGTAATGTTTCAGCGCTTCGTCGTAGCGGCGCTGTTTGTCAAAGTGAACACCCAGGTTGTAGTGCGCCCGCGAGGCCTGTGGATTTCGCGCAAGGGTATCGTTCCAGAACCGCACTGGATCCTCGAAAACGCTTGCCCGTCTCCAACTCAACGCAGCCAACACGAGAAGGATGACAACCAGCAGGCTGTTGGCAGCCGCGCGCGGCAGACGCATGATCCCGGCCACCACCAGACTGATGACGCCGATGGTGGCAAGGTATTGAAGATGGTCGGTGACGACCGGCGAACGCCCGATATAGGGGGCGTCGAAAACGCCCAGCACCGGGAACAGCATTGCCCCACAATACAACATCGCAAACAAGAATGCTTTTCCCGCCCTTGCACGAAACCGCCAGCAAACACCGAGCAGAAGAATAATCGCCGCTGTTGGTGCCCAGAACCATGGCGTGACGGAAGCGAACCGCCACAACGGATAGACAGCCATCAGGTTGACCGGAAACAGCACTTTGCCAACATAGAACCAGAACACGTGCCCGGCAGCGCCGATGCGAAACAATGGCGGGCGGTTTCCCAGGAAGAAAGACCTGGAGCCGATGGACTGCCATTCTTGCACCCAGATGGTCAGCAACCCGAATCCAATCGCCAGCAGGAAAAACGGCGCAACCCGCAACAGATCCTTGCGATCAATGCTGTCCTTTCGCCACCAGACACAGAGCAGCAACACCACCGGCAAACCGACTCCCGATGTTTTGCTCAACAACGCTGCCGCGAACGACGCGAAAGATGCCCAATACCAGCCTGATTTGCCGGTGCGATCAAAATGCAGAAACGTCAGCACCGTTAGCGCATAAAAAATCAGTGACAGCGTGTTTTTGCGTTCCGAGATCCAAGCGACCGATTCTGCGTTGACGGGGTGAATCGAAAAGATCAGCGCGGCCCACCAAGCACCGGGGATTCCCAGCGCGACCAGCGCGCGCCACACCAACAAGACGCCCAATACATGAAACAAAATGTTGGTCGCGTGATACCCTTTCGGATTCATGCCCCACAACCGCCATTCGATCCAGAACGATGTCCATGTGATGGGATAAAACTCGGAGTCCAGCGAAAACGACCATAGCTCCCGCAATCCATGAGGTGACTGAATCCGCTGGTTATCCGTCAACAGCAGGTCGTCATCCCAAATAAATCCCGCCTTCAATGCGGGGAGATAGACCAGCACGGTCACCAGCACCAGCAACGCTGCCCATGCCCACTGTTTTTTCTCCGGGGCATTCACGGCGTTGTCACACACTCAGCGTGGCAGTCGGTTCAAGCTGGCTGGAGACCGTCACTTGGACGTGGGTCGCGCCTGTTTGGAGGAGTTGAGTTGCCGCGGTTTTGTAGGCCAGTTCGGGCTTGTTGCAGTCCCGGCTCAGATGGGCGAGAACCAGATGGCGGAGACGGTCGGTCACAATCTCGCCCGCAAACCTGGCGGCGTCCTCATTGCTGAGGTGGCCGTGGCGGCTGAGGATGCGCTGTTTGGTTGCCCAGGGTCGATGCGGATTGTCCTGGAGCATTTTCACGTCGTGGTTGGATTCGAGCACGAGCGCATCAAGGGCGCGAAAACGGTCTGCCACCACGCGCGTGGCGTGGCCGAGGTCGGTGGCGAACCCGACGGAGGCGGTGCCGTTGTGGATGACGAAGCCGACCGGGTCCTGCGCATCGTGCGGCACGCTAAACGATTCCACCGTGATGTCGCCGACCTGAAAACTCCGGCCGGTTTCAAAGACGCGCCACGCGACGCGCGTTCCGGCGTCGCGCGCAACAGCCTCGGCGGTGAAGCGGTTGGCGAAAACGGGAATGGCCCGGTGTTTGCAGAGCACCGCCAGCGCGCTGACATGGTCGCTGTGCTCGTGGCTGAGCAACACGGCATGAATGTTGTCGAGTGATCGCCCGACGGAGGCGAGGCGTTCCGCGATCTGGCGACAGCTCAGCCCCGCGTCCACGAGCAACGCGGTCGTATCGGTCGCCACCAGCGCGCAGTTGCCTCCGCTGCCGCTGCCGAGCACTGTAATGTGAATCCCCACGGCGCCGTTTGTAGCACAAGCGCCGCCGCGACTCAAGCACGAGTTGAATAGTTTATCTTTGCGTCGCGACGATGCGCGGGTATATTGGGTCGGATTGTAAAGGAAAAGAATGTCTCAAGCCCCCGGATTACAACAAGTGCAGAGGCTGACGTTGCAGCAGGTGCTCGCGCCGCAACTTCAGCAGAGCCTGCATTTGCTCCAGGTCAACGCCTTGGAACTGGATGCCCTGGTGCATGAGGAACTCCAGCAAAACCCCTTGCTGGAAGAGGAACCCAAGGACAAGCCGGAGGTGGACGTGGAGGCGGCGGCCGCGGAACGCGAGCCGCTGCCGGATGAGAGCGCGAGCGACGATGATTTCAAGCAAGAGTTCGAAGTGCTCTCGAAGCTCGATGATGAATGGCGCGAGTACTTTGCGCAGACCAACTCGTTCCGCGGTCGTTCCGTGGAACAGGAGGAGCAACACCAGCATTTCTTCGATTCCATCGTCGAGCGCGAATCGCTTTCCCAACACCTGCTCGGGCAAGTGGACGACACCGACCTGTCTGCCGAGGACCGCAAGGTGGCGGAACTGCTCATTGGCAGTCTCAACGATGATGGTTACCTCCTCACATCGCTGGAGGAACTCGCCGTCAACACCGGCCTGCCGATGGAACAATTGGAACGGGTGTTGCACGTCATCCAGACGTTTCACCCGGTCGGCGTCGGCGCCCGCAACCTCCGTGAATGTCTCCTGATCCAACTCGAACGGCTTGGAAAATCCGAGTCGCTGGAGGCCGCCGTCGTCAGCCGCCATCTCGACGACCTTGGGCGGAAACGCTACAACGACATCGGCCGGTCGCTGAACTTGACCATCGAGGATGTCCAGCGGATCGCCAACTTTATCTCCACCCTTGAACCAAAGCCCGGCCGGTTGTTCAGCCCGGAACAAGACCAGTACGTTGCTCCCGACGTCATTGTGCAGGAAGTGGACGGCCACTACGTTGTGCTGCTCAACAATGATCAGGTCCCGCGTTTGCGCATCAGCAACACCTACAAGGAACTGATGGCCGGCGGCGAGCAGACCCGCGAAGCGCGCAGTTACATCCGCGAAAAAATCCGGGCAGGGAAGTTCCTCATCAAGTGCATCCATCAGCGACAAGAAACCATTCACAACATTGCCAAGGTCATTGTCGAACATCAGAAGGGATTTCTCGACAACGGTCTTTCACATCTGAAACCGCTGACAATGAATCAGGTCGCCGAGAAAATTGGCGTCCACGAAACCACCGTCAGCCGCGCCGTGGCCAACAAATACATGCAGACGCCGCACGGGTTGTTCGAGATGAAATTCTTTTTCACGCCCGGTTTCGAGACGGCCGGCGGCGCGCTCAGCAATGCCAGCGTCAAGGAACAGATCGCCAAGCTCATCGAGCGCGAGAGTCCCACCACGCCGCTTTCTGACCAGGAAATTGTCGCCATCCTCAAGGAACAGGGCATCCCCATCGCCCGCCGCACCGTGGCCAAGTACCGCAGCGAATTGAACATCCTGCCCAGCAACCTTCGCAAGACATTCTGAAAACCGTCCCTCGCAGGACCGGAAGTGATGTCACCTGTCGAGCAGATGAATCTGCGCGCCGATTTGTTTCATGCAATCGGGAAACGTCGGGAAGGTGATGGTGGCAGACTCAGCGGTGCGGACAACGGTCTTGCCGGGGAGACTGCACCCGGCGATGGCCATGGCCATCGCGATGCGGTGGTCATGATGGCCGTCCACCGCGGCGCCGGTCAACGGGCCGCCTTCGATGACGAGGCCATCCGGCCGTTCGATCACTTTCGCGCCGAGTTTGGTCAACTCCGTGCGCATCGTGGCGATGCGATCCGTCTCCTTGATGCGGGCGTTGGCGACGTTGCCCAGCGTGGTTGTGCCCTCCGCAAAACAGGCCAGCACCGACATCATCGGCAAGGCATCGGGCGTGGCGTTGAGGTCGAGATCGCAGCCTTTCAGGTTGCCGGGACGGACGCGGATGCCGCCGTCGGGCTGGACTTCGATCTGCGCGCCCATTTGTTTCAAGTAATCAATCACAGCCTTGTCGCCTTGTGTGTCGCCAAGATCAAGCCCGCGCACGGTCACATCGTTGTCGCCAATCGCGCCGGCGCAGAGGAAAAACGTCGCGGACGAAAAATCGGCGGGAATCCGGCGCGAGAATGCCTTGTAGTTTTGGCGGCCGGGGATGCGGAACTCGCTCAGGCCGGTGCGGTCGAGTTTGATGCCTTGGCGCGCCAGCCAGTCGAGCGTCATCTCAACGTACGGTTTTTCCTCCAGCAACGGCACTTTGATCACGGTGTCGCCATCGGCGAGCGGGCAATTGATGAGCAGGCTGGTCAGGTACTGGCTGGATTTGCATTCGATGCTGGTCGTGCCGCCCTTGAGCCGCCCGCGAATGACGATGGGCGGACAACCGTTGCCGCGCGTGGACTCAGCCCACGCGCCGAGGTCGTTGAGCGACGCCAGCAACGCGCCGGACGGGCGACGCCGTATCTGATGGTCACCGGTCAACACGGTGAACCCTTTGCGGACGAGCGCCGCGGCGCCCATGGCGATGTTGACCGTGGTGCCGGAGTTGCCGACGTCCACAACATCGTCAGGCGTGCGGAGTTCGCCGCCGGTGCCTTGGACCGTCCAGACATCCGCATCGCACTCAATCTTGGCGCCAAATGCCGTGAACACGCGGACGGAGGAACGCGCATCGCCGGAATCAAGCGGCGCCTCGATGCGGCTCACGCCCGGCGCAAGGCTGGCGAGCGCGACGGCGCGAATGGTGTGCGACTTCGAGCCTGGAATGACGACGTCACCACGCAACCGTGATTGTTGGCAGACGAAATTCATTGCAGTGCCTCCTTGAGTTGAGATGCGGCGACCTGTCCGGGCGCGATTGGCGCGTCGAGGTAGCCGTAGGTGAAACACGAGCCGAGACGCGGGAACTCGACACGCGTGCGCGGCCCGAGCGGCCCCATGCCGAGCAGGCAGACCGACGCGGAACATTGCTCGGCGAACAGCCCGCGGAGCGTGGCGACATCGTCCTCGGTGTTCGTGAGCGTCGCGATTTTGACGACGGTGCCGTAGTTGGCGCCAGTGCGGATGACTTGTTGAAGCTCGGCAAGCGGTGGCGTCCTCTCGAAGTCGTGGTACGAAATGATCAGCGCGCGCTGGTGACGGCAGGCGAGTTCCGAGACTTGTTTCATTAACGGACTGCGGTACTCGATGTCCACTGCGGTCGCGTGTTGCAGCGCCGCCTCAAACAACGGCAAGCGCGCCTCGTCGGGCTGCGCCCATTTGCCGCCCTCGTTGGTGAGGCGGATGGTGACGATGACGGGAAGCGCGATGTTGCGGATTTGATCCGTCCAGCCGGGCGTGTCGGCGCCGAGGAGATCGAGGCGCACTTCCACGATGTCGCACGGAAATGCGGCGGGGTGCGCCAACGTCTCGCGACGCGAAATCGTGCCGACCACTTTGGGCGCAAGGCCGAGCGTCAGCGGGCCGAAACGTGTTTGGGGCCGGATGGGCATGGCGGCATGGTAGCGCATCGGGCTCAGCGGTGAAAGTTTTTTCCGTTGCGCTGCGCGGGAAAAGGTCTAGACTGTCTTCCCATGAAGAACGTTCTGAATCAGTTGATCCAACTCCAGGAGTTGGATTTTGCATTGAGCGAAGGAAAAGCGTCCTCCACGAAGAAGCCGTTGGCGCAGTTGGAGGAATCCATCGGGAAAATTCTCAAGAAACTGCCGGAAGAAGTTGCTGACCGGTATCAACGTTTGCGGAAACGTTATCCGATCGCGGTAGTGCCAGTCACCGCGGGCGGCTGCGCGCCATGCGGGATGGTGGTGCCGGTGGCGCTGGTGCAGGCGGTCAAGGCTTGCGACCAGTTGCAGACCTGCCCGCATTGCGGCCGGTTTCTCTACCTGCCGGAGGCGGTGGCCAAACAACCCAAGAAAACAGTGTCACACTTCAACGGCGACCGCCCGGCGCCGGTGGGGATTGCGCGATTCTCCTCAGCGAACCTGATGGTGCCGAAACTGGCTGCCACGACGCCGGAAGATGCCATTGGCGAATTGGCGCAAACATTGGCGCAACAAGGTTACATCGAAAATGCGGACGTGGTGACGGACCTCGCGTTGAAACGCGAAGCGATCATCGCCACGGCAGTGGAACACGGACTGGCATTCCCGCACGTGCGCGACGTGGAAGGCGGCGGACTCACACTGGCGTTGGGACTCAAGGAGAAAGGGATCAATTTTGACGCGCCCGACGGGAAGCTGACGAAAATCATTTTTCTCATCGTGATTCCCGCGCCGGCAACGGCCTTTTACCTGCGGTTGCTGGCCGGCCTGGTCAAGACGTTTGCGGAAACCGACGCGCGGAAGACGTTGTTGGAGAGCGAGACGCCGGCGCAAATGTGGAAGGCGCTCACGAAGTTGACGCGGACAACCATCCCTTGATGGCTCTGCCGGGCGTGCGGGAGCAAAACGGGCGACTGGAGAACAGGCATGGACGACGCAAGACGTGCTGCGGAACAATTTGTCAATTGCGAGCGGCAGTTCCATCTCGGCGCGCTGCCGACGGAACAGTCGCATCCCAAGACGCGCGGTCTGGCTGAGACCATCGCCAGGGATACGCGCGCCGGAATCCGAATGCTTCAAACCGTGGACGAGGACGTCACCACGGCGGCGCGGCGCGTGTTTGCGTCAGACGAGTTCCGACGGCTGGCTGAATCTCTCAAAACTGCGCTGAATCGCGGCGGTCGCATCTGTTTCAGCGGGTGCGGAGCCACGGGACGACTGAGCATCTTGCTGGAGTCGGCTGCCCGGACCGCCGGCGCCGGTGATGCGGTGTGCAGCATCATGACCGGCGGCGATTACGCGCTGGTGCGCTCGGTGGAGTTCTTCGAGGACTACATGACCTTTGGCCGGCAGCAGGCTTTCGAGGCGAAGCTTGGGCGCGGCGACGTGCTGGTGGCCATCACCGAAGGCGGCGAAACGTCGTCGGTCATCGGCACGGCATGGCAGGCATTGGAGGCGGGCGCAGAAGTGTTCTTTGCTTCCAACAATCCATCGGACGTGCTGGCCGCGCACGTCGAGCGGTCGCGTCGCGTGATTGAAGAACCGCGCATCGTCAAGCTCGACCTGTCGAGCGGCCCGATGGCCATCGCCGGCTCGACGCGGATGCAGGCGACAACCTCGGAATTGTTGGTCATTGGCGCAGCACTGGAGATGGCGTTGGGAGGCGCAGAGGATTATGCAGAGCGGTTTTCGTCGCTGCTGCGCGATCTTGGCCGAGCACCGGCGGTGGACGCAATGGCGCGATGGGTAGAGAGGGAGGAATCCGTTTATCGCAGCAAGAACGCGATGACGTATTTCGGCAATGAACTCTTGCTAGACATCTTCACCGACACGACCGAGCGCGCGCCCACGTTCTCGTTGCCGCCGTTCCGCAAGTGTGACGACACGCGCTCACCGCGCCCGATGGCCTTTGTGAAGAACCCGCTTTGTTCCACGCCGGAAACATGGCGGCGGATGCTCGGTCGCGAGCCACGCTGCCTGACATGGGACACCACGCAGTATCAGAAGATGGGCGCGGCGGAACACATCTGGCGCAACCCGCCGGTATTGAATCGCGCGGAACTGTTCAAGTTTCTTGTCGGCAACGAAGACGATCCCTCGCGTTATTCCAGCGCAGGCGACTGCGCCGCGAAAGTTGTCACCAGTCGCGAGGGAGCAGCGTTGGACGAAGCGTTCGCTGCCGCATCGGCGCGGTTTCCATCGCGCGCCGTGCTGTCCGTGGGGCCGTCTTGCGAAGTGAGCTGCGAATTGCCGGCGTCGCCGATTCGTCTCTGGGAGCATCTCGCCATCAAACTCGTGTTGAATACGATTTCGACAGCGACGGCAGCCCGAATGGGGCGCGTAGTCAGCAACTGGATGGCTTACGTCGAGACGAGCAACAAGAAACTGATTGACCGCGGTACGCGCTTGGTGGCCGAGTTGGCGGGGTTGGATTATGCCGAGGCGTGTTATGAATTGCACAAGAGTCGCGCACAACTCGCTCAAACACCCGTGGTCGCCGGCGAACGTCTTTCGCCGGTGGCGGTGACGTTGGAGCGGCTCCGCAAGTCCGGATAAAACTGATTGAGCCGCCGGCGCAGATTGATTAACATCCACAACAAAAGGAGAGACCATGAGCGCAACCATTTCACGTCGGACATTTCTTCAGCGGTCAGCGGGAGCAGCGGTGGGATTCGGCGCATTGACGGCATTGCACGCCCAGAAAGTCCGCAGCGCAAACGAGCGGGTGAACGTCGCGATGATCGGTTGCGGTGGGCGCGGCCGGTTTGTGATCCGCATGATGATCGAGGAGGCGGAAGCCAACTGCGTCGGTCTCTGCGATCTGAGCGAGCAAAAGATTGGCCAGACAGCCGAGTTCATCAAGGAAACCCAGAAGACGAAGCCGCAGTTCGAAAAGGATTACCGGAAGATTCTGGATTCGAAGGACGTTGACGCCGTGATTGTCGCCACGCCGGACAACTGGCACGCGCCGTTGACGATCATGGCCTGTCAGGCCGGCAAGGATGTGTATGTCGAGAAACCGCACTCGCACTGCATCTGGGAGAGCGGCAAGATGGTCGAGGCCGCGGCGAAATACAAAAAGATCGTGCAGGTCGGCACGCAGAACCGCTCGACCGAATACAATCACATTGCCCGCGATTACATCCGCAGCGGCAAGCTCGGCAAGATCGGTCTGGTGAAAGTCTTCAACCTGAAAACCGGTTCGCCGTTCAAGCTCGGCGACGCCGGGACGCAGCCGGAGGGATTCGATTGGGATCGTTGGCTGGGCCGCGCGCCGTGGCGGCCATTTCATCAACGACTCATTCGCGGCGGCTGGCATTACTACTGGGACTTCTGCGGCGGCGACATGACGGATGACGGGATTCACCAGATTGATTTGGGGTTGATGTTGATGGACGACCCCGGCTTGCCGAAGAGCGTGCGCGCGCTCGGCGGCCGCTATGTTCACAAGGGCGACGACGCCGAGGTGCCGGATGTGCTCAACGTCGCGTGGGACTTCGGCACGTTTGCAATGACGTTCGACATGAGCCAGTACCCGAAGTACATGGAAAAGAGCACCGACGCGATTCGCAAGAAGACGCTGGTGCCGGACTGGATGCAGAACGCCACCCGCATTGAGGTGTATGGCCAGGACCTTTTCATGATCCTCGGCCGGCACGGCGGTGGATTTATTGTGGAGAAAGCGAGCAGCCAAGTGGTGGAGAAGGTGTTTGGCCAGGCGGGCGACTACGCGCACTACCGGAACTTCATCAGTTGCGTGAAGAGCCGGAAGAAACCGAATGCCGACATTTCCATCGCCCACGCCAGCAATGTCACGGCGCACATGGGCAACATCGCCCACAAGATCGGCAACGTGGCGCTGAACTACAACGAGAAGAAAAACACGTTCGACAATCCCGAAGCCACCAAGCGGATCAAAGACACCTATCGCAAGGGCTACGAGATTCCCGACAAGGTGTAGTCCCGCAGGGCATGAAGCGAACACCGGCATCGTTGGTCTTAGGGGTCTTGCTGTTGTTGTTCGTTTCGTCGGCGTTTGGCGCCGATTCTCCGCTGATTCGCGTTGCGGATGACAAACTGCAAATCGGCCTCGACCCGTCCACTGGCGTCTTGCGCGAATTGGTTGGACTCGCAGACGGTTACAACCAGCTTGCGGATGGTGCCGCGATGTTTGGGCTGTGGCAAATCTCAGCCGGCACAAACCAAGTGTTGAGCGCCGAGCGCGCTGGAGCGCCGAAGATTGAGCGATTCGCCGGCGGCGTGCGGTTGGTTTGGGACAGGGTTGGAGAGCAACTGCGCGTGGAAGTTTCGGTGCGCCCCAGCCGATGGGAATTATCGGTCACCAAGCCGAAACACCTTCCGCTCACACAGATCCGGTTTCCGCGAGTCTGCGGTCTGCGCGAACGTCCCAATGAAATTCTTGCTGTGCCCAGAGAATTGGGCGTCTTCACTCGAAACCCGCGCGATTTGTTGCAGGGAACGACCAAGAAGGGAATGCGAATCGCATGGGCGTATCCGCGCCCGTTGTCGGTGCAGTGTCTGGCTTTTTATCAGCAAGACGGCCCCGGTTTCTATGCGGCCTGTGAGGACATCGAGGGCTACCGCAAGGAATTCGCTGCTTGGGGCGACGGAAAAGGGCAGGTTCATTTTGAAGTCGTGCACGAGCCGGAGCAAGAGGCCGATGGGTTGACGGAATTTCGCCTCCCGTTCGCAGCGGTGCTCGGATCGTTTCACGGCGACTGGACAACGGCGGCACAGATGTATCGTGAATCGCCGACGGCCAAACACGTCGCTGCACGCGGGCGCCTTCATCGAGGGCTGACGCCGTCTTGGGTCTCGGAAACCGGGCTGTGGTTGTGGAATCGCGGACGTTCGCAACAGGTTTTGGAACCGGCAAAAATGATTCGGAAACACCTGCAAGCGCCGGTGAGCATCCTCTGGCACTGGTGGCATAGTTGCCCCTACGACGCCGGATTTCCGGAATATTTGCCGCCGCGCGAAGGGGTCGATTCGTTCAAGACGGCGCTGGCAGCGGCGGAGCGGCAGGACGTGCGCGCCATTCTCTACATGAACCAGCGTTTGTGGGGAACACAGACGCAAAGTTGGACGAATGAGTCCGCCGAGGTTCACGCCGTCAAGGGAAAAGACGGCAAGATTCGGACGGAAATCTATAACGTCTTCATGAAAGCGCCGTGCGCGCCGATGTGCATCGGCACCCGGTTTTGGCGCGACAAATACGCCGGCATCGCCGGCGAAGTCCTCTGCGGCTTGAAACCCGCCGGCATTTACATGGATCAAGTCGGTGTGATGGCGAGTTGTTACGATCCGAGCCACGGCCACATCTTGGGGCCGGGCCGGTATTGGACGGACGGCTTGGCGATGCTGGCAACGGAGATTCGCGACCGCAGCTCAAGGCGAGGTCCCGTTGGCCTCGGCGGCGAATTCTGCGGCGAGCCGTGGATGGGAAACATTGACATGACCTTGGCACTGAGCGTGAGCCACGACCGGATTGGCGGGTCGCTGGTGTGGGAGCCGATTCCGTTTTTTCAAGCGGTCTATCATGGACACACCGTTGTCTTCGGCAGCATGGCCGGATTGGTGTATCCGCCCTACGACGAGAAATGGCCGCAGGAACTCGCGCCGACAAACTGCTTGGCGCTCTTGGATCGAAAGTTTTCCAAGCAGTTCTATCTTGATCATGCGCGCACGTTTGTCTGGGGGATGCAACCGATGCAGGCCAACTTCCTGCCGTCGCTGCTGAAGGAACGCGCGGAGGAGATGGATTTTGTCAACCGCATGGTTCGCACGCGCATGAAATCGCTCAAATATCTTCTCCACGGCACATGGCTTCGACCGCCGCCGCTCAACGTGCCGCAGGAGGAGATTGATGTCTGCAAGGTTGGAAGCTACACGTTGCTGAAAGAGTCCAGGCGAACTTATCCCGTGGCATTGGCCGGCGCGTGGCGCGCGCCCGACGGCGACATGGGGATCGCGCTGGCCAGCATCAGCGACGAGAAGCTGAATCTGCGCCTGCCGATTGACGCAAACGCATACGGCTTGAAAACCGGCTGCGCAATCTTTCACGCCGACGCGACCGGCCGCAAACGCATTGGTCGCTTTGACCTTCGCAATCCTGTTGTCCGGCTGGAGTTGCCTTCGCGCGCCGTCTGTGTGATAGAGTTCTCCTTCAACCCGCCATGAACAATCAACCTCGATACTACAAATGGGAGATGCTGGCGCTTCTTTGGATCGCGTTTTTCCTGCATCAGGGCGACCGTCAGATTTTCAACGCGGTCCTGCCGCTGATCAAAGCCGACTTTCAAGCGAGCGATGTCCAGTTGGGGATGGTCGTCACTGCGTTCACCTTGGTGTACGGCGTGTTTGTGCCGCTGGCCGGTTGTCTGGGGGATTTCGTCACGAAGAAATGGATCGTCTGCCTGAGCCTGCTGACGTTCAGCGCCGGCACGCTCTGCACCGGCTTCAGCACGAGCGTGCTGATGTTGCTGTTGTTTCGCAGCGCGGTGACCGGCGGCGGCGAGGCGTTTTACTATCCCGCCGCCAATTCGCTCATCGGCCTGTATCACCAGAACACCCGCGCGCAAGCGATGGCCGTGCATCAAAGCGCGCTGTACGTCGGCATCGTGGCCAGTAGTTGGATTGCCGGCTGGGTCGGCGAAGCGCACGGCTGGCGGTCAACCTTCTACGTGTTCGGCTCATTCGGGGTGTTGATGGCGGTGGTGGTGGCGATGCGGTTGCGAAATGAACGGCACGACTTCACTCCCGCCACGGCGCAAAGCGACGCCCCGTCGTTGCGTGAAGTGCTGCGAAACGTCCTGCGCACGCCGACGTTGTATTTCCTGAGCCTCGCCTTCGGCGGGATGGTGTTCGCCGGCATCGGCTACATGACGTGGATGCCGACGTTCCTTCACGAGAAATTCCATCTCTCCGTCAAAGACGCCGCACTGCACTCGATGTTGTGGCACTATATCTTCGCGTTCATCGGCGTGATGGTGGGCGGGCGCGTTTCCGACCGGCTGGCCGCCCGACGGCGGACGATCCGGATGGAAATGGAATACCTCGGCCTGCTGCTCGGCGCGCCGTTCATCTGGCTGATGGGCGCATCGTCCAACCTCACAATCGTCTATGTGGCGCTGGCGGCCTTCGGTTTCTTCCGCGGCATCTACGACTCAAACCTCTTCGCCGCGCTCTTCGACGTGATTCCGCCGCGCTACCGTTCGTCGGCGACGGGATTGATGCTCAGTTGCGCCTTCACCGTGGGCGCCACTTCGCCGGTGCTGCTGGGCTACGTGAAGCAACACGTCAACCTCAGCATCGGCCTGTCGTCGCTGGCGTTCGTTTATCTGGCGGGTGGCGCGCTGATCTTGGTCGCTACAAAGCTGTGTTTCCCGAAGGACTACATCCACGAAGCGAAATCAAAATGATCAACCGATGACGAAACGAATCGCCCTTCTTCTGGCAGTCACGCTCGCCGTCGCATGTCAAGCCGACGCCGCGCCCGCTCCGGCGTCGCGGACGAATGTCGTCGGCAGCCTCTGGCAGCCTTATCGCATCACGCCGCGCGCTGGCGCGCAGCACATCGCGCTCGACGGGCCGTGGGAACTTGGCTGGCGCGACGCGGAGGTGCGCGACACGGCGGAACTGAAAACAGTGACCAACTGGTTCGCGGCGCGGGTGCCGGGCACGGTGCAGTGGGCGTTGCAGCGCGCGGGCAAGTGCGGGCATCCCTACGAACACCTGAACTCGAAACAGTATGACTGGGTGGACCAAAAGGTCTGGTACTACCGGCGCACGGTTGAGTTGCCGCCGAAGAAAGGCGACGGCTGCGCGTTTCTCTGCTTCGACGGCATTGATTATTTCGCGCGCGTCTGGCTCAACGGCACAGTACTGGGCCGGCATGAAGGGATGTTTGGCGGGCCTGACATCGAGATCAGCAAGCACGCGAAATTCGGCGCGGCGAACGAACTCGTCGTCGAGGTGAAGGCCGGCAACTTTGGCAACAAGAAAACTTGGAAGCCTCGCGGGCCGGAGGGCGCGGTCATCAAGCCATGGGTCATCGCCGGTGGCACGGGTGGCGAGATGTTCTTCCCGCTCGGCATGTGGCGCGGCGCGCGCATCGAGATCGTGCCGCTGGGCCACTTGGAGCGGCCGTTCCTGATGACCGAGGCGGCGGACGAAACGGCGGCGAGGTTGACGCTTGGCGCCGAGGTGTTTGCGGGCACGCACTCGCTGGAGTTGAGCCTGCATCCGTGGAAGAACGCGCAGTTGGTGGATGGCTCGCGCGGTTGGGCCGGCTCACAGCCCAGCAAGTCGCGTTTTGCGTTGCGCGTGGAACTCGCGGAGAAGGGTTCCGGCAAGATCGCCTTCGACCAAACCTACCCGCTCCAGACCTTTGCGGGCCGCAACTTCGTGAAGCAGTCATTCACCGTCGCCAAACCCAAACTCTGGTGGCCGAATGGCATGGGCGAGCCGAATCTCTACCGTGCCAGACTCACGCTCATCCGCGAGGGCAACGCCGAGGACGCGTTGGAGTTCGACTTCGGCATCCGCACGATCCGAACGACGCCGACGCCCGGCCCGCGCACCACCGACCGCTGGGCCGACTGGCAGTTCGTCGTCAACGGCCGTCCGCTGTTCGTGAAAGGCATGAACTGGATGCCCGCCGACATTCTGCTCGACCTGCCGCGCGAGCGGTACCGTTGGCTCATCGGCGCGGCGAAGGCCGCTGGCATCCAGCTTTTCCGCATCTGGGGCGGCGGCATTTTGGAGACGGAGGAGTTTTACGACACCTGCAACGAACTCGGCGTGATGGTCTGGCAGGATTTCCCCATCGGCAACCGCGACACGGCGGAGTGGCCGCAGGACGTGTGGGAGGCGCAGGTGATGCAGACGATCTTCCGCCTGCGAAACCATCCGTCGCTCGCGCTCTGGTGTGGCGGCAACGAGTTCAATCCCTACTCGCTCGGCAACGCGGCGACCCTCGGCATCTTCGAGCGTTGCGTGGCCGACTTCGACCCGACGCGGCCGATGCGGCGCACCAGCCCCGACGGCGGCAGCCTGCACGCCTATCCCGACATGGATCCCACGTGGTATGGGAAACTCTATCGCCTCGTGCCATTCATCGCCGAGACCGGCATGCACAACATCCCGGAGCCGTCCGGCATCCGAGAGACGGTGGCCGCGAGTGAACTCGACAAACCACTCGCCGGCATGTTTGAGAAGACCTTTCCGTCGCAGCATCCGGAACTGATGCATCACTTTGTCGAATACAGTCCGAGCCGTGTCCCGCGGATGCTCAGCCGCGCGTCGCACATTGATGACATGAGCGCGCCATCGCTGGAGGCGCTGGCCGAAGGCACACAGATCGGCGCGGGCGAGTTCTACCAAATCTTCTCCGAGCACGTGCAGGCAAACTATCCGGTCACCGCCGGCCTGATGCCGTGGGTCTTTAAGCGCCCGTGGCCGGTCATCGCCATCATGCTGGTGGACGGTTTTGGCCAGCCGACCGCACCGTATTATTTCCTCAAGCGCACCTATGAGCCGACGCATGTGCTCGTGAAACTGCCGGAACTGATGTGGGCCAGAGGCGAACAAGTGCCGCTCGCCGTCCACGTCACTCACGCGCCCGCCGCCGCCCGAAAGGGACTGAAGGCATCGGTGGAAATCCTTGATGCCGGTTTCGCATCGCTGTGGCGCAAGACGCAACCCGTGAGCCTCCAGCCCGGCCCGTCGGTGGCCGCGCTCGACTTCGGCAGCTTCACGATTCCCGACAGCCTCAACGACAGGTTCTTCTTCATTGTCGCCGAACTGCGCGCCGGCGGCGGCCAACTCGTCTCGCGCTCGGTTTATTGGCCGCGTTGCCTGTCGCGGATGAGCGACGAAGCATTCCGCAGCAAATACCGGGCGACACCGCAGCCCGCGCTCGCGTTCGACAACGGCCCGTGGCTGAAACCGCAGACCGCGGCGCAGCCGACTTTGCTGACGGCGTTGCTCGTCGAGCAGAAGCCGCTCGCCGCCGACCGCCGCCAACTGCGCGTGCGCGTCAAGAACACCGGCGGCAAGCCCGCCTTCAACACGCGGCTCGACATCGAAGGCGCCAAGCGCGCGTTCTACGCCACCGACAACTTCTTCTGGCTCGCGCCCGACGAGGAGCGTGAACTTCAGATCGAGGTTCTCTGGCGCGACCCCGGCCAGCGTGCGCAGCCGACGCTCACCGTCAGCGCGTGGAACGCAGAGGCCAAACGTGTGAGCATCGCGAAATGAAACTCGCTGAGTTCTTGCCTGCTGCGCCCAACCGCCTCTGGCAACTCGCCCGGCAGATGGGCGTGCGCTACGCCATCTGCAAGTGCGCGCCCGAACTGACCGGCCTGAACCCGCCGTGGGACATTGACGCGTTGCGAACCATCCAACGACGGTTTACCGACGCCGGGTTCATGCTCTACGGACTCGAAGGCGATGAGTTCGACATGCGACGGATCAAGCTCGGCCTCGATGGGCGCGACGAAGACATCGACCGCTATTGCCAGATGCTCCGCAACATGGGCGAACTCGGCATCCCGTTGCTCTGTTACAATTTCATGGCCGGCATCGGCTGGCATCGCACGCACGGTGATGTGCAAACGCGCGGCGGCGCGCTCACGTCGCGGTTCGATGTCGCCGACGTGCCCGCCACGCTCACCGATGCCGGTGAAGTCAGCGAGGAACGCATGTGGGACAACTACGCTTACTTCATTCGCCGCGTCATGCCCGTCGCTGAAAAAGCCGGTGTGCGCATGGGCATGCATCCCGATGATCCGCCGTTGCCCAAGCTGCGCGGCATCGCCCGCATCCTTTACAAGCCGGAAAATTTCGAACGCGCCATGTCGCTTGCGTCCAGCCCGAACAACGGCGTCACGTTCTGTCAGGCAAACTTCAAGCTCATGGGCTGCGATGTCGCTGCGTGGGCGCGACGCTTCGCAGGGCAGGGGAAGATTTTCTTCGTCCATTTCCGCGACGTGCGCGGCACGGCGGAACGGTTCGAAGAAACCTTCCACGACGACGGTCCGACTGACATGCCTGCGATGCTTGAGCTTTACCACGACCTCGGCTACACCGGCCCCGTTCGCGTTGACCACGTTCCGACGATGGCCGGTGAGAGCAACGAACAACCGGGCTACGAATCACTCGGTCGCCTGTTCGCCCTCGGTTACACCAAAGGCGTGATGCAGGCGCTGAAAATCCCCATCGAATAAAACATGAAAACAATCCTGACAACTGTGATTGCCTTGCTGTTGGCGGTTTCCGTCAATGCCGCCTCGAAGCTTCGCGCCGGGGCTGCTGCCGTGGACGTTTCGCCGCGCGAGTTCCCGATCAACATGCCGGGCGGATTCAGCGCGAACATGGCAGACGGAGTCAATGACCCACTCCACGCCCGCGCGCTGGTGCTCGACGATGGCGTCACCACGCTCGCGGTGGTCGTGGTGGACAACCTCGGCGTGGCCCGCGAAACGTGCGATGACGCGAAAGCCATCGCCGCGCAGCGGTGCGGCATCAAGCCGGACAAAGTCCTTGTGTGCGGAACGCACAGCCACTCGGCGCCGTCATCGAACTCCACCAACAGCGCTCCCGCCGCCGCGTACCGCAAGTTGTTGGTGGAAGGGATAGCCGAGTCCATTATTCGCGCCCACGCCGCGTTACAACCTGCATCGGTCGGTGTGGGGGTGCATCCGTTGCCGGAGGAAGTGTTCAACCGCCGGTGGTTCCTCAAGCCCGGCAAGATGCCGCTCAACCCGTTCGGCAAACTGGACCAGGTGAAGACGAATCCCGGCACGAATCCCGATGTTCTCGACCGGCCCGCCGGGCCGACCGATCCCGACATCACCGTGCTCTCGGTGAAAGACCCGAAGGGACGCAAGCCGCTCGCATTGCTTGCGAATTATGCCTTGCATTATGTCGGCGGCAGACCTCCGGGAAAGGTGTCGGCGGATTATTTCGGCGAGTTCGCTCGTCTCATGCCCTCGCGCGTCAACGGCGACACGAACTTCGTTGCGATGATGTCGAACGGCGCTTCCGGCGACATCAACAACATTCCGTTCCTCGTCACCCGGCCGCCGCGCGAGCCGTTCGAGCAGATTCGCATCGTCGCCAGCAAAGCCGCCGACGCGGCTTGGCTCGCGCTCCGGAAGATCGAGAAGCACAACCCCGACGTCCGTCTCGGCATGATTGAGCGCGAGATCACGCTCCGCAACCGGCGTCCGATGCCCGAACAGGTCGCGGCGGCCAAGGCCGTGCTCGCCATGAAGAAAGCAGATCGCCAGAAACTTCCGAACCGTGCCGAGAATTACGCGCACAGCACCATCAGTGCCGCCGAGCGTGCGGAGGACACCTTGACGGTGCAGTTGCAGGCGATACGGATTGGTGATTTTGCGATCTGCGCCATTCCGTTCGAGGTGTTCGTGGAGATCGGTCTTGACCTGAAGAAGCGCAGCCCGTTCCCGCGCACCATGGTCATCAGCATCGCCAACGCCAAGCACGGCTATCTACCGACGCCCGAACAACACAAGCTCGGCGGCTACGAAACCTGGCTCGGCACCTGTCGCGTTCAGGAAGACGCCTCCGTCATCATCACCGATCACCTCCTCGAAATGCTCAAGGAGCTTGCAACACCATGAGTCATTTTATTCTCGTCCTTGCATTGACACTCGCTACGGCTCATGCCTCGGATTCACCGGGAAAGGGCCGGTTTCATCTCTACCTGCTCATTGGCCAGTCCAACATGGCGGGGCGCGGCAAGATTGCGCCGGAGTATGCCGTGTCGAGCGACCGCATCCTGAAGTTCACGAAGGAGAATGCGTGGGCGGCCGGCGTTGACCCGTTACACTTCGACAAACCCACCATAGCCGGTGTCGGACTCGGAACGAGCTTCGCTCGCGCGATGGCCGACGCGGCGCCGGGCGTGACCATCGGGCTGATTCCGTGCGCAGTGGGCGGCACGCCGTTGGAACGCTGGTGCAACGGCGGCGACCTCTACCAACAGGCGTTGGAACGGGCGCAACTTGCGATGAAGGACGGCACGCTCAAGGGCATTCTCTGGCATCAAGGCGAAAGCGATTCCGTCACCGAAACAAAGGCGCGGAGCTACGGTGAACGGCTGGCGAAAATGGTCAGTGACTTGCGCTCTGATCTCGGCGCTGGCGACGCGCCGTTTGTGGCAGGCAAGCTCGGCGAGTTCCTGAAGCGGGAAGACAAGTCGGGCAAGCCGAGTTTCTGGCCGGTGGTCAACGAACAGATTGCGTCATTGCCGAAGCGTGTGGCACGCGCGGCTGTGGTTGAGTCCAAAGGGCTGAAACACAAGGGTGATGACGTTCACTTTGACGCGCCATCGCTGCGCGAGTTTGGTAAACGCTACGCCGACGCGATGTCTCGGTTGCAAAGGCAATAGCGACAACCGTGAGTGTTCTAACCTGCATCGCCAACCGGTTGCGCATTTCCGGCCAGAAATGTTCGCAACGCTGCCGCTTGTTTCGGTCCGATGCCCGGCACTGAGGCGATTTCCTCCTCAGTGGCCTGACGGAGGCGTTGGATCGAACCGAACCGCTGCAGCAGGAGTCGCTTCCGTTTTTCGCCAAGGCCCGGAAATTCATCGAGCACCGATTCCTGAATCCGCCGCTTTCGCAGCGTTTGGTGGTAGGCGTTGGCAAACCGATGCGCTTCGTCGCGCAAGCGCTGGACCAAGTGCAGGGCAGGGGAAGCGCGTTCCAAACGGATTGGCTGGGTTTCGCCGGGACGGTAAATCTCCTCGAATTGTTTCGCCAGGCCGATCACGGGAAGTTCCGTGATTCCCAGCGCGGTCAGCGCCGCCAGCGCCGCGTTCAGTTGTCCCGCGCCGCCATCCACCATCACCAGGTCCGGCAACCGTCCGCCTTCGTCGAGCACCCGGCGATAACGCCGCCCGACGACCTCGGCGATGGATGCGAAATCGTCGCTGCCCGTCACGGTGCGGATCCGGTAATGGCGGTAATGCGCCTTGTGCGGTTTGCCGTCGCGGAAACAGACCGTCGAGGCCACGGACAATGTGCCGCTGATGTGTGAAATATCAAATCCTTCAATGTGAGATGGAACTGACGACAAACCGAGGACGCGCTGCAACTCCGCCATTTCGCCGGTGAGATCAATCTTCGGCGAGAGATTGCGCGCGAACTTTCGCTCCCGCGCTGTGCGGGCGATGTCGCGCAGGCTGTGGAGCACATCGCGCAGTTCCGCTGCCTTCTCGAATTGACGCAGTTTCGCCGCTTCGCGCATCTGCGACTCGATTTCGTCGTGCGCGTCCTTGTTGCCGCCTTCCAGGAATCCGCAAGCCAGTGCGACCCGTCGCAGGTATTCCTCGCGCGGCATATCGGCGAGCGGCACCGGGACGAGATAGTTCGAGTATTTCAAGTCCTTGGTTTTCGGCGCGCCGCCCTTGCCTTGGATGAGGACCCCGTATTTCTTGCGAATCCACTGCATCGCGAGTTTCACGGCGGTCGCGTGCGCGAACGGCCCGAAGTAGCGGGCGCCATCGTCCTTCTTCAGCCGGGCGAACTTGAACTGCGGATAATTCTCGCGCATGTCCACCTTGACCAGCAGGAAACGTTTGTCGTCCTTGAACAGGACGTTGTAGTGCGGCTTGAACTCCTTGATGAGTTTGCCTTCCAGAAGTGTCGCTTCGGCTTCGCTCTTGACGGTGAACGTCTCGAAATCGGCAATCGAGTCAATCAACGCCGCTGTTTTCGGATTCCACCGCATTTTGCGTGACGCTTGAAAATACTGGCTGACCCGTTTGCGCAACGACCGGGCTTTACCGGCGTAGATGACGCGCCCCAGCCGGTCGCGCATCAGATAGACGCCCGGTTTGTTTGGCAGTTCGCGCGCTTTGGTTTTGAGACTCTGCATTGCCCAGACTGTACCGAAGAGCGGCAGCGCAATCAATCGTGTGACCACCGAATCTGCGTTGCGTAGCCTTGATGAATCGCTTGCGTTGTGCGGTGACGTTCGTTAGGCTTCGCGCCGCACGTGTGGAGGACAACAAATTGCATCCGCTAACAATCGAACGCGTCTCCGATCTCGTCGTCGTGGCGGGAGCGTTGCGCCCGAAGACCGTCGTCATCGCCGGCGGCGACCGACCCGAGGACATCCGGCTCGTTGAATCGGCGCGCGACCACGGCATCGTGGACCGCTGCATCCTCGTCGGCGACGGCCAGCGGATCCGCCGCGCGTTGAAGGAAGTGAGAATCTCGGTGCGCGCCGAGGACATCATCGCCACCAGCAGCGACAAGGAAACGGCAGCGCGCGTCGTCGAATGCCAGCAGCAAGGCCGCGCCGACATCATCCTGAAGGGAAACATCTCCACGCCGGTGTTGAATCGGGCGATGTTGAAGATCGTGGTGCGCCCGACGATCAGTCTCGTGACGATGTTTGATCTCGCGCCGGTCCGCGGCGGGCGCCCGATGTTGTTGACCGACCCGGGCGTGACGACCGTCTGCAACTACGGGCGGATGGTCGGCTTGATCGAGAACGCGGTGGACGTGGCGCGCCACATCCTCGGCATCGAACAGCCGCGCGTCGCGTTGCTCTCGGCCAACGAGAAGGTGATTGATTCGTTGCCCTCGACGAAACTGGCCGAGGCGCTCACCCGACGGCGCTGGCCGGACGCGGTGGTGTACGGGCCGTTGTCGTTCGACCTCGCGGTCAGTGAGGAATCGGTCCGGCTGAAAGGAATGCCCGGCAACGAAGTCGCCGGGCACGCCGACATCCTCGTTTGCCCGAGCATTGACGCTGCAAACATCCTCTACAAGGTCATGATGGAGACGGTGAAATACGGCCTCGGCACGTTCGCCGGCATCACTGTCGGCGTCTCGGTGCCGTACGTGATTCTGTCGCGCGCCGACAACGTCGAGACGAAACTCCAGTCGGTCGCGCTGTGCAGCATCGCCGCCGAGTATTTGCCGATGAAACGCGCCACCGCGCCGGTGAAGGTTGCCGGGAGGAAATACCGCGTCTTCATCATTAATCCCGGCGCTTCCTCGACGAAGCTGGCGCTGTTCGAGGGCGGACGCATGGCACAGGAGGTTGAGGTCGCGCACGCGCCGGAGGTCGAGGACCGGAGCACGGAGATCGAACGTTTCCTCGCAACGCACAACATCGGCGCGGTGGACGCGGTCATTGGCCGCGGCGGGTTTCTGCCGCGCCCGAAGAACAAGATGGCTGGCGGTGTTTATCGCGTGGACGCGGCGATGGTAAAGGCGATCACTGAACGCGCCGAGCGGAAGCACGCGTCCAATCTCGGAATTCCGCTCGCTGCAGCAGTCGCAAAGCGGTTCGACGTCCCGGCGTTTGTGGTGGACCCGGTGATGGTGGATGAGTTTTCGCCGGCGGCTGAGGTCTCCGGCTATGCCGGCATCACGCGCCAGAGCGTTGGGCATGTGTTGAGCGTTCACGGCGCGGCGGAGAAGGTCGCGGAGAAGATCGGGTTGCCGGTCGGTCAGGTCAATCTCGTCGTGGCGCATCTCGGCAGCGGGTTTACCATCGCGGCGGTGCGCGCCGGTAAGATCGTGGACAGCAATATCGCGTTGCTCGGCGAAGGACCGTTCACGCCGCAACGTGCGGGCCAGTTGCCGACGCGCGAGCTGGTCGAACTGTGCTACAGCGGCCGGTTCACGAAGGAACAACTGTTCGAGGAGTTGACGTTGCGCGGCGGGTTGCGCTCGTATCTCGGCGACAACCGGATGGAGAACATCGAGAAACGAATCGCCGCCGGCGATGAACACGCGAAGTTGATCGTGGACGCGATGATCTACCAGATCGCCAAGGCCATCGGCGCCATGTGCGTTGCCGCCGGGCCGGACGTGGAGGGGATCGCGCTGACCGGCGGACTGGCGCGGTCGGAGTTGGTCGTGCGCGGGTTGAAGGACCGGGTGTCGCACCTCGCGCCGATGTTCGTGCTGGAGCAAACGACGGAGATGGAACGGATGGCGGTCGCCGCCGGGCGCGTGCTCGACGGCACGGAGAAACCGCGCCGCTACGCTCCGCCCACAGACAGGAAAAAGAAACCATGAGTTCCAATGATCGCGACAAACAACACTGGGTCTTCCGCGTCCGCGTGGCCGACCGTTCGGGCGCGTTGACCAGCATCGCGTCGGCGTTCTCCAACCGCGCGGTCTCGATTGACACCGTCGTCGGGCACGGCGGAAATTTCTCGCCCGAACACGACGGCACGATCGTGGTGACGTTCTGGTGCACGCCGACAGAGAAGGACGAGATGGTGCGCGTCGTCCGGCGATTGACGAAAGTCATCTCGCTGGAGGAGTGTCCCTACGACTCCGAGAGCCTGCGCAAGAGCGCCGTGATCCGCGTGACCCGGCGATTGACGCCGCGCGACGTGGCGGGACGCGAGGCGTTCCTGACGTGTGAGCAGATGGAGGAGAAACGCGGTGTCTGGACCTATTTCGTCGCTGGCTCGCCGAGCGAGCTGGATCCGATTGTCACCGCACTGAAGAAACAAGGCGTCCTTCAAGACGTCGTCTATTCCGTGATAGGATTGTAGAATCATGAAAACACTCATTGCCATTCTCTGCCTGTGCGCCGTCGCTAACGGCGCCGACAAGCCGAACATTATCTTCATCCTCGCCGACGACATCGGCTATGGCGACTTCAGTTGCTACGGCGCGACGAAAATCAAGACGCCGAATGTTGACCGTCTCGCCAAACAAGGCCGTCGGTTCACTGACGCCCATTCACCGGCGGCGGTCTGCACGCCGACCCGCTACGCCTTCATGACCGGCGAATACGCATTTCGCAAGCAAGGAACCGGCATCCTCCCCGGCATCGCCGGACTCATCATCGAACCGGGCCGCGTCACCGTTCCCTCGATGCTCAAACAAGCCGGCTACACCACCGGCGTCGTCGGCAAATGGCACCTCGGCCTCGGCACCACGCCCACCGACTACAACACCGAGATCAAACCCGGCCCGCTCGAAATCGGTTTCGATTACGCGTGGTTGTTGCCCGCCACCGGCGACCGGACCCCGTGCGTCTGGGTCGAAAACCACCGCGTCGTCAACCTCGACCCCAAAGACCCGATCAAGCTCGACTACTCCGTCAAACGCGGCGAACCGCGCTCGTTCGTCAACGGCATCCCGCGCATCGGCGAACAAGTCGGCGGCAAGGCCGCGCTCTGGAAGGACGACGAAATGGCCGACCTGCTCGGCACCAAGGCCATCGCCTTCATCGAGAAGAACAAGAGTAAACCGTTCTTCCTCTACTTTTGCACGCACGACATCCACGTCCCGCGCGTTCCGCACAAACGTTTCCGCGGCACGAGCCAGGCCGGCATCCGCGGCGACAACGTCCACTCGTTCGACGCGACGATCGGGCGCGTGATGGATGCCCTCGACAAACTGAAACTCGCAGACAACACGCTACTGATCGTCACCAGCGACAACGGCGGCGTCCTCGACACCAATGGCCCCGACGAAGTCAACGCCGGCACCGTCGAGACCAACAACGGTCATCCGCACAACGGCGTGCTCCGCGCCGGCAAAGGCAGCCCCTACGAAGGCGGCACTCGCGTCCCCTTCATCGCCCGCTGGCCCGGTCACATTCCGACCGGCGATTCCGGTGCGCTCATTTGCCACGTTGACATGCTCGCCAGCTTCGCCGCGCTGACCGGCCAGAAACTGATCGAGGCCGCCGGCCCCGACAGCTTTAACGTCCTCCCCGCGCTTCTCGGCGGAAAAACCGGCCGCGAATACCTCGTAGAGCAAGGCGGCATACTTTCCTTCCGCAAAGGCGTGTGGAAACTTATCCCCGCCGGTGCTGGTGGTGGCAAAGGCAAGAAGGCCGGCAAACGCGCCCCGGCAACTACCGAGCTTTATAACCTTGCCGACGATTTGAGCGAGACCAAGAACATCGCCGCCCAGCATCCCGACATCGTCAAGGAAATGTCAACCAAGCTCGAAGAAATAAAATCCAAAGGCCGCAGCCGGCCGTAACGTTCGTCAGTAGCCGGGACTGCCTTGGGCCAAATGGTAAAGAATCGTTGCGATCTCAAGCGCGTCTTCCTTGGTAAGCGAGCACGTGGGCGACTCCGACGGTGTGTTCATGCCTGACCTGAGAAAAAGCTGGCCGTCTTGCCGCCACACCTCAATCAAGCCCGTCTTCACTGCCCAAGCGTAGTGTTTGCTGTTGGGTAATCCGTCCATGACGTAAACTCCTGACATTGGCGGCGGAGATTGACAAGGCGAAAGTCGGCGTGGCAAAGTCGCGCATCTATCATGAAACTGTTGAACGTTCTCGGCGCTGTGTTGGTTTCAGTCACAACGTGGGCAGTGGAGCGGCCGGATATCTTGTTCCTCATGCCGGACCAAATGCGCGGCGATTGCCTCTCGATCCTCGATCACCCGGTCGTTCGCACTCCGCAGTTGGACGCGCTGGCCAAACAGGGAACGCTGTTCCGACGGGCGTATTCCACCGTGCCCTCGTGCGTTCCGGCGCGGTTCGCGCTGATGACCGGGTTGTATCCGCAGACCAGCGGCTCCGTCGGGTTTGCCGCGCCGCTAATCACAACGCCGACGTTGCCGGGGTCGTTGGCCGATGCGGGCTACGCCACAGTGCTGGTCGGGCGCAACATGCACCAAGGCCCGAAGAGCGGCACATGCGGTTATCAGAAACAAATCCTTGGTTCGACTTACGTCAGTGGCGACGACTACGACGAGTATCTGAAGAAAGCCGCGCCGGAATCCGGTGGCATTCGCAATGTGATCAACACGTTGAAGGTGGACTGCAATCGCTGGCCCGCGGCGCCGTGGCCACACGCCGACGAATTGCATCCCACCGCGTGGGTGGCCCAACAATCCCGTCAAGTCATCCGCGAGACACCGTCGGGGCAGCCGCTGTTCTTGACCTCATCATATTACGCGCCGCATCCGCCGTTGTTCCCGCCAAAGAAGTTTTTCGATGCGTTTCTGAAAAAGAACCTGCCGCCCGTGGCGCGCGGCGACTGGGTGGATTGGGCGGCACTCTCGCCGACCGGCAGCAAGAACGGGCACCGGATCCGGCTGGAGGGCGATATGCTCCGGCGCGCGCAGGCCGGATACTTTGGATTGATCGAACATCTCGATGAACAGTTCGGACCGTTGATTGCCGAGTTCAAGGCGCGTAGCGAGAAGGCCGGGCGCGCGTGGATCATCGCGTTCAGCGCCGATCACGGCGAGATGCTGGGCGATCACGGTTACTTCCGCAAATGCGAGCCGTATGAAGGCGCCGCCAATATTCCGTTCATCATCGCCGGGTCGGCGTCGCTCGGCTTCAAACGCGGCGCGCGCTGCAACCAGCCGGTCTGCCTCGAAGACATCATGCCGACGTTGTTGGCGGCAGCGGGCGTCAAGATTCCGGGGAACGTGGACGGACGCAATCTCGTGCCGGTGTTGCGCGGCGAAGGGCGCGTCGAGCGCGAGTGGCTGCACTACGAACACGCGCCCTGCTACGGCAAGGAACAGGCGTTCCACGCTCTCACCGACGGCCATTTCAAATACATCTGGCGGCCCGATGACGGCACGGAACAGTTGTTCGACTTGGACAAGGATTTGCGCGAGGAACACGACTTGTCGAAGGCGCCGGCAGTGAAACTGTGGCGCGAACGACTCGTGAAGCGCCTCGCCGGCCGGCTGGAAGGTTTTTCCGACGGCCAACGCCTGATCGCCGGGCGACCGTATCCTGCGTTGCAGAAGAAGTAGCGGCTAATGCTTGGTCGTGAGGACGTATAGCGTTTCACCTTGTTACCCGGTGCGGTCAATCTTCCCGACACGATCAGTCTCTTTACGAACACGTTGCCCGAATCTGCCGCGCAACGGTTTTACCGGTTGGAAGTCCAAAAACCGTGACGCGGCGCAGCGGGTTCGGGCGCAGATCGCGCGCAATCGCCACAAGGAGCCAGCCTTGACCGGGCGTGGGGAATGTGTACACTGGCGCTCGTGATCGTGGAGGATGCGTTGAAGACAGGTCACGAGAGAATTGGAAAATGAACACACCTGCGCTCAGCATGGAACAATGGGAGCTATTGAATCGCGCCTTGTTGGCTGACCTGCTCGCGAAGGGGCGCGTAACCGAGATGACGGCGGAGCATGTCCGCGAATTCATCTCCGTGGCCCGCTACACGGCGCCAGCCAGGCAGATTGAACTTGGAATGACGAAGCCACCTGTTCGTTCGGAAGGTCATTGAACTTCACTTGACGGCGGCTTCGCAACACATACAATTACGTCGAAAGGTGCAATATGAAATGGATTTGTGCGATTCTCGTGACGTTGGCCGTTTCGGTGGAGGCGCGGCTTTGGGAAACCGAGTATGAAATGGTTGGCCGGTACGGCCAGCCAAAGGATACACAAGCGCAGTCGCCCACTGCCTTGGATTTGAAAAAGAAGCTTGATGCCGAAAAGGCAAAACGGAAAGGCGGCCCCCCCAGCAAGACGGGCGCAATGTCCGGCCCTCGCCTCGGCGCAACGGTTCCCCCGCCGCCGGCCCCCGCGAAACCCACCGGACCGCTGCATCGCGTCTTCAGTTCTGCCAACGTGAATGTGGAAGCATGGTTTTGTCAGAGTCCTGATCCCGTGTACGGCGGGCAATCGGGCATGGGGCGCGTGATTGCGGAAAAAATCTCGCTGGTGTCCCCGACGGAGACATTGGGCAAGACGGTGCTTGCGGATATTCTGCGCGGAAACGCCCCGCAATTGGAATGGGAAAACATGGACGCTGTCATCGAGGCGTGCTTGAAAGATGCGCGCAAGCGGGAACAGTGGCTGGTGTATGCGGGCGCAGTCACGTCGCGGGTCACCACCGAAAGCGGTGTTCGAGAGGTTCCTGTGGCGCAGTATAATTTCTCCGACACGTACAAGTTGAAGACGACCGACGGAAGCCGTGGCGCGATCATCACGCCGATTGGCGTTCATCTCTGGATGAATGCCGGTGTCGCCGCCTCCCAAGAGCGCACCATTCAATACTGATCGCCGCGGCGGCCGTTACTTCACGCCGAACTTGTACATCATGGTGTGCCGGTACGTGTCGCCGGGACGGAGGACGGTGGTGGGGAAAAGCGGCTTGTTTGGGCTGTCGGGAAAATGCTGCGGCTCCATGCAAAACCCATAGCGGTACTGATAGACTTTGCCGGATTTGCCGGTGATGGTGCCGTCCAGGAAATTGCCGCAGTAGAACTGCAACCCCGGTTCGGTGGTCCAGACTTCGAGGACCCGTCCGCTGGTCGGTTCGGTGACGGTGGCGGCAAGAAAGAGGTCGTTTGCGAGCGGTTTGCCCAGGACCCAGTTGTGGTCGTAGCCGCCGCCGAACTTGAGTTGTTCGTCGGGTTGATTGATGCGCGCGCCGATGGTGTGCGGCGTGGTGAAGTCGAACGGAGTTCCTTTGACCGGGCGAATGTCGCCGGTGGGGATGAGTGTGCTGTCAACGGGCGTGAACGCGTCGGCATTGATGACGACTTGATGGCCGAGGATGTCGCCGTTGCCTTGCCCGGCGAGGTTGAAATAGGAATGCTGGGTGAGGTTGACGACGGTGGCTTTGTCGGTGGTGGCGGTGTAATCGAGGCGCAGAGCGTTGTCGGCGGTCAGCGTGTAAACCGCCGTGACGGTGAGCGTGCCCGGGTAGCCTTCCTCGCCGTCTTTGCTGACGTAGGTGAGTTCGAGCGCGGGACCTTTGTCGGACTCGTACGGGCGGGCTTTCCAGAGCACTTTGTCGAAGCCGACGATGCCGCCGTGCAATGCGTTGGGGCCGTTGTTGGTGGCGAGGTTATAGGTTTGCCCATCGAGGGTGAACGTGCCGTTGGCAATGCGGTTGCCGTAGCGCCCCACGAGACAGCCGAAATACGGTGTCTTCTGGAGATACCCGGCGAGGTTGTCGTAGCCGAGCACGACGTCGTCGAGCTTGCCGTTGCGGTCGGGCGCGGTGAGGCTGATGACGATGCCGCCGTAATTGGTGATGCGGGTGGTGACGCCGTTGGCGTTGCGGAGCGTGTAGAGGATGGCGGGTTTGCCGTCCTTGGTGGTGCCAAAGGGTTCTTGTTTGATGGTCATGGGTTTTCCTCCCGATTGTTTGCGGCAATTGCAGCAGCCAGCAGTCAGTGCAAGGCTGAGCGCGAGTGTCAGTGTGAGATAATGATTCATGGTTGTTCTCCGGGTTACCAGAAGATCGCATACAGCGCAATGGTCAAGCCGACGACAACAAGACCGAATCGTTTGGCGCCTTTCGAGGCGGTGATGTCCATCGCGGGGTTGACGGGCAGTTCGACCGGTTTGGGCAACGGTCGAAGCAGCGTGATGATGGTGAGCACGACCAGAATGATGCCGAAGCAGAGAGCCATCCGGTCGAGGAACGCCCATTCCTTGACGCCGGGCACGAACCACTTGAACGCGCCGTAGAGGATCGGATTGAGGATGAGACCGACGGTGCCGACCATCCGCGGCGCGCGATGGACGAGCAGGCCGAACAGGAAAATGGCCAGGATGCCCGGCGAGATGAATCCTTGGAATTCCTGAATGAAAGTGAAGATGCCGCCGAAGTGGGGACTGCCCAGTTGCGGCGCGATGAGGATTGCGATCAACACGAATAACACCGTGAACATGCGGCCCGCGCTGACCAATTCGTACTGCGAGGCCCGCCGTCGGAATTTGTGGTAGATGTCCATCGTGGCGATGGTGGAGGCCGAGTTCAACATCGCCGCGAGGGAACTGACCACGGCCCCGAAAATGGCGGCGAGCACAAACCCGGCGAGGCCGTTGGCGGCTTTGCCTTGGGGGAGGAGCCGACGGAGAATGGTCGGGAACGCGGCATCGTAGTCATAACCTTCCAGCGCGCGTGAGACCGGGCGGCTCTGGAGTTTCGCCTGTGCGACCAGTTGTTCGTTGAACTTGGTCAGCCCTTCGGGATCGTTCAACAGACTGGAAGCGTCCGCGCCGAGCTTGGCGGCGTTGTAGCGCGCCAGTTCAACGGCCTTGGCGGTGTCGGCCTTGGCGAAGTCGGCGTTGAACTGGAAAACCTTGTCCGCTTTCGCCTCGTATTCGGCAATGACCGCGGCGTTTTTCCGGATCGCTTCGCCGCGCAGGTCGTCACGGAAAAGATTGTAGGCGAGGATGCCGGGAATGACGACGACGAAGGGGATCAGCAGTTTCAGGAAAGCGGCGAACACGATGCCTTTTTGGCCTTCGGCCAGCGACTTGGAGCCGAGCGTGCGCTGGGTGATGTACTGGTTCAAGCCCCAGTAGAAGAAATTCGGGATCCACAAGCCGATGACCAGCGCGGTCCACGGGATCGAAGGATCATTGGCGGGACGCACCATGTGAAGTTTGCCGGCAGGGAGGGGAGCGTTGTTCAATGCCCAGAAGCGGGAGAGCGCGGAAGCGTTGCTCAATTTTTCCGCTGTGATGTCCGGAGCGGACGCCGTGGCGGCCAATGCGACAGGATCAGCCGCCGCGAGGTAGCGCAGTGCCAGCCATAGCACAATCGCTCCGCCGATGATCAACGCCGCGCCTTGAATCAGGTCGGCCCACGCGCAAGCCTTGAGACCGCCGGCAAACACATAGACGGCGGCAAGGATGCCGATGATCCAGCAAGCAACGGTGATGTTGCCGAGGTCGAGGCCGAAAAGTGTCGTGCCTTGGAAAAAGACGCTGATGACCTTCGCGCCGGAGAAAATGACGGAAGCAGTCGGAACGCCGACAAGGATGATCATGGTGCAGACGGCCATGATGCTGCGGGCAAAAACATTGTACCGGTACTCGAGGAACTCCGGAATGGTGTAGATGCCGCTTTTGAGAAAGGTCGGGAGAAAGACGAATGCGACCACGACCAGCGTGATGGCGGCCATCCATTCGTAGCTGGCGATGGCCATGCCGAGCCAGTTGGCGGCTTGGCCGGACATGCCGACGAATTGCTCGGTCGAGATGTTGGCGGCAATCAGCGAAAACCCGATCAACCACCAGAGCAGCCCGCGCCCGGCCAGGAAGTAGTCGCTCGCCCCGTGCTCGCTGTGAGTTTTTTCCCCGGCGCTCTTCCACAAACCGATGGTGATGACGCTGGCGATGAAACCGAGAAATACTGCCGTGTCTATCCAATGCATATTGTAAGTGCCTCCGTCTGGATGATTGGTGGCGGACGGCGTGAAGAATGTCAAATACAGCACCGAAAGTCAACGTTGCCATCGGAGGAGATTTCATTTTCATCGCTTGCCAAGCCGCGATGAGATTGCTAGGTTACAGGCGTCCGTCAACGGGCGGAGAGGTGGCCGAGTGGTTGAAGGCGGCGGTTTGCTAAACCGCTATACGGGAATTAAGCCTGTATCGAGGGTTCGAATCCCTCCCTCTCCGCCAAAATTGTCCACACCGGCGGTTAGATCTTCCTGGAACCTTGCTGCATATTCAATGTGCCATTGAACAATTCCGAGAACCCGCCAATCGAGGCCGATATCTGTGGCGCCTTTTCGAGGCAAAGTTGGACCAGTTTCTGGCTTTGCGCAGGGTTCCGCTGGCTCAATTCCGCCATTGCCATGATTACCGCCACGTCGTTGTTGATCGCATGCCGCGCCGTGCGAAGATTCTGATAGAGCATTTCCAACTGCTTGCGCAGTTGTTGAAGCTGCTGCTCGGCATCCAATGGCATGCCAACCTCAGGCTCATTTGCACTTGTGTCCATGATTTCCTCTCGCTGTTGTTCTTTCTCGTCCTGCGACTGGGTTACATCAACTCTGACTTTAGCAAACGTTATGCCAAAGGGAGCAAGGCAACTTTTAATGGGGGGCACATAAGGTGAAATCAGTTGAGGGAGGGATTGGCACAACCCATGTGGGGAAACAGTTGCGCCCACCGACCATTCCGCCAGTACTCTTGCAACACCAACA
>VHCW01000010.1 GCA_016871575.1 Verrucomicrobiota bacterium
TGGCCCGCTTCATCGAAACGGATGCCGCGCGAGAACGCCAGGGGCAACGCCGCCCACATCCGGACCAGCGGCGGATGTTCGGTGTCAATCCGGAAGTCGCGCTTGGTCAGCGCCGTGTACCCGGCGGTCAGATGTTGCGGCTCGTCCCATGTGGCCGACTCGCGGGTGTAGCTGAAAAGAGACAACCCGATAAACACCGCCACAAAGGCAACAAGCACAATGGCGATGCGGCTGCGTTCGGAAAGTTTCATCGGCACGGATTGTAGCGGAAGCACCGTTGCACCGCCAGCGTGAAAGTACTCCTCACGCTCCGCGTGAGGTTCGTCCTCGCAACCATCACGCGGAGCGTGATGAGTACTCTCTAGTTCGGCGCAGGTTTCCGACCGCGCCGCTTCGCCTGACCGTGAGGTCTCCTTCCCCACCTACTATCTGCCACCTACTGTTCCCGACTCTTCTTCCGCCGGTGCTTGACTCGGTGGGGCGACGTTGTACCATTGATGGTAACAAAACCAAGAAGGAGTCAGATCATGAATGGTCGCACATTGTTGGTGGCAGGTTTGAGCGTGATAGTGGTCGCGTCCTCGGCGTTCGGGGCGAGCTTGAAGAAGACGGTGGCCGTGTCCCGTTTCGAGAACAGGACTTCGTGGAAAGGTCAGATGACGCTCGACGACGGGATGGCCGATCAATTGACGGATGCGTTGATCAAGAGCGGCGAGTTCACCGTGCTGGAGCGCCAGACGCTCGGCGATGTGATGGCCGAACAGGACCTCGCTGCCAGCGGACGCGCCGCCAAGTCGCAAACCGCGCAGACCGGCAAAATCACCAGCGCGCAGATTCTCATCAAGGGATCTGTCACCGAGTTTGAAAACAAAAGCTCCGGCAGCGGCACCGGCATCGGCATTGGCGGCGTGCGTCTCGCCAACAAACGCGAGGAAGCGCACGTGGGATTGATCATCCGCCTCATTGACAGCACCACCGGCCAAGTGCTCGATTCCCACCGCGTCGAGGGAAAAGCCACCGCGGGCGGCATGGGCGTCGGCGTGTCGGTGGGCATCGTGGACTTCGGGACGCAAGGTTTCAGCAAGACCCCGCTGGGCAAGGCGACCCAGCTCGCCATTGACAACGCCGTGGCCTATATCTCCGGTAAACTCAAGAACGTGCCCTACCAGGGAGCCATCATCCGGGTCAGCGGCGACGACATTTACATCAACGCCGGGGAACGCAATGGTTGTACGGTGGGCGAGACGTTCACCGTGTTCAGCGTTGGCGAGGCGTTGGTGGATCCAACCACCGGCGAGAAGCTCGGCTCGGAAGAGAAGAAGAAGGGTCTCATCAAAGTATATGAAGTGCAGGAGAAATTCGCCAAGGCCAAACCGGAAGGCGCTCTCAACCCCGCCGCCGCGCAGGGCGACGTCATCCGCTCAGGAGGCAATTGATCCCCATGACTACAATTCGCATGATTCTCTGTGTCGGCGTCGTCGCGTTGATGGCCGGCTGTGAAAGCGTCCACCAAGGCGCGCGGGATGTCGGCAGACCCGTCGGCAGCGTCAGCCGCCTGCCTGGTTCCGTGATGGAGGGCGCCGCCGAGGGCGTCGCCGGCAAGCCGACGCCAAATCCGTATAATCGCTGAAATTTGTTGCCAGCCGCGACGGAAAAGGCCAAGATGCACACATGATGAAAACTTTCAGCCTTCTTCTGTTGTTCGCGGTGTCTGCTGTTGCTCAAAGCATTTCCATCCGCGAGACCGACGGCAAACTGCGAGTCGAAGCCGATGGCAAACTTTTCACCGAGTATCATTACAAGGATGTTGCGCGTCCGTACCTGTATCCGGTCATCGGCCCCAGCGGCGCTTCGATGACGCGCGACTGGCCGATGAAGGACACGGGCAAAGATTCCACTGATCATCCCCATCAGAAGGGACTGTTGTACGCGCACGGCAGTGTCAACGGCGTGGATTGCTGGTCGGAACAAAAAGAGTTCGGCAAGACCATTCACGAGAAGTTCCTGAAAAAAAGCCCGAATACGATTTCTTCGCGCAACAACTGGGTCGCGCAAGACGGCAAAGTGATGTGCGCCGATGAACGGACGCTCCGGTTCCATGCGTCGGCCGACGCGCGGATGATTGATTACGAGATCACGCTCATCGCGTCGCAGGGCGACGTGACGTTCGGCGACACGAAGGAAGGCACGATGGCCATCCGTCTCGCGGAGACGATGAACCTTACCAAGACAGTGACAGACGGGAAGAAGAAAAAAAAAGCGCCCGGCGACGGCCGCATCGTCAACAGCGAAGGGCTGCGCGACGGTGAGACCTGGGGCAAACGCGCCAAATGGGTTGATTATTACGGGCCAGTGGACGGCAAGATTGTCGGCGTGGCCATGTTCGATCATCCCAAGAATCCGTGCTACCCGACGTGGTGGCACGTGCGCGATTACGGCTTGTTTGCCGCCAACCCGTTTGGCGTGCATGATTTCGAGAAGAAACCCGCCGGCTCGGGCGACATGAAGATCGCCGCCGGCAAGAGCGCGACGTTCCGCTACCGGTTCGTCTTCCACGATGGCGACGAGAAACAGGGGCGCGTTGCCGAACGTTATGGCGAGTTTGCCAAGACCAAATAAACCCCCGAAACAACGGAGAACAACAAGATGAACACCATTATCAGCAGACGATCATTCCTCAGCGCGTCCATTACCGCGGCAGCCGCCTTCAGCGTCCCGCGCTGGACATGGGCCGCCCCCGCCGGCGCCAACAGCGACATCCGCGTCGCCGTGGTCGGAATCCGCGGCCGCGGCAAATCGCACATCAGCGGTTTCAGCGGTTTGCCCGGCGTGCGCATCGTGGCGTTGTGCGACGTGGACTCGGACGAGCTTGCCAAGGGCGTGGCCAGTTTCGAGAAGAAGAACCAGAAGGTCCAAGGCTACACCGACATCCGAAAGCTGCTCGAAAACAAGGACATTGACGTCGTCAGCATCGCCACGCCGAACCATTGGCAGGCGCTGGCGACCATCTGGGCGTGCCAGGCCGGCAAGGACGTGTATGTCGAAAAACCCAGCTCCCACAACGTCTTCGAAGGACGTCAAGCTGTCCGCGCCGCCGAAAAATACAAACGCATCGTCCAGGCCGGCATGCAGTGCCGCTCCAGCATCGGCCTGCGCCAAGGCATCGAGTTCATCCGCAAAGGCGGCCTCGGCAAAGTTCTCGTCTCGCGCGGCCTCTGCTACAAACGCCGCGAAAGCATCGGCAAAACTTCCGGCCCGCAAGCCATTCCGCCCAGCGTTGACTACGATCTCTGGTGCGGTCCCGCGCCGAAAGATCCGCCCCGTCGAAACAGCAAGAACGGCCCCATCCACTATGATTGGCACTGGTTCTGGGCTTATGGCAACGGCGACATCGGCAACCAAGGCGTCCACCAGATGGACATCTGCCGCTGGGCGCTCGGCATCAACGAGCTTTCCCCGCGCGTCATCAGTATCGGCGGACGATTCGGCTACGAGGACGACGCCGAAACGCCCAACACACAGATTGCGTACCACGACTACGACGGCACACCGTTGATCTTTGAAGTACGGGGACTACCCGAAAAGAGCGGCGCGAAGAACATGGACAAGTTCCTTGGCGCCTCCGTCGGCTGCGTCATCCATTGCGAGAACGGCTACATGACGATCCCCAGCTACAGTCAGGCCATCGTTTACGATAAAGACGGCAAAGAAGTTCAGAAATTCCCAAGCGGTGGTGGCAGCGGCGGTAAGAAGGAAAAAGCCAAGAAGGAAAAGGGCAAGAAAGGCGATGCCGGCGCCGCCAGCGGCGTCGTGATGGACTTCGTCGAAGACAGCAACCACTTCGGCAACTTCATCCGCGCCGTCCGCAGCCGCAAAGTCGCCGACCAGGCCGGGCCGATCCTCCAAGGTCATCTCTCGGCCGGTCTCTGCCACACGGCGAACATCTCCTACCGCGTCGGCAAACAAGCCTCCCCCGGCCAAATCCTCGAACAAATCAAAGGCAACCGGGATGCCGCCGAGACCTTCGGCCGGTTCAAGGAGCACCTCGCCGCCAACGACGTCAACATTGACACGACCAAGGCCGTCATCGGCCCTTGGTTGAAGATGAACCCGAAGACCGAACGCTTCGACGACAACAAGGCCGCCAACGAACTGTTGACCCGCAAGTACCGCGCGCCATTCGTGGTGCCCGCAAAGGTCTAATGAACCGACGACACTTCCTGAAGTGCGCCGGGGCGCTGGCCCTGGCGCCGGCGGCGCTCCACGCCGCCGCGCCGAAACGGAAACTCAAGCTCGGCCTGGTGACCTACAACGTCGCCGCCCAGTGGGACCTCGCGACCATCATCGAGAATTGCCGGCAGGCAAAGATCGAGGGCGTCGAGTTCCGCACCACGCACAAACACGGCGTCGAACCGAGCCTCACCGCCGAGCAGCGGCGCGACGTGAAGAAACGTTGCGCCGACGGCGGTCTCGCCATCGTCGGCCTCGGATCGGTGTGCGAATTTCATTCCGCCGACCCGGCGGTCGTGAAGAAGCACATCGCCGACTGCGCCGACTTCGTGAAACTGGCCGCCGACATCGGCGCGCGCGGCGTCAAGGTCCGCCCGAACGGGCTGGTGAAGAACGTTCCGGAAGAGAAGACGCTCGCTCAAATCGGTGCGGCGTTGGTTGAATGCGGCAAGGTTGCCGCTGACCACGGCGTTGAAATCTGGCTCGAAGTCCACGGCAAGGATACGCAGGAGCCGACGCGCATCCGCGCCATCATGGACGCCTGCCCGAACAGGAGCGTCGGCGTCTGTTGGAACTCCAACGCTCCCGACGTGAAAGACGGCTCCGTGAAGTGGTCGTTCGACTTGTTGAAGGACCGTCTTCTCTCCTGCCACATCAACGACTTGAACAACCCCAAGTATCCGTACCAGGAGTTGTTCGCGCTGATGCGCCGGCACGGCTACGACCGTTATACGTTGTGCGAGCACGGCAAGACTGTTCCCGCCGAGGAAGGCGTGGCATTCCTCAAGCAGTATCGCCAGCGTTGGCTCGAATTGGCTGGTGCGTGACCCGCGCTTTCATTGCCGTTGCACTGCCGGAGGAGTTGCGCGTTGCGCTGGGCGAAGTGCAGGCGCGGATGAAACGGGCGCATCTGGGCGTGAAGGTGTCGTGGGTGAAGATCGAGAATGTTCACCTGACGCTTCAGTTCCTCGGGTATGTTCCCGACGATAAGATACCCGGCATCTCGGCGGCATTGGGGCAAGTTTGCGCCGGTCATGAAGCGTTTCCAGTGCCCGTCGGCGGAGCAGGGGCATTCCCGAATGCCAACCGTCCCCGTGTGCTGTGGGTTGGTTGTCACGATGCGGATGCGCGCCTGAAACTGCTGGCGCGGGCGGTGCAGACGGCGATGCAGGAGTGCGGGTTCGATCCGGAACACCGCGAGTTTGCGGCGCATTTGACGCTGGGCAGGGTCAAGTTTCCGGAGCCGGACGCCGCGTTGACAAAACTGCTCGATTCACTTAGAGATTGCGCCTGCGGAACGCTTCGAGTGGATGCTTTGCATCTGTTCGAGAGCCAGTTGAATCCGCAAGGTTCGATTTACACCAAACTGTCGTCACACACATTGAAAGGAGATTGATCATGGCCGCCAAAGTTGAAGCCAAGGAAAAGGACGCCGCGAAATCATCGGCTGCGCTCAAGGACAAGAATCTGCAAGCCGCTGTCGCCGCCATTCAGAAACAATACGGCGAAGGCGCCATTATGCGGCTCGGCGCGGAGCAATCGCACGTCAACATCGCCGTCATCCCCACCGGCGCGCTCTCGCTCGACCTCGCCCTCGGCGTCGGCGGCCTGCCGCGTGGCCGCGTCGTTGAACTGTACGGCCCCGAAAGCGGCGGCAAAACCACGCTCTGCCTCAGCGTCATCGCCAACGCCCAGCGTGCCGGCGGTCTCGCGGCGATGATTGATGTCGAGCATGCGCTCGATCCCGCCTACGCCCGTCGCATCGGCGTGAACCTCGACGACCTGCTCGTCAGCCAGCCCGATGGCGGCGAGGAAGCGCTCACCGTCGCTGAGACGCTCATCCGCAGCAATGCCGTGGACGTGCTTGTCGTTGACTCCGTTGCCGCCCTTGTGCCGCGCCAGGAACTCGAAGGCCAGATGGGCGACGCCACCGTCGGCGCGCAAGCCCGCCTGATGAGCCAGGCGCTCCGCAAACTCACCGCGGCCATTCACAAGGCCAAGACCTGTTGCATTTTCACGAACCAGATCCGCGAAAAGATCGGCGTCATGTTCGGCAACCCCGAAACCACGCCCGGCGGCCGCGCGTTGAAATTCTACGCCAGCGTCCGCGTGGACTTGCGCCGCGTCAACGTCGTCAAGGACAGCGCCGGCAAGGTGCTCGGCAGTCACGTCCGCGCCAAGGTCGTCAAGAACAAGGTTGCGCCGCCGTTTGCCGAGGCCGAGTTCGACATCATGTACGATTGCGGCATCTCGAAGGAAGGCTCCGTGATTGACGTGGCCGGCGATCTCGGCGTGCTGGAGAAGAGGGGCGCGTGGCTCGGCTTCGAGGGCCAGCAACTCGGCCAGGGCCGCGAAGCGACAAAAGATTATCTCCGCGAGAATCCCGCCGTGCTGGAAAAAATCATCGCCACCGTGAAACAGAAGGCCGCCGAAGGCGCCATCGTCGGCAAACGCATCGGCGGTTCGGAAGACTAGTCTGACATGACATCCGCTCAAGTCCGCCAATCGTTTCTCGATTTCTTCCGCGAGAAACAGCACGCCATCGTTCCGTCGAGCAGCCTGCTGCCCGACGCGCCGAACCTGCTGTTCACCAACGCGGGGATGAACCAGTTTGTGCCGATCTTCCTCGGCCAGACCAATTGCCCCTACAAGCCCGGTCGCGCCGCCGACACGCAGAAATGCATCCGCGCGGGTGGCAAGCACAACGACCTCGAAGACGTCGGCCTCGACACCTATCACCATACCTTCTTCGAGATGCTCGGCAACTGGAGCTTCGGCGATTACTTCAAAAAGGAAGCGATTGACTGGGCGTGGGAACTCGTCGTCGGGCGCTGGGGGTTCCCCAAGGATCGTATCTACGCCACGTACTTCGGCGGCGATGACAAAATCGCTCCTGACAACGAAGCGAAGGAGTTCTGGCTCCGTTATCTGCCCGGCGATCATGTCGTCCCCGGCAACCGCAAGGACAACTTCTGGATGATGGGCGACACCGGCCCGTGTGGCCCGTGCAGCGAACTCCACGTTGACCTCACGCCCGCCGGCAACGGCGGCGCAAAGCTCGTCAACGCCGGCACACCGCAGTGCATTGAGATTTGGAACCTCGTCTTCATCCAATTCAATGCCAATCCCGACAGTTCGCTGACACCATTGCCGGCGAAACACGTTGACACCGGCATGGGGTTCGAGCGCGCCTGTTCGATCATCCAGTGCACAAACGGTTTCAAGGACTTCAGCGGTCGTATCTCCAACTACGAAACCGACGTCTTCACGCCGATCTTCCGCGAGTTGGAGAAACTGTCCGGCAAGAAGTATGGCAGTACTTTGCCATCCGATCTGTCTGTGGCCGGTGGCGCACGCGTCCCTGCTTGCGCGGCTCCGAAGGAGCAAATCGCCATTGACATCGCGTTCCGCGTCATTGCCGACCACATCCGTTGCCTGAGCTTCGCCATTGCCGACGGTATCACGCCGTCGAACGAAGGCCGCGGCTATGTGCTGCGCCGCATCCTGCGCCGTGCTGTCCGCTACGGCAGAAACTTGGGTTTCCACGAGCCATTCTTCTACAAACTGGTGGATGTCGTGGCTGCCAACTTCGGCGATGTGTTTCCCGAACTCCGCAAGAACAAGCCGCGCGTTCAGAACACCCTCAAGGCCGAGGAAGAAAGCTTCAACCGGACGCTGGACCGCGGCATCGAGTTGTTCGAGGAAGTCGCCGGCGGGCTGAAGTCGAAAACCTTCCCGGCGACGGAAGCGTTCAAGCTCTACGACACTTATGGTTTCCCGCTCGACCTGACGGAGTTGATGGCGCGCGAGCGCGGCCTGACCGTGGACACGGTGGGCGTCGAGAAGTTGATGGAGGAACAACGCCAGCGCGCGCGCGAAGACCACGAGAAGAAGAAGACGGTTGTCACGGTTGAGACGGAAGGATTGCAGGTGGAGCCGACGAAGTTCATCGGCTACGACAATCTCGAAGCGGAAGCCGTTGTTGTAGCCGCGAGCCTGCTCGCGGCCGACGATGCCAAGCCCGAAGAACCGCGAGCAGGCTCGCGGCTACAGGAGAAGGAATGGCAGATCATCCTCGACAAGACGCCGTTCTACGCCGAGATGGGCGGCCAAGTCGGCGATACCGGTGTGATCGGCGACCTGCAGGTGCTCGACACGCAGAAGCAGGGCGAGATGACGGTCCATCGCGCCAAGCTTACGAGTGGTCGCGCGCCCGAAGTTGGGGAGGCGGTGCGCGTGGCAGTGGACGCCGAGCGTCGCGCCAACATCCAGCGTCATCACACGGCAACGCATCTGTTCCATTGGGCGTTGCACGAGGTTGTGAGCAAGGACGCGCGTCAACGCGGTTCGCTCGTCGCGCCGGACCGGTTCCGGTTTGACTTCAATTGTCCGGAGAAACTTTCCGATGCCCAGATCACCGAGATCGAACGGCTCGTGAATGAGCGGATCAAGGCCAACGAGCCGGTCTTCTGGACGGAGTTGCCGTTCGCTGAAGTGCAGAAACACACGGAGATCCGTCAGTTCTTCGGCGAGAAATACGGCGATGTCGTGCGCGTGCTCCAAGTCGGCGGGCACGGCGGCCAGTTCGACGGATTTTCGATGGAGTTGTGCGGCGGCTGCCACGTGCGCAACACGGGCGACATCGGCCTGTTCAAGATCATGCGCGAGTCGGCCATCGCCGCCGGGATCCGGCGCGCCGAGGGAGTGTGCGGGAAGTTCGCCGCCGAATTCATCGAACACCAGAAAGCGGCAGCAGCGGCAGAGGCGGAGAAGGCAAAGGCGTTTGAGCGGGAAAAGGAAGAGGGGAAAAGGAAGAAGGAAGAGGACGCCCAACGCGCTGTCGAAATTGCCGCGCGGTTGAAGACGGAAGGGCTGGTCGTTGAGACCCTCGGCACTGCGGATGCCAACTTGCTTCGCGCTGTTGTCGAGGCGTTGAAGCCCAAGCTGACGAGCGGCGTGGTGGTGCTCGGCGGCGTCAGTGAGGGCAAGGTGTCGCTGATTTGTTATGTGACGCCCGACCTGGTGAAACAAGGCAAACACGCCGGCAAGATTGTCGGCGAGGTTGCCAAACAATGCGGCGGCGGCGGCGGCGGCCGCCCTGAACTGGCCACCGCCGGCGGCAAGCAACCAGAGAAGTTGACGGAAGCACTCGCGTCGGTGAGGTTTTAACCATGCTCGACATCAAATTGATTCGTGAGAACCCGGAAGTGGTGAAGCAACGCTTGGCGAGCCGCGGCCGTGGCGACGAAGCGCGGATCGCGGAGATTGCGGCGCTTGATGAGAAGCGGCGCAAGCTGGCAACCGAGAGCGACAACCTGAAGTCGGAACGCAACAAGGTCAGCAGGGAAATCGGTATCACGAAGTCGAAAGGCTTGGATGCGAGCGGGCCGATGGCGGCGATGAAGGCGGTCGGCGACAAGATCACGGCGCTCGATCAGGAGATTGCGGCGGTAGAGGCGCAGTTGCAGGGTACGTTACTGGTGATTCCGAACCTGCCGCATGAGTCGGTGACGGACGGCAAAGATTCATCTGACAATCCTATCGTGCGGACATGGGGCGAGAAGCCGCAGCTTGCCTTCGCGCCGAAGCCGCACTGGGAGATCGGCGAGAAGCTCGGCATCCTTGATTTCCCGCGCGCAACCAAGATTTCAGGAAGCGGCTTTATCCTGTACAAAGGCGCTGGCGCAAGGCTGGAGCGGGCGCTCATCAATTGCTTGCTCGATCTTCACACGACGCAGCACGGTTACACGGAAGTGTTCCCGCCGTTCCTCATCAACCGCCAGTCCATGATCGGGACCGGACAGTTGCCGAAGTTCGAGGAAGACATGTACCGGTTGCGCGATGACGAGTTGTACCTTGCGCCGACAGCCGAGGTGCCGGTCTCGAACATCCACCGTGAGGAAATCCTCAGGGAAGAACAGTTGCCGATTTACTACTGCGCCTACACGCCCTGTTTCCGCCGCGAGGCGGGCGCGGCGGGGAAGGAGACGCGCGGGATGATCCGCGTCCACCAGTTTGACAAGGTCGAGATGATCAAGTTCTGCAAACCGGAAGCCAGCTACGACGAATTGGAGAAGATGGTAGCCAACGCGGAAAAGGTGCTCCAGTTGCTCGGCCTGCATTACCGGGTTGTATTGCTTTGCACCGGCGACATGGGATTCTCATCAGCGAAGACTTACGACATCGAAGTCTGGGCACCGGGCCAGAACGCCTATCTCGAAGTGTCGAGCTGCTCGAATTGTGAAGATTTTCAGGCGCGGCGGGCCAATGTCAAGTTCAAGGGTGTTGACGGCAAGAACCGGTTTGTCCACATGCTCAATGGCAGCGGCACTGCGTTGGCGCGCCTCTACGTCGCCTTGCTGGAGACCTATCAGCAGGCCGATGGCACCGTGAAGTTGCCGGACATCCTGAAACCGTATCTCGGTGGAACAACGCACATCACAGCGTAGTCACGCAAAGACACAAAGACGCGAGGGAGGAATCGTTCTTCGCGCCTTGGCGGCGTGGCGTGAGAAAGTGCCGTCCGGGTTGCTGGTCGGCGTCTCCGGCGGCGCTGACTCCGTCGCGCTACTGCACGCGCTCCTGGCACTCGGCTACCGTCCGCATGTCTGTCATCTCAACCACTGTTGGCGCGGCGCGGCCAGCGATGCTGATGCGGCATTTGTCCGGCAACTCGCCAGGCAACTGGGGTTGCCGGTGACGATACAAGCCCGAAAGGTGGCGCACAGCGAAGATGCTGCTCGGCGTGCCCGTCAAATTTTTTTCGAACGTGTCGCCAAGAAGACCGGCAGCAGCACACTTGTCTTGGCGCACACGGCGGACGATCAGGCGGAGACGTTTCTTCTCCGGTTGCTGCGGGGTGCCGGGCCGGCGGGTTTGGGCGGGATGTGGGCAGATCGTCGCATCGGGCAATTACGGGTTGTGCGACCGTTGCTGGAAGTGACGCGCTCTGAGATCATCAAGTATCTGAAATCGCATCATCTCACGTGGCGCGAGGATGCGAGCAATGCCGACCGTCGCTACCTGCGCAACCGGATCCGACATGAGTTGTTGCCGCTGTTGGAGCGCGACTATAATCCTGGCATTCGGAAAGTGTTGCGCCGGACGGCGGAGATTCTGCGCGCGGAGGCGGCGAATGACCCGGTCGCCACCCGGCGTCGGGCGATCCGCGAATGGCTCGACGACCTGAGCTTCGAGCACATCGAGGCCGTGCGGCAATTGGCGACGGGAGGCGAGGTGCATTTGCCGGGTGGCGTACGAGTGTGCTCGGAATACGGACGCTTGCGAAAGACAGCGGGGCGGGGAACGCCAGTCGCGGCATGCTGGCCGCTGGCGGAGAACGGGGAAACGGCAATCAGCGAATTGTGTGTGCGGTTCCACGCGAAACCAGGAGTCGCGGAAACTTGTTATAATTATAACAAATTTCCGCGACCTGCGGGGAAAGGGGAGTGTTTCGATGCGGATGCGCTGGGAGCGGAGCCATTTGTGCGGACGTGGCGCGAGGGAGATGTGTTCCAGCCGCTGGGCATGACGGGGACGAAGAAACTGCAGGACTTCTTTGTGGACGAAAAAGTGCCGCGGCGACAGCGGGGGCGCCTCCCGCTGGTGTGCGCGGCAGACGGCCGAATCGCCTGGGTGGTCGGCTATCGGATGGCGGACCCATTCAAGGTGACGGAGCAGACGCGGCGAGTGCTGCGTCTGCGCGCGGAACCGCTGTAGATCCTTTCCGCCACTCCACGCGTTCGCGCTTCACGACGGTTGCACCGGCAATGCGGAAGTCATTGGCTTGGTTGTAAATCAGGGTGTCGGTCACCGTGTGTGATTTGCCACTGAAGAAGAATGCGCCCCCCCAATTGTCATGGACTCTGCAATTGCGGTAACTCGTGACGCAACGGTTGATGTCGGCCACGCCCCCGGCCGTGGAGCCGTTCCACGCGATCTCGGCGCCGTCAACCGACATCTCGACGTCATCGTGCGCGCTGATCCCTTCGTCGCCATTGGAAAACGCGCGGACGTTTTCGAGCCGGATGCCGATCCATTTGCCGTGGATGTTGAAGCCGTCGTTGCCGGCGTATGTTGCCGTGATGTTGCGGACGATGATATGCGAACAGGCAATGGTGACGCAACTGACCCCTTCCTTGGCGGGAAGAATGATCCGAGCCGTGCCGGGCTTTTTTCCAGCCGGCCAGCGAAAATACAATGAGCCGTCCTCCAAGTAGCCCATTTGTCCCGGCGCAAGCGCGGCGGGCTGAAGATAGCAGCGTTCTTTTTGTTCCGTGCGCACTTTCTGCGCGGCGAAATCGCGGGACACGCTGATGGGCACTTCGTCAATAAACAATCCCGCATTCTTCCCGGCCGGGATTGGTTTTCGGTTCAGCAACGGGCCGTCGGATGTCCACAACCCACCGTTCTTTTTCCACGCGTGGCCGGTGACATCCGTGCCGAGGTCAATGACCATTCCTTGGCCATCAAACACCGCGGGTTTCTCCGGCGTCCCGCCTTTCCTCAGGACGAGCGGTTCCGCTGCTGCTGCGGTGAGACACAGAAACAAAAGAAGGATGTTCAAATGGGTCATGCGGGCATTTCATCACAGATCATTGCCGGATTTCAAGCGCATCTCCGTCTTGTGCAATGCCGCGCGATGCGGTAAACGTGCGGCCATGAAACATCTCTCCTTGTCTTGTCGTGGCGCTGTTGTGGTGTGCGCGTTGTTCGTCGCATCGAACGCAATCGCTGCCGAAAACCTCAATGTTCTCCCACCGGTGCCGCCCCCTGCCAAAGGCGAGGATGCCCCGGTAGGAATGTTGCGCGCGTATCTGACGGCAGCCTCGTTTGCCGCGCTCGACAAACGCAAGGCGGAGTACGAGAAGGTCAAAACGCCGGAGCAGGTCGCCGCGTGGCAGCAAGAGCGGCGCGAGTTTTTCCTCCGTCAGCTTGGCGGGTTCCCCGCGCGCGTTCCTCTCAACGCCAGGATTGTGGCCGCTATGGATGGCGGCGATTATCGGGTGGAGAAAATCATTTATGAAAGCCAGCCGAAGCATCACGTCACCGGGCTGCTGTACCTCCCGAAAACGCCGCCGCCCTATCCCGGCGTGATTGTGCCGTGCGGCCACAGCGCGAACGGCAAGGGAGCCGATACCTACCAGCGCGCCAGCATTTTGCTCGCGAAAAACGGTTTGGCCGCCTTTTGCTACGACCCCATTGGGCAAGGTGAGCGCGCGCAAGTGTTGAAGTCCGACGGCAAGGCTGCGCTCGGCAGCACCACTGAGCACACGCTGGTTGGCATCGGTTCGATTCTGGTCGGGCGCAATGTGGCGACGTACCGGATCTGGGACGGGATGCGGGCGATTGATTATCTCCAGAGCCGCCCCGACATTGACCCGCAACGCATCGGTTGCACCGGCAACTCCGGCGGCGGCACGCTGACCAGCTACCTGATGGCGCTTGACGACCGGATCGCCGTCGCCGCGCCGTCCTGTTATCTCACGTCGTTTCGCAGGCTGCTGGAATGGGCCGGACCACAGGACGGCGAACAAAACATTTTCGGGCAGGTCGCCTTTGGGATGGAACACGCCGATTACGTCATCCTGCGCGCCCCGAAGCCGACGTTGATGTGCGTGGCGACGCGCGATTTTTTCGACATCAACGGCGCGTGGGACGCCTTCCGCGAGGCGAAACGGATGTACGGGCGACTTGACTTCGCGAACCAAGTGGACATCGTCGAAACCGACATGCCACACGGGTTCAGCACGCAATTGCGCGTGGGCGCAGTGCGCTGGATGCGCCGCTGGCTGCTGCGGATTGACGACAACATCACAGAGCCGGATTTCCCGATCCGCAAGGACGACGAGATTCAATGTTCGCCGCAAGGACAAGTCATGCTGATGCCCGGCGAACGCTCGGTGTTTGACCTGAACGTCGAGATGGAGAAATCGCTTGCTGCCACACGACGCGAATTGTGGGCGAAGACGTCGAAGGACGAATTGCTTGCGAAAGTTCGCGGCATTGCCGGTGTCCAGCCGTTGGCGAAGCTGCCGCCACTCAAGCATCGCGCCGTGGGCAGCGTGGAACGGGAGGGATATCGGATTGATAAACTCGTGTTGGAACCCGAATCGGGCATCGTCTTGCCGGCGCTCGCGTTTGTGCCGCCGAAAACCAGCGGCAACGCCTATCTGTATCTCCACGGCCAAGGCAAACAGGCTGATGCCGCGCCGGGCGGCTCAATCGAGCGACTCGTCGCACAAGGTCATCTGGTTCTCGCCGTTGACCTGCGCGGACTGGGCGAAACCGAGGAGAAAGGCAAGAAATGGTATCGCGGCGCATTTGGCCCGGTGTCCGGCGACTTTTATCGCGCGTACCTGCTCGGTCGCTCGTTGGTCGGGATGTGGACGGAAGACGCGCTGGTCTGCGCCCGATTCCTGGCTGGCTACGAGGCGAACGGCAAGCAACGCAAGGTTCATCTGGTCGGCATCGGCACCGCCGGCATCCCGGCGCTGCACGCAGCAGCGCTGGAGCCGGTGATGTTCGCATCATTAACGCTGCGCCAAACGCTGGCGTCCTGGGCAAGTGTTGTCGGCAACAAGGAAGCAAGCGATCAATTGATCGCCACGGTCCACGGCGCGCTGCGCGTGTATGATTTGCCGGACTTGGTTGCGTCGCTCGACTCCGTCAAAGTCCGGGTCGAATAACAAACGGCACTTCGTCGGCGTGGCAGCCTTTACGGCGGGGAGGGGTGATTCCGGGCGCCCGCCGTTCCGAGTATTTGTTTCAGCGTCGGGAGGAAGGCATCGGCGATGATCTTCGCGCCCAAGTCGGTCACATGGACGCCATCAATCGTGTAGGGGATTGCGCCGTCGGAATAGAGGTTGAACACGTCGAGGAAGTGAAGGTTCTTGTCGCCGGCAGCGAGCCGGTTTTCGTAAAGCTGACGCACGAGGGCATTGACCTCGTGTGGTTTGGTCACTCCGATGGTGTGGAGGCGCGTGACAAGCAGAATAGGTGTGTCGGGATGGCGCTGGCGAAGGATCTCCACCATTTTGGGGTAGCGAACCTTCATGCTTTGCACATCGCCGAGAATCGGCCCCATGATGTACACAGCGGCGGGGATTTCAGAAAGCATCTCGGCTTCTTCCGGTTTCCATTCCCGGTTGCCTGAGATGCCGTAGTTGACGAGATCAACACCCAAGAGCCGACATGTCAGGGCGGGAAAACTCATGGAAGGACCGGAAGAACCAGAGCCTTGCGCAAACGACGTGCTGTACCAGACCACCGGCTTGTCGAGCTTGTAAGGCGTGGGCGGCTCAATCCTGGCGGACGCCGGCGAAAGGCTGATATGAAGACTTTCGAGTCGTGCATACATCGGCAGGTAGATTGTGTAGTCGCGCATTTCGCCGGGACCGCCGCTTGGTTGATAGCTAACGATGTAAGCCGCGTCATTCTTGATCGAACTGGAGTCGGGCCGCCCCATGAAGACCATTTGCTCCGGCGGTCCTTGATATTGCCCAAGACCGCCTGACGCGACCGGCGATTTGGCGAGAGATTGTCTCGTCTGACCATCCGCCGTGGAAAGCAGCAGGAAAACGCCTTCCGGTTTTTCCCCCGGAATGGCTTCGACAAGCTCCACCGTGAACTCGTAGTCAAAACCCTTCTTCACCTCGAAGCGGGTGACAATGCCGCTCTCGCGTTTCGGGTCATCGTTGGTGAAAACGAGGTTGCCGTCCTGAAACTGCATACGACTTCCAGTGCCGTAATAACTCCAGCCGCCGGGAAGTCTGTCGCCTTGCCACTGATCAAACCTGACATCGAAGATAAATTCCGACGCCATGACGGACATTCCCAACCGGGACATCAACAAGATGACTCCAAGATGTTTCATTTGCCTTGATACGCTCGGACGAACGCCAAACAGGTTTCCACCACAATGTCAGTCTGCATCACCATTCCGTAGGTGCCAGGATAACCTGCCGGCACCTCGACGAGAAAACCGTGGCTTCCCTTGGACGCTGTCTCGATAATTGTCGGTCGCTGCGAATTCCAGCGCATCATCTCAATGTCATATTGCGCCACGCCGGGGCGGTTTGCCTGCTGCAACACGTAACGGTTGCGCATCGCCTCGTTGAACGAGCGGACAGCGACTTCAGCCCGCTCTTCATTGTCCTCGCGCGCATTGAGGGGCAAAATCACAATGCGATTGTTCCCCGGTCCTCCTGAGTTCCCATGAAAATCCAGCGCTGCGTGTATTCTTGTCCGCTTGCAGATGGCGCGAAATGTCTGCGTCTCCGGCTCGGAGAACGGGCCGTCGCCTTTCCAGTCGTAGTCGCCCGATCCCCACGTGCCGTCGTTGTTCGAATCCCTGCCTTTGAACGACTCCCACCATTCCCCGCCGTTACGATTCAGGTCAATCCCGGCTGCGTTCTGCCGCTTGTTCAAGTCGTAGCCGGACGGATTGAGGATCGGGATAATCTTGACCGAGTACCGTTTCGCATCCACTAACGCCAGATGTCTTGCCAGCCTGAGCAATCCATAGGCCGGTTCCCACTCGCTGCCGTGTGTGACGCCGTAAACGAAAAACGCCGGCTTTTCTGGGTCGCCGTAGTTGATGCTGTACATCCGACAGTCGCCGCTGGCCGGGCCTTCGTCCTCCAAGCGCAACCCTGGAACCTCAGCCACCAGTTTGCGCATCGCCTCAACGAACTCGGCATGGTTGAGCCGCTGCGCGTAGTGCTGGCCATAACGCACCGTGCCGCCCAGCGCATTTCCGGCAAAAAGATATTTGTTGAAGCTGCCCGGCTGATTGTAAACCGGCTCACGCAAGCCCGTCAGATCGGTCGCCAACAGCGACTTCTCCGCGACAACCAACGCGCCGCCTTCCGGGGACTCGGCCATCACCTTGTCGCGGCTCACGCCGTCGAGCACACGCTGCGTCCAACGCTTGGCGGTTCCAGAGCACCACGGAATCACATCGCCAGCCTTGAAACCGGCTGTCACGCGATTTTCGCGCACTACGCGCAACATGGGCGCGTTCGTCGAGATCACTTCGCGAAGCGTTCGGTTGCGCATGGCAGCATAGACGGCCAAATCCACCACGACAGGATTCCCGCGCTGCGCGAACTCCTCAATCGCAGCGAAATCAAAGCGTGTCCCCGGCTGGCGCGCGAAGACCACCGCGCCGCGACAACGGGATGATGGCGTCGTTTCAACGACCAGACGATCCGGATACAGCGTCCGCAGGCTGGCGACCATCGGATCATCGGCAGTCGCATCCGTCAGCAGCGCCAGATCGTTCAACACCGGCCGCGGTTTCGCCGGCGGGACGACGCTCAACACGATGTCGTCGTAGTCAGCCGAGCCGGCCGCCCTGTCCAGTTCGAGATAGACCATGAGATGATCGCAGCCTTCCGGCACAGCGGTGCTGACCGAAACGCGTTTCCATGCGGACTTGCCGCGCACCGCCTGCGTCTGCGGTTGTTTGAGGATTTCGCCTTTTGAGCCGATGCAGTAGAGGCGCAACGCCGCGCCGCCTTCGGCGCCGAGGTCGGCGCGAATCCAACCGGCCAGGCGAACCGTTGCGCCGGTGGGCGCCTTGAGTTGTTTGTCCGCGCCGTACCGCCACCGGCTGATCGAGGCTTCTTTGTTGACGATACGTGCGCCCAGCTTGCCGGTGCGCGCAGCCTCCGCGACGATCAAGAGCTGGCGAACTTTGTCGTCTGGCGTGCGTTTCTCCCACTGAATTGCCGGTGCGCTTTCAAAATCACCGTTGACCAAAACGTGACGGTCTTGTTCCGGACTGAAGATGGTCGCGGCAGCGAGGGCAACAAGGCAAAATATGTTCATCGCGCGCGACTTCTCAGCGAGGCGAGGTCCACGAGGAACTCGGAGCCGGACAGGCTGTAGATGTAATCCACCTCGAAACCGTCGCCGAGATAGAGGCGCGGCGACGGATTCACCATCGGGTTCGGGAACGTCTTCGCCGTCTGGTTGTCCACGGCGACGGAGAAGTCCGCGCCACGCACGGTGACGCGCACCGAGTGCCACTGCTGCATCGGGAACTCGCCGACAGGTTCCCACTGGTTGCGCGTGTAGGCGTAGAGCTTGCCCGGTCGGTTTGCCGGCATGCCGAGCCGGATCGGAATGCGGTCGCCGACCGAACAGAAAATCAACATGCCCACCGGCTGAAGCCTCAACACCTTCGTCTCGAAGGAAAACTCCAGCGATTGACCGGCGCTGAAATCCACCGGGTCAATGTCCACGCCGGCGCTGGCGCGCGCGCTGAACTGGATCGTTTTGCGCTGCTCGACCGTCTTGATTCGCGGCAACGCGGTGCGCGCGTTGGGGTTCGTGCGGACAACCTTCTTCTTGCCGGACTCGTCCCTGGTGTCCTGCATCGTGATCATTTCTTTCGAGCGCGGCCAGACGTAGTAACGGTCGGCTTTCGGCGCGGGCGTGACGATGGCCCCTTCGATGCCGCGCGGCTGGTCGCCGGGACCGGAGGTGTAGGCGAGATGGATGTTGCCGGTGTGCGCGACGCCCTGCGGGTAGGCGCTGACGATGTTTGGCCGGGATACCGGTGGTCCAGCCACGAAATCGTCCGCGCCGCTGCGACTGAAATGCAGCGCCACGTTTAGGCGCGTCGAGTAGTCGCGATGATTCACGAATGCGTCCTGCTGCAGCAGGCAATAGCGTCCGCCGTCGAGACGGAAGATTTGCGGCCGGCAGTTGATGGTTTCCATGAACGAATAGATCGGATCGTGCGGGAAACTCACCGGCGTGCCTTTCGCCGCGCCGGTGCCGACGGTTGTGTGCCGCCACATGGTGCCGTGCGGGGTGCCCTTGGTGAAGTTGCGCATATACGCGCGGAGTTTGCCGTCGCGCTGCTCGTAGAAGAACGGTTCCCACTGCGCTTCAGCGTCGTCCACGGTGGTAATCGGATTGGAACAAGCCCACGTCGCGCCGCCGTCATCGGTGTAGAAACAAGCGTTGAAACGGCGGACAGTGTTGGTGCTGCCGCCACGGTAATTCAGCGTCACGGGAGCGAGCACGCGACCGGAAGCGAGCAACACCGGATTCTGGCTGGCAAAGATGGAACAAGGAACGCCATTGGCTGCTTGTCGCCGTTGGATGCGGCGGTGCTTCCAGTCGTTGCTCCTCTTCTCCATCGTGCTCAGGTAGAGGCCGTCGAGGTCGGGGTTCCTGCTGTTGAACGACCAGACGCACCAAAGCTGCTGGTTGCGATAGTTCAGGAGGTTTGGTTGCCACTGGACGCATTCGGCGTCGCGCGGCAATGCGTGCGTTCCCGTGTGCGCCAGATGCTTCGGCGCGCTCCACGTGAGGAAGTCGCGGCTGACCGCCCAGAGATTGACTTGGCCGGGTTTGCCTTCGAGATGCGTCTCGGCGTGACCGCCCCAGACGCAGTGAAACCGTCCGTCGAGCCATTCCACTGATGCCATGTGATTGTAGGGGTAATGTCCCTCCGCAAACTTCCCGTCGTGAATGACAACATGTTTCACCTGCGGCTGGTACAAATCGTACTGTTGCGCGTCAGCGCTGTTGGCGGCGAGAGAGTGTGAGAAGGGCATCAGCAATACGGCTGCGGTGATAATAACGGCGATTTTCATAACGCTCCTTTCTAGCCGCAAGAGTGCAAAAAAACAATGGCCGTAACAATGTTCCTGCCGTTGGCATGGGTAGCGCGGGGTGAACCCTGCAAGCGGTTTTATCAGGATCACTACATTGTGAGAGCCGATCTTCCGCTTCGACCATGGCGGTGCAGTGTTAAGACTGTCTGCGCTCTGCTTTCTTTCGTTCGCGTTTTGGTTTTTTCGCGCTGGTGCCTTCCGGAGTCGGCATTCCCCAGCGTTTTGCGCCGGCATTGACCGGGTTTGGCATCTCGGCAAGCCACGCATCGTGCAAGCGGGTGAGTTCAGCAACCTTTTCCGGCTTCTGCTTGGCGAGGTCGTTCTGTTCGCCGGTGTCCTTGCCCAAATGAAACAACTCGATGCGTCCCCGTTGGCTGACAAGTTTCCAATCACCGGAGCGCACGGCCCACCAGCCGCCTTGGCTGCCGGAGCACCAGAACAGGTTGCGCGACGGCGGCGACGCTTCGCCCCGCAACACCGGCAGGATGTTCTGTCCGTCAAACGGCTTCGCATCCGCCGGCGCAGAAATCCCCGCTGCGGCGAGCGTGGTCGGCAGGATATCGAGCGCCGTGATTGGCCACTGGCATTCGCGCGGCTTCAATCCCACAGGCCAGCAGACAAGAAACGGCACGCGCACACCGCCCTCGTAGTCCTGATGTTTACCTCCCTGCAACGGGGCGTTGTTGGCCGACTGTCTCAGTGGGCCGCCGTTGTCGCTGACGAAAAAGAGAAGCGTGTTGTTCCAGACACCGGCCTGTTTGAGCGCTCCCACCACCTTGCCGACAGCGTCGTCCATGCGTTTGCCCATCGCCAGGAGCGTGTTGCGGTCGGGATTGCCGGTGTTGAACTTGGCGATCTCGTCGGCAGGCGCCTGCAACGGCGCGTGAACGGCGTTGAACGCGAGATAGACGAAGAACGGACGCTCCTTGTGGCGCGTGATGAACGAGGCGGCCTCTTCGCCGAGCCGGTCGGTGAGGTAGCCGGTCTCGTTCACCGCGTTTGTGCCCCGGTAAATCGGGTCCGCCGGGTCGTCCAGCTTGAAGTAGTCGTGCGCGCCGCGTCCGAGAAAGCCGAACACCTCATCGAAACCGCGCAGCGCCGGGCTCCACTCCAGCGTCGGTCCCAGGTGCCATTTCCCGAACTGCGCCGTGGCGTAGCCGGCAGGTTTCAGGTATTGCGGGAAAATCGTTTCGCTCATCGGCAATCCGCTGCCGGCCTCGCCGCCGGTGTAGAGTCCGAGCCGTTGCTGGTAACGCCCGGTCATCAGCCCGGCGCGCGTCGGTGAACAGACGTTGCCCGTGACGTATCCCTGCCGGCAGATCACGCCGGCCTTGGCAATGGCGTCAAGGTGCGGCGTCGAAACCTCTTTCGGGTGCCGCGGATTGAAACTGACATCCGCATAGCCGAGGTCGTCCGCGACGATGACAACGATGTTCGGGCGTTGCGTTGCAGCCACGCAGGAAAAGGCGCAGAGGAAAAGGAGGCAACGTGGAAATCTCATTGACTCACTCGTATTCGTATTTGGAGAACCACGGATCGCGGGTCTGTTGCTGATACGTTTTCAGTTTCTCCGCGAGGTCGTCGAATATCTTCTTGTAGGCCGCACGGTCGGCGACGTTGACCAGTTCGTCGGGGTCCTTCTCCAGATCGTAGAGTTCGTAGCGCGGACGATAGGTGTACTCGGCCAGCCGGCGTTTGCCGTAGAGGCTGCCGCCGCTGTTGAGGAATGCCTGCCAGGTGGCCGAGGCGTAGAGGTCGCTGGCGAACGGGTACGGGAGCTGATGCGCGATGTTCAAGATGAGCTTGTAACGATCGGTGCGGATGACGCGCATCGGGTAATACATCTGGATCTCGTGGAACTGATGCGAGGCGTAAATGAGATCCCAGCCCGGCAATTTGTCGCCGTTGAGCGTGGGCAGGAACGAGCGCCCGTGAAATTGGTATTTCACCAACCCTTTCTTTTTTCCGGCTGCCTTGCCCTCGGTGCCGCCCTCAGGTTCTCCCCTCACCAACGGCGGCGCCATCACTTCCTTCACGCCGGCGATGTCGAGAATCGTCGGCGTGAAATCCACCCACGAAACCATCGCGTCGCTGACCACGCCGCGCTTGGCCTGGTCGGGACTGCGCACAACGAGCGGCAAACGCATCCCCGGCTCAAAGACAGTCGTCTTCGCGCCCGGCCACGCCGGGCCGTTGTCGGCGCCGAACATGATCACCGTGTTGTCGTATTGGCCGGTCTCCTTGAGGATTTCAACGAGGCGCGCCAGCCCGGCGTCGGTGCGGGAGATGGCCTGATAAAACTGCGCCAGTTCAGCCCGGCAGGCAGGTGAGTCGGGGAGATACGACGGGACAGTGAGTTTCGCCTCGTCGTATTTCACGTCCTTGATTTCCGGATAATTGACGTGATTGCCAAACGGGTTCGGCTTGAGCGGATGCCCGGCGATCTCACCGCCGGAACGATGCGGCGTGAGCGTGCAGAAGTAGAGGAAGAACGGCTTGCTCTTGTCAGCGATGAACGCCTTGGCGTCATTGGCCATGCCGACGGGGTTCCAAGCGTTGCTCGGCAGGGCGAAATCAAAGCGGTACACCTCTTCGGGGGCGAGATGGTATTTGCCAATGCGCGCCGTGCGGTAGCCGTTGCGGCCAAGAATGACCGGCAAACTCTGCACGCTGCTGAACGTGCTGAAGTGATGCGCCGCGTGGGAGTGCCCGTAGTGGCCGGTGGAATGGTTTTGCAGGCCGGTCATGATGACCGACCGGCTCGCGCTGCAACTGGCCGACGTGCAGAACGCGAACCGAAAGCGCGTCCCCTCGCTGGCCAAACGGTCCAGCGCCGGCGTCTTCGCATTGGGATCGCCGTAACAACCGGCGTTCTGTCCCATGTCGTCCGCGATGAACAGGATGACGTTGCGCGGAGCGGCGGCAGCGAAGGAAAAAGGAAGAAGGAAGAAGGAAGATACGGCAAGCGTGATGAGTGATTTCATGGCTGGGTTCTGGCGGGTTTTGAGAGGTCGTTGTCCTTGCCTTTGCCGGCGCGGAGACGCTCGGTGAGGCTGGCGGCGATTTTCGCGTTCGCGGGTCGTTCGCTGATGTTGACGTTTTCACCGGGATCAACGCGATGATCGTAGAGCATCCGGGCAATCGGGCCACGTTGTTTGTCGGTGTATTCGCTGAACCGGAACTGGTCGGTGCGGATGGTGTCGCCATTGCCGAAACGTCCGATGGCCTGCTCCTTCCACGGCAGCGACGGATTTTTCAGCAGCGGCACGAAGCTGCGGCCCTGCACGTGCGACGGCACGGGCACGCCGGCCAGTTCGCAGAGCGTCGGATAGATATCAATGAACTCCGTCAGCGCATCGGTCTTCAATCCGCCCTTCAGTCCCGGCACGCGCACGATCAGCGGGGCGCGCATGGAAGTCTCAAAACAACAATGTTTACACCAGAGCGTGTGCTCGCCGAGGTTCCAGCCGTGGTCGCCCCAGAGGATGACGATGGTATTCTTCGCGAGGTCAAGGCGATCAAGTTCATCGAGCACCCGTCCGACTTGCGCGTCAACGAAACTCACGCAAGCATGGTAGCCTCGGATGAGATTCCGTGCGAGTTCACCCGGCAACGGCCCGGTTTTCGGCACGCCGGAGTAGGCGCGCAATTCGCCGGAGTTGTGGATGGCCTCGGCGGGGGCGTCTTTTGGCGGATGATCATTCGCCGGTACTTTGATGGTTTCCGGCGGATAGAGGTTCCAGTATTTCTCCGGGCAGATGAACGGCAGGTGCGGCTTGAAGAAACCGGCGGCAAGAAAAAACGGCTGGCCTTTGTCCTTCAACCGTCGAAGGTCGGCGATGGTCTTGAGCGCCACCTGGCCGTCGGCATGTTCGTCGTCGGCAAGCTCGGAGACGGCGAACGGCCGGCCGCGCTTCTTGCCATCTTCATCCTTGTTCTTCGACTCGGCTTTCTTCTTGCCGCCTTTCTTGGGGGCGGTGGACGAACCGGGTCGCCACGGCGGCTCCGACCAACCGATGGCGTTGTCCTCGGGATGATGGAATACTTTCCCGTTCGAGATGGTGTAATAGCCATTCTGTTTGAGATGCGTGTTCAGCGTGATGATGCCCGGAGTTTCTTTTTCCGCGGAAGCGAGATGGGTGACGAAACGTCTCGGCGACGGACGGATGCTGGTCATCAGGCTCGCGCGCGACGCGCCGCAGGTCGGCACCATGCAATACGAGCGATTGAACACCATCCCCTGTGACGCCAGCCGGTCCATGTGCGGCGACTTGACCTGCGTCACGCCGTAACAACCAAGTTGCGGACGCAAATCATCCACGGCGATGAAGAGGATGTTGGGTTTTGCGGCGAACGAATGACCACAATGGAGCGTCAGCAACGTGAGAAGAGCAACAACAGCTTTCACTTTTTGGCTTTCTTCTTGCCAACTTTGCCGTCCGGTTGGGAGGCGATGGTCTTCTTGACGAGTTCGGAGAAACTGTCGGTCTGTCGTTGCCAGGCTTGTTCGAGTTCCCTGGCTTGATCCGTCATTTTCGCGGCGAGATTGCGTTGCTCGGCTCGGTCCTTGGAGAGGTCGTACAACTCCCACGGTTGGTCTTTCGCCGCGACGAGTTTCCAATCGCCGACACGGACAGCCCGGTGGCCTTCGTGCAGCCACCAGAGAGAATCGCGTTGGATCGTGACGTCCTTGGTGAAAGCCGGCACGAGACTCTTGCCGGGCGCGGGTGGGATCGGCTGGCCGTTCCACGTCGTCGGCTTCTGGATGCCGACGAGTTCGAGCACGGTGGGCACGAAATCAATCACGTGCGACGGCGTGTGACGCAATTGGTTCTTCGCTTTGATGCCTTGCGGCCAATGCACGATCAACGGCGTGGCAATACCGCCTTCGTGCACCCAGGTTTTGTGCCGGCGGAACGGCGTGTTGGCCGCGCTGGAGAAACCGGGGCCGAGACAGAGGTAGGTCGCGGCGCTGCCGGGCGCGGCCTTCGGGTCGTGGCCGCCGTGGCGCACCATGATCTCGGCGCTCGCGCCGTTGTCGGAGGCGAACATGATGAGCGTGTTGTCGAGCGCGCCCATCGCTTTGAGTTGGGCGACGACGCGCCCGATCTCGCGGTCCATGCGGTCAATCATCGCCGCGTGGATTGCCATCTTCGTCGCCTGAAACCGCCGCTGCTCCTCGCTGAGCGAGTCCCACGGCACGGGACGGTTGACTTCGCACGGGCCGAGTTTTTCAAAGGCGTCGGGGAAATGGTAGGGCGGGCCGACTTCGGGTTCGAGCGCGGAGAGCGGCGTGTTGACGATGCCCATTTTCAACTGACGGGCATGTCGCGCCGCGCGCATTTTATCCCAGCCGCCGAGATAGGCGTCGCGATAGCGGGCGATGTCCTCCGGCAACGCGTGCAACGGAAAATGCGGCGCGATGAACGCGATGTACTGGAAGAACGGTTTGCCCCTGTGATTGGCGGCGTGGTCCTTGAGGCACTCGATGGCATGATCGGCGGTGGCGATGGTGGTGTAGTAACTGGACTCGTCGGCAGGCGGCGTGACCGGCTTGTCATCGAGAAAATTGCCTTTGACCGTGAAAAAGTTGCCGTCGTTCCTCGTGTGAAAGGAACGGTCGAAACCGCCGGCGAGCACGTCGCCGTCAATGTGCCATTTGCCGCTGTGGTAGTTCCGGTAACCGGCGGGCTTGAGAAGTTCCGGCAACAGCCGCGCCCACGGTTGACGATTGCCGCGCCCGCCGCCGGGGAGATTGGGCAGCGCATCGCGGTGAATCTGTTGGGCGTAGTAACCGGTCAACAGCGCGCCGCGCGTCGGCCAGCAACGGGCGGTGTTGTAGAACTGGGTGAACCGCAGGCCGTTCTTGGCGAGCGCGTCGAGGTGGGGCGTCTTGATCTCGCCGCCGTAACAACCGGCGTCGGAATAACCCATGTCGTCGGCGAGAATGAACACGACATTGGGCGGAGCAGCCGTGGCGATGGACGAAACGAGCACAGTAAGAACCAGTAGTGTTTTCATGGTATGCAATGATGGACGATTAGCGGTTTTTCTTATTCTTTTTCTTTTTGGGTTGTTCCGCGCCTGCTATGGACCGCTCGAACTGGCGGTCGAGTTCGACGGGACGGGCGTCCTTGAACTGGTCGAGGACACCTTGGAGTTTCTTCGCGCCCTTGGCGGCAGCGCCGGTGAGCGAGGCAACGGTCAACGGTTTCTCCTCGAACGGGTCGGCGGTGAGATCGTAGAACTCGCCGGTCCGGTAGAGCTTGTAGCCGTGGTTGAAGACGAACTCGCGCACCGTCAGGTCGAGGCGCTGGCGCGGCGAATACCAGATGTACAGCCACTCGCGCGGCGCACCCCGCTCGCCGCGCAACTGCGGCAGGAAACTCACGCCGTCCACATTGCCGGGCACCGACGCGCCGGCGGCCTCGCAGATCGTCGGCAGAAAATCTGCGGCGCTGATCAGGTCGCGATTCACGCGCCCCTCCTTCATTGCCGCCGGCCAACTCGCGATGAACGGGACGTGATGTCCGCTCCGTGTCGTCGTGCCCTTGCCGCCTTGGTAGTCGGCGCCATTGAACCGGCTCGTCACGCTCTTGTGGGTGCCGTTGTCGCCGATGAACATCAACAGCGTGTTGTCGCGGATGCCCAGTTCGCCCAGCTTCGCGTCGAGGCGACCGATCATCTTGTCCATGTAGGCGGTCATGTCGGCGAAGTGTTTCACGTTCTTGTTCACGTTTTCGCCAACGGCCTTCGGATCCCAGTTCGCGCTGTCCGGCGTCGGCTGGAAGGGATCATGCGTGAGGATCATCGGGTAATAGAGAAAGAACGGCTTGTCCTTGTGGCGCGCGACGAAATCGAGCGCGAAATCGTTGACCAGTTTCGGTCCGTATTCGCCATTGGAGAAATCCTTCTCGACGCCGTTGTGTTCGAGGCCGGGGTTGGCGTAACGCGGCGGACGACGCGTGTGCTGCCAGAGCAACGCCTCGTCGAACCCGAAATGCTGCGGCGCATCCGTCTCGCGACCGAGCTGCCATTTGCCGCAGATGCCCGTGGCATATCCAGCCTTCTTCAACAGGTGCGCGAAAGTCGTCTCCGAGCGCATCAGCGTGCCGAACCGTAGATAATTACGCACGTTATACATCCCGGTCATCAACTGCACCCGTGTCGGCGTGCAGAGCGGCAGCACGTGGCAATGCTCAAAACGCATCCCTCGTGCGGCGAGCCGGTCGAGATGCGGCGTCTGGTACGACTGCCCGCCGTTGGCCGTGACACATTCGTAGCCGAAATCATCGGCCATGATGAGAATGATGTTCGGTTTGGACGCGGCAGCTTGGGCAGTCTGCGCCGCCACGGTCAGGAGCGCGCCGAGAATCGGCAGAATGAATTTGGGTGTCATGCTGGATTTCCTTGCCGGTTGGTTGCCGTCTTTGTAAGCCCGTCAACAAGCGCCCGTCAAGCGCGGGGACGTGCCCAAGACAGCCGGTCCCATCTTACTTCTTGCCGGCTTTTTTTCCGGCGCCTTTCTTGGCGCGTTTCGGTTTCTCGGCCTTGCGCTCGGCGGTTTCCTTCTCGACGCGCGCCATGTAGGTTTCGCGCGCCGCCGGATCGTGACGCTGACGAAACACCTCAAGCAACGGGTCGCCGGTTTTCACCATCCACCCTTCGAGTTGTTTGATAAGCCGGTCGCGGGCGCCCCGGTATTGCGGGCGGTCAATGAGGTTCTGAAGCGCATCCGGATCCGTCGCGTAATTGTAGAATTCCTCCGGCACGCGATAATCAAACAACTTGAGCCGGGCGGCGACTGCCGGGTCGGTCTTGGCCAGCGCCTGCATCCGGCGATAGGTCACCGTCCCCTTGGTGGCGGTGGCCATCACGCGCTCCCCGTTGGACCACGGATTGAAGATGTAGGCGAAATCCTTGGTGACAATCGAACGCATCGGATTTCGGAATCCGCCGGCGTTTTCGTTGTACTCGGTCACGACAAAGTCGCGGTCGTCCTGTTGCTCGCCGCGCAGCAACGGCGCAAAACTCCGGCCGTCCATGCCCGCCGGATGCGTCAGCCCGGCGATGTCGAGCAGCGTCGGCAACAGGTCCACGCCGGAAATCATGTGCCGTTCATCCACCGCGCCGGGCTTGGTGACGCCCGGCCAGCGCACCATCCACGGCGTGCGGGTGCTATGAAAATACAGTTGGGTCTTCGCAAACGGCAACGGCATCCCGTGGTCGGAAAGGAACACGATGGCCGTGCGGTTGTCTTCGCCGGATTCCTGCAGCGCGCGCAGAATGCCGCCGAGACAATCATCGGCGCGCCGCACGGAAGAGTAGTAGAGCGCCAGTTCCTCGCGCACGTCGGGATCATCGGGCAGAAACCCCGGCACGGGCACCTCGGCGGCGGTGAACACGCGGCTGGGCACATTCGGGTCGGGTTTGTGCTCGTTGTAGAACGGCTTGTGGGGGTCGGAGATGTTGATGTTGATGCAGAACGGTTTGCCGGCCTGCTGGGCGGCGGCAAAGCCCTGTTTCGCCGAGAGGTAATACGACGCGGCGTTCTTTGGGTGCGCCGGTTTGCCGTCAGGCAACGTGTCGAGCACGAGGTCCCACGCGGGATACGGATGGTACGGCGTGGAGTGCGAGACTTTGCCGCGGATGGCGGTGAAATAACCGGCGGCCTTCATCAGGTCGGCCAGCACGGGATACCCGGGATTCCTGACCTGATAAAAACCTTCGACGCGATTGTTGTGCGGATAACGGCCCGAGAACATCACGTTGCGCGACGGCATGCAGTTGCCGACCTGCACGTAGGCGTGCTCGAAGCGCAGGCACTGCGCGGCGAGCCGGTCCATGTGGGGCGTGGTGTCCTTCAACCGGCACCCATACACACCGACCGAGTCGCAACTCATGTCGTCGGTGGTGATGATGAGCAGGTTCAATCGCTCGGCAGCAACAACTTCACCGCACAGAAGGCCGACGATGGTGACGAGACACAATGTCGTCTGAGACGATTTCATAGAGTGAACTTCCTTTCTTTCACTTGTCCCTGAGCAACGTCAGGGTCACGCGGCGGACGTCCATCACGTTTTTGCCGGGGATTTCGAGGGCGCGCAACGTCAACGGACCGGTGCCTTTTTCCAACCATATCACACCGAGTTTCAGTGTGCAGAACTCCTTCATCTGGCTCTCGGCGGGCGGACGCGGCACGGTGTCTTGATTGGTGTACAGCGGCGGGTCCCAGCCGGGTTGGACTTTGCCGGTGAGGCGGTTGTTGCTGAAGGAGAGTTCAATGGTCGAGCCGGCATCGGGCAGGGGACAGGTGTAATCAATCGTCACCTCGTAGCGGCCTGTCGTGTTGACGTCAAGCGACCAGACCATGCTGTCGTCTTTGCTCGTCCAGTTGACAAAGTAGGAGCAGTTGGGCGCGCCGGAACTGCGTTTGACGCCGCCACGCGGTTCGCCGTCGCGCGCGGGGAGCATGGTGATGGGAAATTCGCGGTACCCGACCGGAATCAGGCGCGCATCCACGACGTTGTCGCGCCATTGTTTCTTGGCTTTGCCCTTGCCGGATGGGGCGGGTGCGACCTGATCGCCAAACATTTCATTGCGCCAAGCTGCTGCGGCTTGGCCAAGTCGCACGGCGACATCGGTTTTTTGTGCCGCAATGTCCTTGGTCTGGCCGGGATCGGCCAGCATGTCGAAGAGTTTGCCGTCGTTGTCCAACCGATACTGCTGGGTGCGAACACTGAGCCTGCGTCCCCACGTGTTGAAGATCATTCGTTCAGGCCACGGTTCTTCCTTGCCGAACAACAACGGTGAAATATCCCTCCCGTCGAGCGGCTTTTCGCCGACGCGCCGGATACCGGTGAGCGCGGTGAGCGTGGGCAACAGGTCAATCGCGCCGGCAATTTCCTTGATGGTGCGATTTTGCGGCAGTTTTGCCGGCCAACGGATGAAACAGGTCGAGCGGACGCCGCCCTCGTCGGTGCTGCCTTTGCGGCCTTTCATGCCACCGTTCCAACGCCAACTGTTCGGACCGTTGTCGGAGAAATAGACAACGATGGTGTTGTCTGCCAGCTTGTGTTCCTTGAGTTTTGCGAGCACGCGGCCGACGTTCCAATCCTGATTTTCCAGCATCGCGAGCGCGCAACGGGTGTGGTCGAGTTCCTCCTGCTCCGGGTTCGTGGCGCGCTGGGTGATCGGTTTGTTCTTGAATCGCTGCCAGTATTCGTCCGGCACCGTCCACGGCGAGTGTGGCGTGGTGAACGGCACGTAACAGAAAAACGGTCGGCGCTTGTTCTTCTCGATAAACGCCAGCGCGCGGTCGGTACAGACATCCACGATGTAGCCCTTCGTGCGGACGATGTGGCCGTGGCTGTCTTCCAGCGGCGCGTCGAAATACTCGCCCCAATGACCGGCGGTGTGGCCGAAGTATTCGTCGAACCCGCGCGCGCGCGGATGATACGGCCATTGGCTGCCGTTGTGCCATTTGCCGAACGCGCCCGTGGCGTAGCCGTCAGCCTTGAATGCCTCGGCGATGGTGTTTTCCGAGAGGTCCATCCGCTCCTGTCCCGTCGAGGTGCCGGAGACGCCCATGCGCGGATGGTAACGGCCGGTGAGAAACTCGGCGCGGGTAGGGGAACAGACCGCACAGACAAAGAACCGGTCCAGCGTCACGCCGCCGCTGGCGAGCGAGTCAATGTTCGGCGTGCTGACCTGTGTGTTGCCGTTGCGGCTGTAATCGCCCCAACCGGCGTCATCGGCGAGGAAGACGATGACGTTCGGACGGTCGGCAGCAAGCGCAACAGCGCCGGCGAGAAAGATCACGGCAAGAGAGGCAAGAAGTGGTTTCATAGTTGGTGGAGTTCAACGGGTTGCGGTGTTGACGCCGGGAATCGGCACATCGAACACCTTGTTTTCACTGACTTCGCGGCACAGGAGTTCTTCGGTCTGCGCGATCAACTTGGCGTGCTTGGCGGCGAGGTCATTCTTTTCACCGGGGTCATTCGAGAGGTCATAGACTTCCCACGGCCCGGGGGTTTTGGTTTTGAGATTCTGTCGAACAAGCTTGAAGTTGCCGATGCGCACGGCGACCTGGCCGCCGTATTCGGGAAAGACCCAGATCATTGGTTTGCGGGATTTCAGCGTCCGTTGTTTGCCGGTCAGCACCGGCCACAGACTCACACCATCGAGGCCGTCGGGTTTCTTGAAGCCGGCAGCGTCGCACAACGTGGAGAACCAATCGGCAAAATAACCGGGCGTGTCGTTGACCGCGCCGGCACGGATGCGGCCCGGCAATCGGGCGATGGTGGGGACGCGGAGGCCGCCTTCATAGACGCTGCCTTTGTAGGCGCGCAGGCCGGCGGTGCTGTTGAAGAATTTCGCGTCTGCGCCGCCGACGTGGAAACGCGGGTCCATGCGGCCTTCGTGCGTGGCGCCGTTGTCGCTGCTGAAAATGATCAGCGTCCGGTCGGCCACGCCGGCTTTTTCCAGCGCCTTCATCACGCGGCCCACGTGGCTGTCGAGATCGTTGATCATCGCCGCGTACCCGGCGCGCGGACGCGGGTGCGGCACGTAACCGTTCTGGCCGCGATAGACTTCGGTGTCCCAGTCGCGCGGGAATTGCTCCACCGATCCGCGCGGCGGATGAATGGACACGTGCGGCTCGATGAACGGCAGGTACAGGAAAAACGGTTTGCGCGCGTTGTCGGCGATGAACTTCTCGGCCTCGGCGATCATGAGTTTCGGCGCGTAGGTTTCGCCGATCCAGTCGTCGAGTTTCACCTCGCCTTCGGGTTGCTTGGCGTGGCCGGGGATGGGTTTGGCGTTGATGGTGATCTTTTCCGCGTTGCGCCAAAGGTGCGGCGGATAGAAACTGTGCGCGATGGACTGGCAATTGTAGCCGAAGAACAGATCGAAGCCCTTGCGATTGGGATCGCCGGTGCTGCCGACGGGGCCGAGTCCCCATTTGCCCATCGCGCCGGTGGCGTACCCGGCGCGTTGAAAAAGCTGGGCGATGGTCACGGCCTGTTCCGAGAGCGGATATTGTCCCTCGGTGAACTGCGGGAAGGCTTTCGGCGCCCGGAAATTGCCGCGCACCTCGGCATGGCCGAGATGTTTGCCGGTCATCAACACGCACCGCGACGGCGCGCAGACCGGCGCGCCGCTGTAATGCTGGGTGAACCGCATCCCCTCGGCGGCCAGCCGGTCAATGTTCGGCGTGGGAATCTTTTTCTGGCCGTAGCAACCGACCTCGCCCCAGCCGAGATCGTCGGCGAGGATGAACACCACGTTGAGCCGGTCAGCCGCCGTGGCGGCGAGCGAAGCCGCAAAGAGGAAAAGTGTCAGCAGTGTTACGTTTATATTGATCCTCATGGTTGGTTCAGGGGGAATGGTGTTGTTCCTTGAGCTTGCGGCCTCGCGGGGAATCAACGGGGATGACTTCCGTGCCGTTGCAGGCGGGGCAATGGCTGGTCCGGATGCTGAGACGGATGATTGTGTAGGCCATGCTCAGGACAAGAAAGACCTTGCCCGACATGGACGTCAACTTGAACCCCCATCGGACCGGATGAAAGGTTGTGAGTTGGATCAACACAAAACCGGCAACATAAATGACTGCGAGGACAACGACGATTGCCCAGAGATAACGTTCGATTTCGGCGCGTCCGAGCATTTGTCGTTTCGGGATGGCCACATGGGCGCAGGTCGCGCAAATGCGTTCTGTAGCCGGTTCGTGCTCGTGAAGATACGCAGAGAGATACTCACTGGGCGCCTTGAGTTGGCGCACAAACTTGATGATGTCGTGGATGTTCATCGGAATGCTCTTCATGGTTGTTTGGCGGGACGTGTGCGGCCATCGGCGATGAGTTTGTCCAGACGCCCGACCATGCTTTTGAGTTTGTCGGGTTGCGAGGCGGACAAATCGTTTTGTTCGCCGGGATCGTCGGGCAGATAATAGAGGCCATGCTTGCCGGCTGGCGGCGCGTGTTGTTTCAACGAGACAACCGCCTGCGACTTGCCGCGTTTGGTGAGGCGCACGAGTTTCCAATCGCCGTCGCGGAAGCCGAGATTGTCGCCGTTGTTGTCCTGCTGGAGCAGGTGGTCGCGTCCTTTTGGGCCGGGCTGGCCGAGCAGCGCGCCGAGGACGTTGAGACTGTCGAGGCAGCCGTGTTCGGCGATGGATTGACCGGTGAGCGCGGCGAAACTGGCGGCCAAATCCACCGTGCACACGATCTGGTCGGACACGCCGGGCTGGATGCGCCCTTTCCAGCGCGTGATGAATGGCGTGCGCGTGCCGCCTTCGAACACGCTGTACTTGCCGCCGCTGAAAACACCGGCCGGTTGATGGGTACCCAACTTCTCGACGGCGTCATCCTTGTAGCCGTCGTTGAGCACGGGGCCGTTGTCGGAGCAAACGAGGAGCAGCGTTTTCTCGGCGAGACCGAGCCGGTCGAGGGTTTTCATCAGTTCGCCGACGCACCAATCGAATTCCAGAATGCAGTCACCGCGCGGGCCGAGAGCGGACTTGCCCTGAAACCGTTCGTGCGCGATGCGCGGGGCATGAATGTCGTGCGAGGCGAAGAACAGGAAGAACGGGCGTTCCTTGTGTTGTTCGATCCAGTGATTGGATTGGTTGACCCATTCATCGGAGAGGTCTTCATCACGGAACCGCGCCTTCATGCCGCCGGTGTAGAATCCAATGCGGCTGATGCCATTGTGAATGGTGGCGTTGTGGCCGTAGTCCCAGTCCATCTTCAGCAGATGCCGGTGCGTCAGGCCGGTGGGATGATCTTCTGACGGCTTGGCGTTTCCGACCCACAACGGATCGGCCGGGTCAAGATGTTTCACGCGATGGTTTTCGACATAGACCTGCGGGACGCGGTCGTTGGTGGTCGGCAACAGGAAACAATAATCGAACCCGATTTCGAGCGGACCCGGTTTCAACGTGCCGTTCCAGTCGGGCGTGGGGTCGCCGAGGCCGAGGTGCCACTTGCCGATGACGGCGGTGGCGTACCCGGCGCGTTTGAGAATCGCCGGCAATGTCTCCGTGCCGGGTTTGATGATCGAAGGGCCGTTGGGCGGCGCGATGCCGGTTCCTTTCTGGCGCATCGCATAGGTGCCCGTGAGAAAAGAATACCGCGTCGGTGTGCAGGTGGACGCCGAGCAATAACCGCTGGTGAACCGGCGGCCTTCGCGGGCGAGCCGGTCGATGTTCGGCGTCTGCACCGCGCTGGTGCCGTAGCACGACACATCGCCGTAACCGAGGTCATCGGCCATGATGACGATGATGTTAGGTTTCTCCGCCGCCGGCAGGACAGTTGGAACCGTCAAAAGACAGAAAAGGATGACTGTGTGTTTCATGGAAACCGTTTTGTTTTGCCGACGGCGTTTGGACGAACGGCGCCGTCGTGGGCGATGAGTGGTTGCGGGTTGGACACACGCCCTGGTGGACGACAGCCGGGGCCGACGTCGTCGAGGCCAAGGTCGTTCGCCATCGTCTGCGCGAGGGCTTGCAGGCGCTTGACCACGTCGGGATGTTGGGCGGCGACGTTTTTTGTCTCGCCGATATCCTCGGTGAGGTTGAACAAGTGCGGTTGCGGCGCAGCCTTCTTTTTTCCAGGGACGCCACCCGCGAGCGCGAGATGCAGTTTCCACGGACCGGAGCGCACGGCTTCCAGTTTGAGGCCGCGATAGTAAAAGAACTGGTCGCGCGGCGGCTTGTTGCCAACGTTGCCGGCAAGCACCGGCCAAATGTCCACGCCGTCGAGTTTCCGATTGCCCGGCAACGAAGCCCCGGCCAGTTTGGTGAATGTCGGCAAGATATCCATCATGCTGGTCATGGCGTCGGTGCTTGTGCCGGCAGGGATTTTGCCCGGCCACCACGCGATGGTGCAGACGCGGATGCCGCCCTCGAAAGTTTGTCCCTTGCTGCCGCGCAATGGCGTGTTGTTCGAGCCGTGATTCAGCGCGCCACCGTTGTCGCTGGTGAAAATGACGAGCGTGTTCTTGTCCAGTTCCAAAGCGCGGAGGGCATCGAGCACCTGACCAACGCTCCAGTCCACTTCCTCGGCCCAATCGCCAATGAGACCGTTGGGCGATTTGCCCATGAACTTCTTCGATGGGTACAGCGGGAAATGCACCGCCGTGTGCGGCAGGTAGAGGAAAAACGGTTTGTCCTTGTGGTCGCGGATGAATGTCACCGCCCGCTCAGTGTATTGGCGTGTCACGGAAAATTGTTCGGGCACGCGCACGCGCCCCACGACCTTGTCGTTCTCCAACAACGGCAACGGCGGTTGACTCATCCCGCGCAGGCCAAGCTCATCGTTGCCGGTCAGGTTCGTCATTTTTGGCTCCGGCAGTTTGTCGCCGGGATTGCTTTTGGATCCGTCGCTGGCCGGTCCCATGTCGTTGGAGTAGGGGATCCCAAAATAATAATCGAACCCCTGGCTCGTGGGCAAAAACTCCGGCTGATCGCCGAGATGCCATTTGCCGATGCAGGCCGTGGCGTAGCCAGCGTCTTTCAAGACTTCCGCCACCGTCACTTCGTTCGGATGCAACCCGACGGCCCCGGCCGGAAACAACACGTGCGGAATCGGCAACGCCCGTTTCGGGTAACAGCCGGTCATCAGCGCCGTGCGCGACGGCGTACAGACCGGCGCGGCGTAATGGCTCGCGAGCTTGCGTCCCTCCTTCGCCATGCGGTCGAGATGCGGCGTCTTGTTGTTCGAGCCGAACGGCCCGATGTCGGCATAGCCAAGATCGTCAATGTTAACGACGATGAAATTCGGTTTGCCAGCGACACCGGCGAGAGTTGCCGTAAACAGCAGCAGTGTGGAGAGGATTGTTTTCATGTTGATGAGCTAGTTGGTTGTGTGCGGGTTTTCATACCAGATGACGCCGAGTTGGTCACGTTCTTCACATGTAATTACATCAAGGTCGCCGTCGCTATCGAGATCGAGCGTCTGGATAAGGTCGTATTTCACGCCCTCCGGGCCACCGAGCGGGCGTTGACGCCACGGGCCGTTGCGCTGTTGTTCGAGCCAGACAACGCCCTCGCGGTTTCCCTTTGCGTTCTCGCAGGTGAAAACCAAATCGGCCAGACCGTCCCGGTTCAGGTCGGCGATCTTCACCGCTTTGGCGTCGCCAATCTGCGCGCCATCGAGCGTGATGATTTGTTGCTGCCAGCCGCCTCCGCGTTGCCGGAGAAAAATGAAAATGTCCACCGGTTTGACAGCCACAGCCACGTCAGCCAGCCCGTCGCCGTTCACATCACCAATGTCGGCGAACATCACCTCGCGTCCTTGCGCGCCGATGACGTGTTCTTTCCACGCCGCGTGAATGCGATTCGCCGCCGCGCCGGGATGCTCCAGCCAGAAAAGGCCGTTGCGAGCGCCCTTTCGATCGGTGAACACCACATCGGCATCGCCGTCGCCGTCCATATCGTGCAACAGCAACGACATCACCCAGCCCGCCTCGCGCAGTTTGTGAAACGTCCACGCCGCAAGGTCGTTTGGATTCTGCGGCGCTTGCAGCCAGCCGACCGTCGCGCTAATGCCCTTGGAGGCGAGCAACAAATCCGTGCCGTGCTGACGATCCAAATCAGCGGCCACGGCCTGCATCCACATCTGCGCCCCGGCCGTTGCCGGAAAAGCGTCCGTGCGCCAGCGATTCGCGTTGAGCCGGTGCCAATAGACTGTGCGAGTTTTGCCTTCGGTCCCGCTGATTACGTCCAGCCGGCCATCGCCATCGAGGTCGGCAAAGATGGCCTCCTCGACATTCGGCGCTTTGCCGACGATGACACGCGGCCACGGAGTTTTCGCTGTTGCCGGGCCGGGATTGAGATAGACGCGAACCTCACCGCCTTCCTCCCAACCGGTGACAATATCCGGCAGGCCATCACCGTTGAGATCGCCGAACTTCACGCCATCGGCCCCGTGCGAAGTGTTGTCTATCGTGTGCCGCGTCCAGATTGTGCCCGGGGCAGTCGTGACGTTGGTGGAAACCGCTTGAACCTTGCCGCTGACCAATGCGAACGATGCTGCGAGAAGCACACAGGTTGTCATGAACGCAGTTTTGACCTTTGGGTAGGAGCGCCGCCGTCCCGGCGGTTTCGGGGTGGGCTTCGACCGCCGAGACGGCGGCGTTCCGCTCGTTGCCCAAACATCCCCGGTGTCTGCGTTTCTCTTGTAGGCCGCGTCACCCGACGCGGCGTTTTTCCACAGATTTCGCCGTGTGTGGTCACGCGGCCTACAACCCACAAGCCGTTGTTCACATTCGTTGTCCATGAGATGAAACATGATCAGAGCAGGCTCCAAGTGCTTGACGGTTCAAACTTTGTCTTTTCCGGGGCGGCGCGGCAAGTGAAAAAGACAAAGTCCGCAATAATCGCCCCTCTGAAATCAGCGCACGGAAAGATGAATAGAACGGACTGGAAGAAGCCGCTTCTGTGGGGTAGCATATTGTTATGAACACCGTACTTGACATGGGCAGGCTGACACGGACAGAGAAGCTACGGGCGATGGAAGAACTCTGGGAGGACTTGACACGGTCTGAAAAGGATTATCCGTCGCCGGACTGGCACGGCGAAGTGCTCCGGGATCGCGACAAGGCACTCAAAGCCCAATGAATTGAAGGAAGTGAATTTGTTGTAAGTCCCTTTGACACAAGGGTTAGAAAAAGCTTCCGGAAACTTCTGTTTTCTGTCATACGCTGGGGATGCAACCACGAGCAAACCTCAGCGTGCCCAAAACCGTCCGCGATTGGCTCGATGCCATGATGGACACCGATACTCTCGAAGAAATCTGTGAGCCGTTTCAGCCGGCGCGTGGGGCACCGTCTCTCTTGGTGCTTCCCGATCTGATTCGGCTTTGCGTCTATCATGAGATCGCCCCCAGCGGCGCACGCTCCACTCACGCCGCCGATGTGACGGGGGTGAGGATTTCGGATTCGGCCATCTCGCAACGGTTGCAGGGACTCGATCCCGAACTGTTCCAAACCATGCTCGATCAACTCCTGCGACCGATGGCTCAGCGGCGCCGCCATCCCCAAGCTTTCTACCAACGCTGGCGGCTGGTGGGCATTGATGGCGCGCAGTTTTCTGTTCCCAACGGTCCGGGCGTGGCCGCCGCCTTGCCCAAGGCGCGGAGTCGGCGCGGGTGCGCCGCGTTTTCCAAGCTGGGTGTCAGTTCGCTTTGTGAACTGGGTCTTCACAATCCGATCGCCGCCGTCGTCGGTGGGAAGGGGGAATCGGAGATGGCGTTGGCGCACGCGCTGTTCGCGCGGCTGCCGGCCGATGCATTGTTGCTGGGGGATCGCTACTACGGAACCGGACGTTGTATCAGCGAACTGCTGGCGTTGTGCTCCCCACGGTCGGCGCAGTTTCTGTTTCGCGTGCGGGCGAATCTGAAGCGACGGGTGGTGACAGCATTCGCCGATGGCAGCGCGCTGGTGGAGGTGGATCTGGCGGACGGTGGCGTGCTGACGCTGCGGGAGATCGAGGGGCGTGTGCGGGGTCGTTCGGGGGCGATGGTTCGCGTGCGGTTGTGGACGAGTCTGGTGGACGCGCGGGCGCATCCCGCTTCGCGGCTGTTGACGTTGTATCGAGAGCGATGGGAACAGGAGATGGCGATTGGGGAATTGAAGCAGACGCTGCACGGCGGGGCGTTGTTGCGCAGTCAGAAGGCACGGACGGCGTGGCATGAAGTGGCGGCCTTGCTGGTGGCGCAAGCGTTGGTGGCGCGGATGCGGGTCCAGGTGGCTGGCGACGCGGGGGTGGAACTGTTGCGTGTCAGCTTTCAAAAGACGCTGGAAGCGGCGCGCGTGTTGTGTGTGGTGTTGGTGGAGGCGGCGGACTTGTTGAGCGCGGCGCAACTGCGCCATCTGAGCGAGCGGCTGATGGATCGAGTGGCGCGGCAGTTGAGCGGTCGGCGGCGGGCGCGGAGTTGTCCGCGGGCGGTGCGTCAACCGGTCAGCCCGTGGCCGCGCAAACGAAAATCGAGCAATTCCTACGGAGAATTCAAATATGAAGTCGCAACAATCAACCAATGAATTCCTTCAAGACATTGACTCAAAGCCGGCAAGGATGAGTTCGTGCCGTGGGAGGAGGCAAAGAGGGAACTTCGGGAGAGAAGTACGTGAGGATTGTTCTCCTCCGGTCCGCCATCAAGGATCTGGTCCGGGGACGCGAGTTCTACGAGCAGCAAGGCGAAGGTCTCGGCGACTATTTCGAGGAGTCCCTGGCTGCGCGACATCGAATCTCTGCGACTATTTGCCGGGATCCATGTGTCTGTGCACGGTTACCATCGCATGCTTTCCGCCAAGTTTCCCTATGCCGTGTACTACGACGTGGTCCAAGATCAGATCCGGGTGCGAGCCGTACTCGATTGCCGACGCAATCCGAAGTGGGAACTGGGGTCACTCTCCACACTTGACAGGTGCGCCACCGAGGCCTCTGACCGGCTCAAGATAGTGTCCGCTGCAAACTCGGCGGCGCACGCCGAATTGACGTCGGTCGGGCTTTCGGTTACATAAACGGCAGTGGAGTAACCAAGTGATCAAGCACCTCGAAGAAGAAATGGCCGACAACGAGCACAAACTCATCCAACTCAAAACCAATCTGTCAAGTGTGGAGAGTTGACCCCCATGCCTTGACCCCCATGCCCCCCATGCCAGTTGACCCCCATGCCAGTTGGGCGGAACTTTGAAACCACGGCCTCCAAAGAATTTCTCAGGCGTTCCGTTCGATGAAGACGGAAAGCCAATCAACGTCACCGGCGACGAAGCAACCTACGCTTTCTATCTCGATTGGCTCGCAGACTATCTCTACCGCCCCAGTCCGCAGATGCCGCCGTCGGCTGTTTTGTCTCTGGAGGAAGCGTGGCATCGAGTTAGCCCCTTAGAGACTGAAATTGCTGTTTGGATTTGGGAGCACCCCTTCGACGACTATCCACCCGACAACTATCAGCCGAAGCACGCCGACTTTCTGTATCGCGTCGAGCTTTCCCGCATCCTGTCGCGCGTGCCCGGCCATGATGATCGTCGTGAGTTGCTTCACAGGTTTTACCGGGAGCTTGAGATTGATTCACACAAGTAGGTTATGAGGGGAGTGCCGAACCATGCAGTGGAGCGAACTGCGAGCCAGCCGACCGGCTCGCAGGTGCAGGCGACGCTCCTTGGCGGCTGGCTCGCAGTCGCTCACTTTTTACGTAACGCGCAGGAACGCTTACACCATTCACAATCTGATGTGCGGCCCGTCTATTGCTGGCTGAGCAGGTAGCGCGGGATGCGGTCGGCGGGTTCGTCGCGTTGTTGGTCGCGCACGATTTCCTGCGCGGCGGCGAGCGTGACGTGGCCGGCTTTCCACATGAAATCGAGCGTGTTCTGCGCGGCAAGCGCCTCGTAGAAATTACCGGTCTTGATGACGTGGGCGACCATCTCCACAGCGGCCTTTTTCTCGCCGAGATACGCCAGCGCCTCGGCGGCCACGATGCGGACATCAGCCCATTCATCGGCCAGACGCGCCTGCAACTTCGCTTTCGCGGACGCAGCTTTGTCTTGCAGGATGAGGCAGCCGGTTGCGGCCCAGTAACGGATGACCGGGTGCGGATCATCGAGTGCCGTGATGAACGCGGGCAGGTTGGCGGCGTTGCGGTCGCTGGCTTTGTCGGCGAGATCGAGGATGCGCTCCAGCGGATACGCTTTGCTCTGTGCGTAGTCGTAAATGGTCTTGTCGCCGGCAAGTTTCTCGAACATTCCTTCCGGGATGAAACCGGTATCGCGCGTGGCGAGGATTTCAGCCCGGAGCGCGGCGCGCAGCTTCGCGATGCGGCTTGTGTGTTGCGGGTCGGCGATGAGATTGCGGATTTCAAACGGATCGCCGGCAATGCGGTAGAACTCTTCGCCGGGTTTCGGTTTCCAGTAGGCGGCTTGCGTGTCGTTGCAGCGACCGGCGATGAACTCGGCGAACCACGATCTCATGCTCGGCTGCACTTGGAACGGATACGAGTAGTGCTGGCCCCACGGGCGATGCGGCGAATAGTTGCGGACATAACGAAATTCCCGGTCGCGCACGGCGCGGATGGTGTCGTAGCGTTCGTCCATGCGTCCGCGAAACAGAAAAACATGGTCGCGCGGCGCGACTTTCTTTTCGCCGAGGAACGGTCGTCCTTCATAGTGCGACGGAATCGGGACGCCGCAGAGACTGAACACGGTTGCAGGAAAATCAACGAAGCACACCGGGGCGTCCACCCACTCGCCGGGTTTGCCGGGGGCGAGATGCTGCCATTTCTTCGGGATACGAACAATGAACGGGACGCGGGTGCCGGAGTCGTGGAGGTTGCGTTTCCCGCGCGGCAACGCGCCGCCGTGATCCCCGTAGTAAAAGACAATGGTGTCTTCAGCGAGACCGGCTTTTTCCAATTCGGCCAGCACTTCGCCGACCTGCCCGTCCATGATGGTCATCTGGTCGTAGTAGTTCGCCCAGTCGCGACGGATGTCCGGTGTGTCGGGATGATACGGCGGCAGCGGTATTTTCTCCGGCGGAACGCGGAAGGTGGTCTTGCCGGGTTTGGGCGCGACCTGGCTTTCGTGGCTGCTGGTGAAGTTGAACACGGCAAAGAACGGCTGGCCGGGCGCGCGATTCTTGTAGTGCGCCTTCCTGCTGCTTTCGTCCCACACCTTCTGGCGTCCTTCCAGATTGTAATCGGTCTTGGAATTGTTCGAGCAATAGTAACCGGCGGCGCGGAGATGTTCGGGGTAAAGTTTGAACTGGTCCGGGATCGCCACCCGGCTGCGGTGATGATGCGCGCCAAGCGAACAGGCATACATGCCGGTGATCAGCGTCGTGCGCGCCGCCGAACAGACCGGCGCGTTGGCGAAGGCGTTGCGGTAACGGAATCCCTGCGCGGCGAGCCGGTCGAGGTGCGGCGTCTGCGCCAGCGGATCGCCGTAACAACCGAGATACGGACTGTTGTCCTCGCTGGTAATCCAGAGAACGTTGGGCCGGTCCGCTGCACCGGCGGAGACTGCCGCGAGGATGAACGCGGCCAAGAACGGGAAGAGTCTGGTTTTCATCGGTTGATTGGGAGTCATTGTTTCTTTTTCTTCTTCGACTGTTTTTGACGATGTTTTTGCAGGTCGTCCCAGTCCCAGACGCCGCAACGATCAGCCCACGCCTTCCACAATGCCGCCATCTCGCGCGTGTTCTCCGGGTGCTGCGCGGCGAGGTCGCGCGTCTCGGTCGGGTCGCTTCGCAGGTCGTAGAGTTCCCAAGCGCCTTGCTTGGAACCAACGGCCTTCCAATTGTCCTGGCGCACGGCCTTGTTGCCTTGATGTTCCCAGAACAGCGCGCGGCGCGTCAACGATTCATTGCGGAACGCCGGCGCGAGCGAGACGCCTTCCAACGGGAGGAGCGGACGACCGTTGACCTGCGCCGGGAATTTGGCGCCGGCGACTTCGAGCAGCGAGGGCATCAGGTCAATCACGTGGCCGGGTTGACGCCGCCATTCGCCGCGCGCGGCGATGCCGGCCGGCCAGTGCGCGATGAGCGGCGTGGCGATGCCGCCCTCGTGGGTGTCCATCTTGAATTTTCGAAACGGCGTGTTGGCAACGTTTGCCCATTCCAGACCGGTGCTCGCGTAGGACAACCCGGTCCCGATGGGCGCACCCGGCTTGCCGCGACTGAACCCGCCGGGGCCGCCCTCGGCGGAGCAACCGTTGTCGGAGAGAAACAGAATCAGCGTGTTGTCGAACTGGCCGAGTTCCTTCAGTTTCGCCACCAAGCGTCCGACATTCTGGTCAATGCAATCAATCTGCGCCGCGTAAATCACCATGCGCCGCGCAAGTTCCTTGCGCGCGGTCGCCGGTATTTCGTTCCACAGTTTTGCGTTCGGGTCGCGCGGACTCAGTTTGTCGGCACGCGACAACAATCCGATTTCCTTTTGCCGGGCGAAACGTCGCTCGCGAACAACATCCCAACCGGCATCGTAGCGACCGTCGTATTTCGCGATGTCCGCCGGTTTGGCTTGCAACGGCCAGTGCGGCGCGATGTGCGCGAGATACAGGAAGAACGGCTGTTTCCGGCGCGCAACGGTTTCCTCCACGAACTGCAGCGCGCGATCGGTGAACGTGTCGGTCACATACATGTCATCCGGCGGCTCGACGTGATCCTGTCCGCTGACGAAGAAAACTTCGGTGCGGATCTGCAACGTATCCTTGAAATAGACGCCGCCGCCGGAAGGCGTTCCCCAAAACCGGTCGAACCCGCGGTCCAGCGGCCATTGCCCCGGCGCGGAACCGACGTGCCACTTGCCAACGGTCAGCGTGGCGTACCCGGCGGGCCTGAGCGCCTCTGCCATCGTGAGGCAGCGGTCGTTGAGAAACCCCTGATACGACGGGATGCCGTCGTTCTGAGTCATGTGGCCGATGCCGGCCTGATGCGGGTACAGGCCGGTGAGCAGCGCCGCGCGCGTGGGACAGCAACGCGCCGCGTTGTAGAACTGGGTGAAGCGCAGGCCGTTTGCCGCCAGCGCGTCGAGGTGCGGCGTCTCAATCTCGCCGCCATAACAACCAAGATCGGAGTAGCCCATGTCGTCAGCGAGGATGACGATGATGTTTGGTTGTGGCGCGGCGTGAACGAACCATGCGCTGCACAACAGAATGACAAGCCATCGGTATATCAAGGGTTTCTCCGGTTGGGGGTTTGGCCGGGTGGGACGGCTTCGGGGTGACGCGCGAGGATCGCGCGCAGGCGATTCAAGACTTCCGTCTGCGCGGTCGCGAGGTTTTTCGTTTCGAGCAGGTCCGACTGATAATCGTACAACTCAAACTCGGCGGTGCCGGCAGGCGCGCCCGGCTTTTTCCACTCCACGAGCCGGTAACGCTCGGTGCGGATGGCGCGTCCCATCCGCTCGCCACGCGGGAAACAATGGTAGGCGTGGTCACGGATTCTCTTCGACGGCTCGCGCAACACCGGCGCGAGACTGAGACCGTCCATCGGTTGCGGCCCGCGAAGCACCGGCAATCCGGCCAACTCGACCAGCGTCGGGAAAACGTCCACTGTCTCAGCAGGCTGCCTCGTGGAACTGCCGGGTTTGATGACGCCGGGCGCGACCATGAGGAGCGGAATCCGATTGGCTTCTTCGTAGTTGGTGTGTTTCGTCCAGTAACCGTGGTCGCCGAGATGCCAGCCGTGGTCGCCCCAGAGAACGATTAGCGTATTCTTCGCGAGGCCGAGCCGGTCCAGTTCATCAAGCACCCGGCCAATTTGCGCGTCCATGTAGCTGATGCAGGCGTAGTAGGCGCGAATCAGTTCGCGTTGGCGCTGTTCCTCGCGCAGGTTCTCCACGGTGAGCGGGTCGTAGTTGACGATCTCGCCGCCGACCTTGCCGGCGTAAGCAGGCGCGCCGTCGGGGTCGCGTTGGAACCTGGCCAGCGGGAATTTTGACGGATCGTGCATGTCGAAATATTTTTTCGGCGCAGTAAACGGCAGGTGCGGTTTCACGAAACCGAGCGCGAGGAAGAACGGCTGGTTGCGTTTCTTTGCTGCGCGGAGACGTTTGATTCCTTCGTCCGCGATCCGTCCGTCGGCATAAGCGTTGTCCGGCACGTCCAGACTTTCAATGGCCGCGCCGCGCGGGAGCGAAATGATCTCGCCGAGCTTCTGATTGGTGAAGAACGCCTCCTCGCGCGTGAGTTGGCCGTTGGCGGAGTTCTTTGGGTCGAGGTATTCGACCACCTTCTCATTCATCGTCGGCACGCTCCACGAAGCTTCGTCATCGTGATTACCGTGGCCGGTGTGGAAGAGTTTGCCGACGGCCTCGGCGCGATAACCGTGTTTCATGAAATACTGCGGCATCGTGACGGCGTCCGGAACGGCGGAGCGGAAATTCCGCGACAAACTGTAAATGCCGAGCGAGGTTGAGCGGGAGCCGAGCATCAGGTTGTTGCGCGACGGCGCGCAAACGGCCTGGTTGCAATACGCCAGATCAAAGCGCATCCCGCGCGCCGCGAGCCGGTCAAGGTTCGGCGACTTGGCGAACTTGTCGCCGTAGCAACCGAGCGTCGGCTTCAGGTCGTCCACGCACAGGAGCAAGACGTTGGGCTTCGCGGCGTTGACAATCCACGGAAGACACAGAAGAAGGATTGTGAGGAAACGATTCATCTCTTGGCTTTCTTCTTCTTTTGTTTCGGAACGCCATCGCGCTTGACGGCCTTTGGCATTCGTTCGAGGGCTTTCATTTCCGTGGCCTGTCCTTCGTCGCCCTGCTGTTTCATCCACGCGTCGAGTTTGGTTCGCAACTCGTCGCGCACACTTGCGAGTTTGTTGTCCGCGATGAGATTCGTTCGGTTCCACGGGTCCGCCTCGCAATCGTAGAGTTCCTCGGCGGGACGGTGCTGGTAGTCGTGGACGAGCCGTTGCGCGTGGGCGTCGCCGGCAGCGGCCATCTTCTCCCACGTCTTGAACGTGGGGTCTTTGGTCGCTGCGTTTTGGAAGGCGGTCTCCGGTGTCAGGTTGCGGATGTAAAGGTAACGGGCGTTGCGCGCGCTGCGGATGCCGAAATGCTCGGAACCGTTATTGATGCCGCGAGTGGTTTGCAGGCCAAAGACGTGGGTCTTGTGAGCCTTGGACGTCCCGGTGAGCACCGGAAGAAAACTGCGTCCATCGAGAATGCCCGGCCGCGGAACCCCGGCGGCTTCGAGAAACGTGGGAACAACATCCACATACTCGACAAGCGCGTCGGACACGCTGCCCGGCTTCACCTTGCTGGGCCAGCGGACGATGCAGGCGCTTTGGAGGCCGGCGTCGTAGCAGGTCCATTTCGCAAAGGGAAAACTGTTGCCCTGCTCGCTCAGCACGATGATGAGCGTGTGGTTGCGGTGCGGCGACTGGTCGAGCAGGCCGGCGAGTTCACCGACCTGCGAATCGAAGTAGGTGATCTCGGCGAGATAGTTCGAGAAGCCCTCGCGCGTGTCGGGCGAATCCACGAGCACGGGCGGGAGTTTCAGCGACGCGGGCGGATACTGCGATGGGTCGCCCTTGTTCCAAGGCGTGTGCGGCTCGTTGGACGCGGCGATGAAGATGAATGGCCGCTTCGTTTGCGCGCAGTCCTTCAACACCGCGACAAAGGCGGACGGCTCGGGGTTGTTGTCCCCGTTGTCGGAGTACTCGAAAGGGAAAACCGACTTTGGGTTGATATGCGTCTTACCGGAAAGATGGGTTCGGTAGCCGGCGGCTTGGAGATAATGGGCGATGCTTTTCACCCAATCGTGCGCCATGGTGTGGTTCGGGTAGGCGCCGGACTTGACGGGGTACAACCCCGTATAGAGGCAATGTCGCGTGGGCGAGCACATCGGCGCGGCCTGAAAACACCGGTTGAATCTCATTCCTTCCGTGGCGAGCCGGTTCAGGTGGGGCGTCTTGGCCTGGCCGCCATAGACTTCCATGTCGCGATACGTGCAGTCGTCGGCGATGATGAGCAGGAAGTTCGGCGCCGCCGCGTGGGCGACACACGGCACGCACAACAGAATGAGCAGACGGCACACAATCCATTTCATAACGGTTCAGTTTTTCTTCTTCAGTTTCTTCGCCAACGGAAACTCCGGTGACTCGACCCGCGCTTCTTGCAGGAGCCGCTCCATCTTGGACGCGAGCGCCGGGTTTTCCTTCGCCAGATCGCGCGATTCGCTGATGTCCGACGCAAGATTGTAGAGTTCCAACGGTTTTCCCGGGGCGGCGCGATACGCCTTCCAGTCGCCCTGCCGCAAGGCCTGTTGCGGAGCGGCTTCCCAATAGTGATACGCGCGCCGTTGCTGCCGCGCGTTCTGGCCGAGCAGCGTCGGCGCGATGGAAACGCCGTCCAGACCAGCGGGCGGTTTAACCCCGGCCAGCTCGGCGAAGGTTGGCAACATGTCTGCAAAGTCCGACGCGAAATCCGACATGCTGCCCGGCGCGATTTTTCCCGGCCAGCGCGCAAGGAATGGTACGCGAATGCCGCCTTCGTAGAGCGTGAACTTCAGCCCGCGCAGCGGCCCGGCGCTGTTGAAGAATTCCGGATCCTGCCCGCCGGCGGTGATGGGGCCGTTGTCGCTGGTGAAGATGACCAGCGTGTTTTCCGCGAGCTTGAGTTCGTCGAGCAGGTCGAGGATCCGGCCCATGTCGCGGTCGAGCCGGGTGATCATTGCGGCGCGCACGGCGCGCGGCTGGTCCTGCGGGCAGTAGGTCTTGCTGCCCTCGAACTTCTTCGGTTCCGGCCATTTTCCCCGATACTCGGCCAGCGAATCTTCCGGCACAGTCACCTCGGCGTGCGGGATGGTGAATGCCCCGTAGAAGAAGAACGGTTTGTCCTTGTGGCGTCGGATGAAATCGAGCGCTGCTTGCGCAAAAAGGTCGTGCGAATAGACGGCGCGTTTGCCGTTCTGGTTTTCGGGAATCTCCACACGTTTCTCGTTGCGCCAAAGATGATTGGGATAATAGGTGTGCGCGTGGGTCTGGTCGAGGTAACCGAAGAACTCGTCAAACCCTTTTTTCCAGGGCGCGCCTGTGGTGTCCCGGTCACCGAGGCCCCATTTCCCGACCGCGCCGGTGGCATAGCCGGCTTGTTGGAGCATTTCGGAGAGCGTGAAATCTTCCGGCAGCAACGGCAGTTTCGAGTTGGCGCGCAGGCGCGCGCGACCGGTGTGTTTACCGGTGAGAAGCACGCAGCGCGAGGGCTGGCACGATGGCGCGCCGGCGTAGTGCTGCGTGAATCGCATTCCCTGTTTTGCCAGTGCATCGAGGCGCGGTGTGCGGATGAGTTGTTGTCCGTAACTGCCAAGGTCGCCATAGCCGAGGTCGTCGGCGAGGATGTAAACGATGTTCGGCCTGGGCGCCCCGACGGCGGGAGCGACCGTCAGGATGAGCGCAATGAATGCGAAACAGTCAAAGAGTCGGGAGCGTTTCATTTTCGTGGAGAACGATAACAATCTTGCGGGAAAGAAGCCAGCGGCAAAGAATCTGCTGGCGTCCATGCGTTCGGGCTTGTTATAGTCTGCGCACAATTCACAACCCCCAACACAGAGGAGACCGTATTCATGAAGATTCCGGAAATCACGCTGGCAAAACTGAACCCCAAGAAATTCATCGCCGAGAAAGCGGAGGAATTGCGAAGTGCCGTGGGAGACGGCTCGGCCATCAACGCGCTCTCCGGCGGTGTGGATTCGTCGGTGGTGACGCTGCTGGCGCACAAGGCATTGGGGGCGAGGTTGCACACGTATTTTATTGACCACGGATTGATGCGGGCCGGGGAACCGGAACGCGTCGTCAAGTTGTTTCGCACATTCGGCGTGAAGGTGGTTTGCGTGGATGCGCGCCGTGAATTTTACGGGGAACTGAAAGGGAAGACCGATCCGGAAAAGAAACGGCAGGCCATCACGGACGCGTTCTACAAGAAAGTGTTTGGACGGCTGGTGCGGGAGAGCGGCGCCAGGTTTCTGCTTCACGGAACGATCCTGACAGACGTGGAAGAGACCGTGGCCGGGATCAAACGCCAGCACAACATCCTGACCCAACTCGGCATTGATACGCGCAAGGCGTATGGCTACACGGTGTTGGAGCCGCTGATCAACCTGCGCAAACCCGCCGTGCGACGGGTGGGCAGTGCGTTGGGGCTGCCGGCGTCCGTGTTCAACCGTCCGCCGTTCCCCGGACCGGCGCTGGCCGCGCGCGTGATTGGGGAGGTCACACCGGAGCGGGTGGAACTGGTTCGACAGGCAACTGCGATTGTGGAAGATGTGCTGGCCAAGGTGTCGGCGTTCCAGTGTCTCGCGATTCTCCACGAAGACCGCGTCACGGGGATCCGCAACGGCCAGCGCGATTTCGGTTGCCAGATTGAAGTCAGGTGCTGGGACAGCCAGGATGCCGTGACGGCGACGCCCACTGCGTTGCCGTTCAAGACGCTGGCGCGTCTGGGACGGTTGATCACCGAGCAGGTGCCCGGCGTGGTCAGCGTCACTTACAACATCACCTCGAAGCCGCCTTCCACCATCGAAGCCATCTAACGATCATGAAAAAAACTTTCCCGACCGGCACGGTGCGCATCATGCCGTGCCTCGACATGCAGGATGGGCGCGTCGTCAAGGGGGTCCGCTTTGTGGACATCCGTGACGCCGGCGACCCGGTCACCTGTGGCCGCGCCTATTGCGACGCCGGCGCGGACGAACTGGCGATGTTGGACATCACGGCCACCGTCGAGGGACGCCGCACGATGCTCAACGTGGTGAAAGCCGTGGCCGGGGTGGTGACGATTCCGTTCACCGTTGGCGGTGGCATTGCAGACGTGGCATCCGCCGCGGCCGTGATCGAAGCAGGCGCCGACAGCATCTCGACCAGCAGCGCCGCGTTTCGGAAACCCGATGTCATTGCCGAGATGATAAAGGAACTCGGCGCGGACCGCGTCACCGTGGCGATTGACGTGGCGCAGACCAAGGCGATGCCTTCGGGTTATGAAGTCTATATTGACGGCGGCCGCACGGCGACCGGCGCGGATGCCGTCGAATGGGCCAAGCGCGTGAACGGCTACGGTGTCCGCACGATTCTGCCCACAAGCAAATCCACCGATGGCGTCAAGACCGGTTACGATCTGCCGTTGATCCGTCAAATTCGTGCGGCGACCGACGCTGAAGTCGTGGCGTCCGGCGGCGCGGGCACGATGGAACATTTTTACGAAGCCGCGCAGGCGGGCGCGACCGTGTTGTTGGCGGCATCGGTGTTCCACTTCAACATCATCGGCATCCGTCCACTCAAAGAATACCTGAAATCCCGCGGCGTCGGCATCTGTTGACAATCTTCAGGCAATAAACCTGTAGTCGTATGGCTTGCGCATTTCGCGGGCGATGTGTTTGTTCGCTTCCGCTGCGCCTTCTCCGGTGAACGTTTCCTTCTTGGGGTCCCATCGCAACGAAAGACCGGTTTGCAGGGCGATGATGATCAGATGACCGATGCAGGCGGAGCGATGGCCGGTTTCGACGCTGGCGACCGGGTCTTGGCGCGAGCGGACGCAGTCGAAGAAGTTGCCCATGTGGTCGTCGCTGGCAGCCAGCCTGACGGCATTCTCCGGCAATGGATCGAGGAGAAGTTGTTTGTCGGTGGCGGCGATCTCGTCGCGGTTGACCCAGATCCAGCCGTCTGAGCCGACGAACCGGATTCCGTTGCGCTGGCCGTCCTTGTTGATCTTCGCGCCGAACGGACTGTCGTCGAGCGTGGTCTTGACGATTTGCTTCACGCCGTTGGCCCAGGTGAGTGTGGCTTCAAATTCGCTCGGCGTGGTGTACCCGTTGGGCAACGGCGGCGTGACCACGCGCGCTACGATGCCGACCGGCCCATCCAGTCCAATCGCCCAGCGGGCGATGTCATTGTGGTGTGCGCCCCAATCAGTCACGGGACCGCCCGCGTAATCGTACCACCAGCGAAATGTGCGGTGACAACGCTCGGCGTGGTATTCTGCTTGCGGCGCTTGACCCAGCCAGAAGTCGTAGTCGAATCCTTCTGGTACGGGCACGCGCTCGAATGGCCCGCCGCAAATCCCAGCGGGGACAAACACGTGGACTTCCTTCAGCGTGCCGATGCGCCCATTGCGCACGAGTTCGCAGGCAAGGCGGAACCGTTTGCCGCTGCGCTGTTGCGTGCCCGTCTGGAAAACGACTCGATTGTCGCGCACGGCCTTGATGACGCGCCGGCCCTCGTCAATCGTGAGGGTGAGCGGTTTCTCGCCATAGACATCTTTCTTGGCTTTTGCCGCGCCGATGTTGATGAGCGTGTGCCAATGGTCGGGCGTTCCCTGCATGACGACGTGAATATCGTCGCGCTCCAAGAGCTTGCGGAAATCGCCGTATGTCGCCGGTGCCTTGCCGTCTTTCGTGAAGCGTTTGACAGCGGCCTCGACGTGGCGCTGGTCAACGTCGCACACCGCAAGAACGTTGCCGAAACGGGAGGCATTCTGCGCGTCGCCTTGGCCCATGCCGCCACAACCGATGAGACCGATGCCGGGGCGGTCATTGGGGCAAAGAATCTTTCTGGCGGGCTGGGCGGCATCGAGTTCGCGTTGCAGGAACCAAAGCGGCAGGCCGGATGCCGCCGTCGCAAGAAAAGAACGACGCGAAATGGTGAAGAGTTTGGACATGGCTGGTTTTATATCACAAACCGCGCCCGATGGGATCCTGCTTATTGCATTGCGGGAGCAGGGGCGCTTGGCTGGTCGTCTGACGGTTTCTCCTCGGACTTCTTTTCGGCGAGAAGGTCGCCGCGATTCTTGAGAATCTGGTCAACCGTCCACTTGGAGACAACGTAGGTCCACTTGGCGCAGGACTGCTCGGCCTTTAGTTTCTCTTCGAGCTTCTGGAGGCTTTCCTTGAATTCCTTGTCGAGACGTGTCTTGTCTTCGGGTTTCTCGTCCTTGCCGGCGGTGCGCTGCTTGACGAGCTTGGCGGTGACAGCAATTTGAAGATGATAGTTGTCGTCGGTCTTCTTGGCGGTCTTCAGCTTGTAGGTGTAACCGTCGAACGTTTCGAGCGTGGCGGCGATGGGTTTGTCCAGCGCCACGGTCCCAGGAATCACATCGTTGAACGATGGATGGGAAAACAGGCTGTTGAGGCCGCTGGTCTTCGTGGAATCGAGTTCTTCGCCAGCCTTGGCGCCGGCAAGTTTCCAGTCGGCGGATTCACTGCTCCGTGTGAGCTTCCAGTTGTTGGTGGCCACCGGTGTGGTGACGGCGATACTCTTGAGTTTCTCGACCTTGAAGAAGTCTTTGTTGAGCCACCGGTCGGCCGCGGCGTCCACGTCGGACAGCGCGTCGGCCACGTAGCCGATCGTTTTTGTGTCGTTGCCGACCATGACATACCGGCCGCTGGGCCAGCCGCGGCCTTCATTCTGGCCGCTGGAGCCGAGCAGCACGGAGCGGAGTAGTTTACCGTCCGCGGCTTTCATCTCCAGCAACGTGGAACTTTTCTCAGGACCATCGAGGCCGAGCATCGGCAGGCGCGACGCGCCGGCTTGCACGGTGCGCGCGATTTTCAAGTCGTGAAACTTGCGCATCAAATCGCGGATCGTGTCGAAGTTCGCGGGGTAATCGCCCCGTTCCTTGACGACCCAAACGTCGTTTTGCTTGGCCAGCGTGAGGGCGTTGGAGGCGCTGCGGATGCTGAGCAAACCGACGGCATTGATGTCGAGGTCGGGCAACAGCTTGGCGCCGGCGCGCGCGGGCTGCTGGTAGGGCGCGGTTTGTTTTTTGGAAACGAGAAAAGCCACAGCGGCCAGGACAACGCCCAGTCCGAGCAGCAGGAGCAGTTGGTTCTTTTTCATTGTGCCTTGGTGCGTTGACGGTGGATGTAGGCGATCAACAGCCCGGCGATGCTGACGAGCAACGGCATCCCGGCGATGTTCGCCCATTTGAGGGTGTTTTCCAGCGAGTCAATCTCGCGGCGGAGGTCTTTGCGGACCTGTTTCAAATTCTTGCGCGCGTCCGCTTCCTTCTTGCGGAACTCGGTGATCTTGTCCTGTTGTTCCTTGCTCAGGAAAAACCGCTGGCCGGGTTCCTTTTGGCCTTGCAGTTCGTTGAGCTGGCGCTGCGTCTCCTCCAGCTCGGACTGGAGACGGACGATCTCGTTTTGGAACCGCTGTTGCGCCTCGGCTTCCTTTTGTTTCACCACGGTGAACGGGCGGAGAATCGTCGCGCGGCTGCGCACGCCGATCAGGTTGCTGTCGCCGGCCAGTTGCTCGACGATGTTTTGGAACAGGTTCAGGTTGCCGTTGATGGGCTGGGCGATGCCGAACATCGGCAGCATTCGCACGCAGAAGTTGTCGTAGATGAAATCGCTGTCGCCAATCAGCACGACGACGCCGTCCTGCTTCGATTCCTTGAGGGAGGCAGGCTTCTTCTCATCCTTCTTGTCTTCCTTTTTCTCATCATCGGACTTCGCCTCGTCGGGCGGACCGTCGGGGAACGCCGTCTTGAATTTGCCTTGGAGCCGGATGGCCAGTTCGTATTCAGTGCCGCTGGGTTTGAATTTGTCGGCAATCTCCCGGCCGCCAAACTGGGCGCTCATTCCGTCCACCAGTTGCGATTGCTTCGTGGACTTGAGCAGGACGGTTTTCTTCAATCCCTCCGCCGGCGTGCCGACAAATGTGCCGGCCGACGGGAAGAGCAGATTGTCAATCTGGCTGGTGACAATATCGTTCTGGTTGATGCCCTGCGGATTGATGAACAGCCACGTCGGCATGAGCTGCTGGCGGCCGCCTTCCTGGAAGGAGAGTTCGCGCGCAAACGTCATATCGGCGACGACCTTGGTGTTCTCGAAGCTGACACCCCATGTTTTGAGCAACGGCTCCAGTGTCGAGCCGCCGCCGGGCATCATCTGTTGCATCGGGTTGCCGCCCTGCGGGCGGTCAATCAACGACATCGCGTCGAGCAACGCCAGCAGTTTGCCGCCGCGCAACACGAACTGGTCAATCGCAAACAGCGCTTTCTCGGAAATGTCGCGCGGCTGCGTGACGACCAGCACTTGGACGTCGTCGTCAATCTTCTCGGTGTCCATTTGAATCTGGCGCACATCGAAATCGTTTTGCAACTCGGTGATCGCCACCCACGGGCGCTGCGGCTGCCGGCCCATCTGCATCATCATCGGGTTCATCTGCTGCCCGAACAACGGCAGCGGCGACATCACGCCGACGACCGGTTTGTTCGTGCTAAGCACCCGCCCGATGGCGCGCGCGACGTCGTACTCCAGCAATCGCTCCCGCGCCGGCATCAACGCCGGCAACGCGACGCGCAGCGGGTCGAGGCTGACGGCCAAACCGAGGAAAAACTCCTCGCCATTGGCGGTCATCTGCCGTTCCACGCCATCGTTCATCGCGAGATCCTCGGCGTCGGAGTCGGGCTGCGGATCGAACTTCTTGATGACGAGGTTGCCCTTGGCGTTCTGCTCGAACTCAGCCAAGAGGTCCTCGACGTTGCGGGCGAAGTTGGGCGCCCACGACGGAAGATTCTTGTCGCTGCGCGAGAAATAAAACCGCACCTCGACAGGGGAATCGAGTTTCTTGAGAATCGCCTTCGTGCCGGGCGAGAGCGTGAATAATTTGTCGGCTGTGATGTCCACGCGCGTCTTGAACGCGCCGGCGATGATATTGATGGCGATGACGACGACCAGCACGACGACGATGCCGAGGGTCGAGTACAGTACTGCTTCGAGTTTCTTGTGTTTCATGGTTCAGTCCCTCAACTGCGCAGCCCGCGCAAAATCACCCCAGTGCAGAACAACGGGAACCCGATCAACGACGCGAAGTAAATCAGGTCGCGCGAATCAATCACGCCGCGTTGCATCGAAAGGTAATGCGTCATCACGCTGAACGACGCCACGGCGCGCACCAGCCATTCCGGCGCCCAGTTCACCAGCAACCGCGTCACCGGCTCCCAGCCGCACAGGATCAGAAAGAAACAGATCACCACCGACAGGATGAAACTGATGACTTGGTTGCGCGTCATTGCCGAGGTCATGCTGGCAATCGCGAGGTAGCCGCCCGCCAGCAGGAAACTGCCAAAATATCCGCTGAGAATCGCGCCCTTGTCCGGGCTTCCGAGATACATCACGGTGAACACCAGCGGGCACGTCAGCACGAGCGCCAGCAGCAAGAACAGCCAGCACGCGACGAATTTCCCGACAATCGCCTGCCACGGCGTGATCGGCATTGTCAATAGCAGTTCCATCGTGCCGAGCCGTCGTTCCTCCGACCACAACCGCATTCCCGCCGCCGGGACGAGGAACAGGTACAGCCACGGATGCCACATGAAAAACGACGTCAACGACGCTTCGCCCCGCTCGAAGAATCCGCCGAGCATGAACGTGAAGAACCCGTTCATGAGCAAAAAGATCACGATGAACACGTACGCCACCGGCGATGCGAAATAGCCGGTCAACTCGCGTTTGGTCACCGTCCAAATATGTCGCCATGTTTTGGAACAACTCATGACTTGGCCTCCTTCACCGTGTCGGGCAGTGTGATGTTGCGGAACACTTCATCCAATCGTCCCTCTTCCACGTGCAGTTCCTCCACTTTCCAGTTCTCCCGCGCCGCCAACTCCGCCACCGCGCGCGCCAGGTCACGGTTGCCCGGCTTCGACGGGTACACCCGCGCCCGCACCGCCGCGCCTTCTTCGTCAGCCGACGCCTTCTTTGCGCCGCCCATATCCGACAACTTGGCTCTCACCACGGCCGGCGACGCCCCGCGCACACGCAACGACACCGCGCCGGCCCATTCCGACATCGCTTTCAGGTCGCCCGGCGTCCCGTTGGCGACGATCTTGCCACGATCAATGATGATCGCCCGCGAACAGGCCGCCTCGACTTCCTCCAGGATATGCGTCGAGAAAATGATGGCCTTCTTCTCGCCCATCCGCTTGATGATCTGGCGGACTTCATGTTTTTGGTTTGGATCGAGGCCGTCGGTCGGTTCGTCCAACACGAGCACGTCGGGATTATGAATGATGGATTGCGCGAAACAGGTCCGGTGACGATACCCTTTCGAGAGCGTCTCAACGCTCTGGTGCAAGACGCCGCCGAGGAAACACATCTCCACGACGCGGTTGACGGCGTTTTTCTTCTCATCGCCGCGCAGCCCGCGCAATTCGGCCGCAAAATGCAGGAAGCTGAACACCGTCATGTCGGTGTAGGCCGGCGCGTTCTCCGGCAGGTAGCCGATGAGTTTCTTGGCGGCGATGGGGTCTTCCTGCACGTCATGCCCGCCCACGCTTACCGTGCCTGCCGAGGGCGGGATGAAGCCGGTGATCATGCGCATCGTGGTGGATTTTCCCGCGCCGTTCGGACCGAGAAAGCCCAGCACCTCGCCACGCTCGACGGTGAATGACACGCCGTCCACGGCCCGTTTCGTGCCGAACAATTTGACCAGATTGTTTACAGTTATCATGTGCCTTTACTTGTTGGATTGGCCGGTGAACGACCGGCCCGTTCTCCTGCGGTTATGCAGTTTGACCAATCAGACCGAAAAATGTTCAAACCATAACCAACGAAAACACTATGCCGTTACCCGCAGCTATTCGTCAAGCTGAGACGAAGCTTGTTTTGTGGAATTCCTGGAGGCTCATCCGTGATGCAAAATTGCCGTTTCCGCCATGGCGCGCATGTTTTCGACGGGCGTGTAACGGGGCACGGCACAGGCGGTGCCGAGGACGTACCGCGAGCCGCCGTTGCGGATGCAGGTGCGCGCTTCCTGTCGGACTTGGTTCGGGGTGCCTTGCAGCAGGGTCAAGCAACTGACGCCGCCGATCAAGCAGAGCCGGTCACCAATCATCTGTCGTGTATGGGCAACGGTCATGCCGCTGGTCGGGTCCAATCCTTCCATCCCGTCAAGATGATTGTCGGTCATCAGCGGCAGGAACGGGTTGTAGTTCCCGCAACAATGTTTATAGACCAGCAGACCGAGCGCGTGCGCCGCCTCGGCGGTGCGCCGATAAGCCGGGATGCAGAACTCGCGATACATCTGCGGCGAGATGACGCTGCCCGATGCATACGAATCGCCGATCATCACAGCATCCACGCCGGTCCGCGCGAACGCCTTTATCAACTCAATGGAGGCATCGGTGGCCATGTGGAACATTCGGTGAATGAACGGCGGATCGGTCGCCATCATCAACAGCGCTTCTTCGCTGCTGCCGACTTTGATGACCAGCGTGTTGATGGTCTGGCCACCGGCCATGCCGACCACGAACAATTTGCGGTCGTGCGCTTCGCGTGTCATTTCGCGTGCCGTGTCGAGGCAGCCGGTTTCCAGAAGTTGATCCGCCGAGGGATAGGTGATGGCTTCGATTTGTTCCAGCGTGGTGACGGGCGGCGGCGTCTTCACCAAGACCAACTGCCCGCCGCCTTGCACATCGAAGTAACCGTCAACTGCCCCGGTGCGCCGGTCCAGTTGCGCGAGTTTGCCGTCGTGGAGGCGCACTATTTTCTCCTCAAACCACGACCGCTCCGGCGTGGCGCGCACGCGCACCACATCGCATCCGTAGAAAACGCCGACTTCATACATCCAGCGCACGCCCAACCGTGGGTCAATCAGCGCTTCTTCAAATGTGTGCCCCAAGGCGACGCACGCGTGATCGGTGAAGATGCAGGGGAAGAAGGGGACCCGGTCAGTCCTGTTGCCGGTGAGGATGGCGCGCATTCGTTCACGGGATGTCATGGCAGGTAAATGGCAAATACTTCGGCGTTGTTCAAGTGCAGACGGAGCATGTAACGACCGGGCGGAAGCTGGCTGAGATTGCGTCCCTTCCAAGCGACACTGTGGTTCAACGAATCCCCCTGAACCGGAACCGCGTCGTCCTTCGAGAACCCCCGGATGCGGTAGCCGTCCTCGGTCAGCACTTCGAGGCGCACCTCGCCTTTTGAGGCGTCGGCGTTGATCGAGATTGTCTTCACGCCGGTCAGGTCGCGCGGTTTCAAGGTGATCTGGCCGATGTTTTCCAGCGGTTTCTTGAGTGTCGGCTGGCTGCTTTTGGAAACGGGGCGGACGCCGGCGAAACGGTCGCGCGGAATTGTGGCCAGCCCGACGCCGCTGCGGTGCCCAGTCTCGGCGCGGACACCGCCGATGGGCGATTGATTGTAGGCGCCGTAATAGAAGCGAATCTCGTCATCGAGCACAATCGGCGTCGAATTGCTAAACAGACAACGGCTGTCAAACTGTCCCGCTTCGCTCCGCGCCAGAAAATATGGTTGCCGGAACGAGCGTTCCCACACCAAACCGTCACGGCTCGTCATCAACTCGATGTCAATTGCGCCCTTGGCCCGGCGATCCATGATTTGATTCAGGCAGAAATACCGGTCCGCGTAAAAAAAGACCGGCGACGTGTGGAATTCCGCGTCGGGCGTGTCTTGATCATCCGGGCCGAGAAGAAACTGCGGCTTCGACCAGTGAAGGAAATCCTTACTCTCGATGCGTCCCATGCCGTGTTTCCAAGCCATTGTGCCGTCCGGCGCGTCCATCCACATCTTGCCATAGATGGCAAACACCGCACGCACCGGATCGTAAAACACATCGGCGGCATCCGACATCGTCAACGGGTAACGCCACGTCTTTCGCAACGCACCGTTCTTGCCCGGCGACTCCTGATAAATATCCTCGTCGGCAAACGGCGGCGGTTGGCCGCGCCCGCCATACGCTGTGCGGTTCAGCGGTCCCTTGTTGTGTTTCGTCCATCGAATGCCGTCCTGCGAAAAAGCAACATGCAAACCGGGATACTCGCGTCCGTCCACCACCGACCAATCGTAGTAGGCCATCTTGTAGCGGCGGGACGGGTCCTTTTCGTTCGTATCCACCAGGACCGAGTTGCAGTAGCGGTCGCCGTAGCCGCCGTTGCCGATGAGGACGATGTTGGTTTTCTTGAACTCCTTGAACGGGTGGAAATCAAACTCCGGCTTCACAAACCGGACGCCATCCTCCGACTCGGCGTAACAGACGACACATTCAAGCCGTTTGTCTCCCGCGCGTTTGCCGGCGTAAGCCTGATACCACAACTGATATTTCCCGGTCTTTGCGTCCCGATGGATGCTGGTCCAACCGATGGCCACCTCCCACGGTTTGTCTTGGAGGATGACCGGGTTTTGCGGATGCCGTTGGGCGGGATGCAGGACGCGCACGGTGCCGGAGCGATACAGAATATCGTGGTCGTCCACCAGGAGAATGGTGTGCGGCGCGGCGTTGGCAATGCCAAGCGCGAGCAACAAGACGATTGCGGACTTTGTCATTTCGTTTCCAGCAACTTCCACATTGCTCCCATCAACACGCCTTCGACTTCGGGCGCGACATCCGACGCGCCGGGGCTGGCTTCGTAGCCGCCTTCCTCGTAGGCGCGCGCCGTGGCGATGTAGCCGGGACCGTATTCGCCGTACGCCGCCATCATGACGCGGAGGTCGGGGCGCATCTTCTTGGCGGCGAGTTGATACTCGACAAGCAACTCGCCGGGCATGTGCAACACCCGCGCGTCGCCGACCGCCAACATCCCGATGTCAATCTTGTGTCCGCTTTGGCAGCGCAACAGCCACGCGAGCTTGTCGGCACCGCGCAACTGGGTTTTGGAGTCCGACACCTTCGCCAAGTCGGCGCGCAGTTTGTCCTCGTCGAGATGTTTCCCCAACGGCAATACCACCGGTTCGACGCGCCACTGAACGTCTGCACTGCCGATGGGAAACTTCTGCGTCGTGTCCCACGCGCATTTCATCCCGTCCGCGAGCCGCAACGCGAGCGCGACACGGTTTTCGCGCGAGCCGTCGTTGTATTTGCCCGCGCCGATGTTGCCCCCGGCGCCGGTGAAATGCACGTGCAATGCTTCCGGCACGGCTTGTTGTCGGAAGAACCGCGCGATGCCGGGAAAATCCGGACTGGGAATGCCCATGCGATAATAGCTTTGCGGATGACAAGCGTAGTAACTGAGCGCCGCCACCGGTTTGTCGTTGTTCCAGAAACTCAACACCGAGACCATCGGATCAATCACGCCTTCCGGTTCGGCGCGCAACTTTGGGTCTCGGCACGACGTGTAGCGCGTGACGCGAACCTTGCCATTTGGGCCGAGGATGCGACGGTTCGAGGCGACTTCCTTCACCTCAGCTTCGCCCCGGCCATAGTGCGTGACCGGTTGGGCGCGTCCGATGGACTCCTTCACTGCCTGTGCCGCGCGCGCGAGCGCCTTGCGATGAAAGGCGCTTTCATAACGGCCAAGGTCTTTCGCGCCGGCTTCCTTCAACAGCCGTTCCACGGTGAAATCGCAACCCGGCGCGTCATGCTGGTGCACCGTGTGGACGGCGACGCGTTGTGGTGTCGTTTGCGCGGCCTTGGCCAACGCAGCGCGGAAAGCATCCTGGGATTCATTGGCGATGCCGATCCAGTCCACCGCGCACAACACAATCGGATCGCCGGCGCCCAGTAACGCGATGCCGCGGCATCGGAGCGTCAACTCATCCACGCGCACGACCGGATCGTACGCCATCATCGAACCGACCGGCGGCGTGACATCCACGTCGAACGTGGCAAGTTTCAAGCCGCTGTCAGCGGCGGTGGCGCAGAGCGCGATCAACAGACCCGATGCCATGCCGGCCAGATGGCAAAGGCGTTTTCGACCAATCGTGAGTGAGAACATGGTTTGGCTCCGTGATTGTTGGGACATTATGTGCCACAACACCGTCTGACGTCAACGAATCGCTGTTGACTGGATGCAGTCGTGAAGCGTGAACACCAAGACATCCAAAGTCGGGAGTTGACGGCAATGCGATCCCCCCTCCGATGCACAGATAGATACGCGTTGCATTTCGCTACTGGGATGCTGGCGGCTCTCGTCGAGGGCGCACAACCAGGAATTGCAGGAGATAGATTCCTACTGCGACCAACAACATGCAGACGCCCGTGATGGTGCCGATGGTCCGGTCCCGCCCCGTGGCGCCTGCGGTGGCCGTCCACTGGAGCAGCAGAAAGACGAACGCAAATCCGCCGAACACGTAGGCGATGATCGGAAACGGCGTGAACGTGACCTCCTTGAGTTTTTGGGCGCGCTCGGCAATCACCGCTTCTTCCGGGCGCTCCAAGCGGTGAAACAACTCGGCAATCTGCTGTCGTCGCGCCTCATTGTCGGCGACCAACCGGTTGCCCAGCGCCATGCCCACGATCGTCGCGAGGGCGGTCAGCGAGGTGATCAGCCATGTCTGGCCGAGGTTGTAAATGACAAAGTCCTTCCAGTTCAGGTCAAGAGTCTGCCACGGGTTGGCGAGGAGCCAGCGACCGATCTCGCGCGTGTCCACGCCGAACCAGGCGGCGTTGAAATTGATGAAAAACGCGACCAGACCAGCGATGATGCCGAACAACAACCCGAACAGGCCCGACGCGCTGTTCAACTTGCGGCTCCACAAGCCGACCAGCATCGGAATCGCCATCGGCGGCAGGAAAATGCTGAACAGTTTGGTCATCATCTCGAACAACGTGAGTTGCGCCCCGCTGCGGAAGAGGTGGACAATGTAGAGCGTGATGCAAATGGTCAGTCCCCCGGCCAGGATCGTCAGCAGCCGGCCGGCGATGAGGTCCTTGCGCGGAGTGCTCTGCGGACGGAGCAGCTTGTAGATGTCCGTCGTCATGACCGATCCCATTGCGTTGAAGTCGCCGCCGAGCGTGGACATCGTCGCCGAGAACATCGCCGCGATCAACATGCCCATCATGCCCGCCGGCAGCAGCGTGAGGGTGATGATGCCGTACACCTTGTTTTTGTGGGTCATCGGGTCCAACTCAGGCAGATACACGCGCGCCAGAAGGGCGGGCATCCAGAGCAGAAACGGAGTCAGGATAAGCAGCGTCATCGCCAGATACCCGACCTTGCGGGCTTCGCGGTCGGTTTTCACCGAGTAATACCGCTGCACCAGCACCCAGCCGGAACTCAGGCTCATGGTAATGATCGCCAGCCACGCGATCAGAAAGCGTCCGTCGAGGCGCATGTATTTGGTTTCATTGAAGAACTTGAAGAAATTGGGGTCGCGCGCCTGCGCCGCGCCCACGAAACCGGCCAGACCGCCGTGCGGCTCCAGCGCCATGACCGAGAGAATCAACAACACAATCACGGCGGACAGGATGACGAGGAACTGCACGAAATCCGTCACCACAATGGCCCACAAGCCGCCCATGAATGTGTAGGCTAGAATGATGACGCCGGCGATCACCACCATCCAATACATCTCGGTGCCGGGCGTGAACAGAATCCAGCCCTCCCGAAAACGCAGCCCCATCGTGACCGTGACCAGGACGGCAATGGCAAACAGGCGCATGGCGTTGTCGAAGATTCGCAACGGCAATCCGATCCACGCGAGACTCTGCCGCACGCCATTGCCGTAACGTTCGCGAATGTATTCAAGCGGGCTGGTCGTCGAAGCGCGTCGCCAGCGAGCCGCGAAGAAAGCCGCGCTGGCAAAGGCGCCCACCACGCCGCACCAATAATAATAATAAGCCGAAAGACCGTTGAAGTACGCCATGTCGGAATACGCCACAAACGCCCACGTGCTGAAACTCGCCATGTAAAACGAGATGCCCGACAACCACCACGGCAGACTTGCGCCGCCGCTGAAGAAATCCTTGATGTTGGTCATCCGCCGCACAAAGTAGGCGCCCACCACCGGCAGGGCGGCGAAGAACGCGAGGATGATCAGGTAGTCAGCGGGGTAAAGACGACTCTCAGGCATGGGGCGAACCTTTCCGGTAGCGGACGTGGATATCCAAAAAACAAACCTGAAGGAATGTCGCCGGTGCGTAATCGCATCCTGAGCGTTACCAGCACACGCTGCTTCACACCGAACTGAACACGCGCCTTCATGCGGAATGCAGTGCCAGAACGGTGCGGATATGTCAAGCGATAGCGGTCTTCACGCGTCTGAAAATCGCCGCTGTAACCCGAACCGGCTTCCGATGCCAAACCAAGCCGGAGTTTCTGAGCGCGTTCTGAGTGGGTTATTTCTTTCCCCCGGCGCGGATTTCGTAGAGGCGGTAGCCGACTTCGCGGATGCCGGCGATGGTTTCGGGGTAGGGGGTGTCGCACACGTCGAGGAAACCATTTTGGAAGTTCTCGCCGTCGAAGCGACCGGTGGTCGGCTGCTCGCCGAACTGGTGCCAGTGCGCGCCGACGAAATTCGGATGACGCAACGCGGAGGCGATGTACGTGGCGTAGGCTTTGCCGCGTTCGGCTTGGTTGGCGACCGCCCGGAGGCTTGCGTGAAACAGGCCGCGGTCGAGCGCGCCGAAATGGAACTCCCCAATCATCACTGGTTTGTCCACGCCTTCGGGAAGTTGGAAATCGTCCAAGGTGTACCGGTAGAGGTTGTAGCTGACGATGTCGCAGTACTTCGCGCCGATGACAACAGCCGCCTTGGTCGAGCCGGCGAACCGGCAACCCATGTAGAGCTTGTTCGGCGCGACGGCTTTGAACTCGTCGCGGACATTCTTGAAGTACGCCTCCGTCAACACGAGCGTGAACGAGGCGCAGTCATCTTTCGCGCCGGCGGGCGGTTGTTGCTGCGATTTCAGCAGCGCGCCCCAATCGGCGTAGTCGGACTTCCATGCGGCGTTGAGCTTGGCAATCGTGCCGTGTTTCTCCTTGAGTTGGCGGATCATTTCGATCTTCGCCGGTTGGGTGGCGGGCGATTGCAGCGTCCACTCGGCCAGCGCGGTGTCGTTGCCCCAGCGGATTTCGTTGTCCACGAAGAACCCGAAACACCACGGGTCGTCCAATTCCGCCTTGCGGGCGAGCAACTGGTTCCGGAAGTTTGCGCGGAACTCAGGATGGAACGGATCCTTGAATTTCCACCAGCCGCTTTGGCTGCCCTCGATGTCGGGCGACTTCAACTCGAAGCGGTCGCAATACGGCGTGCGCTGCATTTGACAGATGCGGACATCGGAACTGTTGGCGATGGTGTTCATGCCCCAACTGCGGAGGCGTTTGTGCGCCATGTCGGCGTAGCGAGCAAACCAGTCCTTGCCATACTTGCGGTAGGCGTTGGCCGACGAGAAATCGTACGTCCGCTTGATGCCGCGCGCCTCGTAGTACGGCCAGAGCAACGCGTCGCGGGTCGTGTAGAACAAGGCGAACGGCGAATTCGCCTTGGGCAGGTCGGTAAAATAAAACTCGCGGTCTTCCAACGGTGTCACCGCCGTCGAGGAGGTCACGCGCACCGGACCGTGCGACCACCAGAGACAACCTTCCGGGTCAATCATCCACCATTTCCCGTCAATCTTCTCGACCCGGAAATGTCCTGTTGCTTTCCGCTTTGGTCCTTTCGCCCAGCCGCCGTACTTGTTCCAGCCATCCGGCCCTGGACGCGCCTTCAGATCAGCCATCTCGTTCTTCAACGCTCGTTTCAGGTCAGCGTCCGAATGTGTTTTGCCCGGCCAATCCTTGTGTTTGAACTGGCCATAGACATCAATGAACGGGAAAAATTTCTCCGGCGGCAACCGCATCCACGCCGGCGCTTCCGGCAACGGGCCGGTGTGAGCGACGATGCGTTTCACAGCCCAACGCCAATCGAGCTTCGGTTCTTTGATATAGACCGCCACGCCGACGACCTTCGAGGCGTCCAAGTCGGACACAACGCCCGTCGTTACAAACGGTCCGCGTCTCATGCCGGTGAGTTTGCTGTTGATTTCCCGCGCATAGGGCAACGATGGCGGCAGGGCCACCGTGTAGCTCGCCGGTTGTTTGCCGCGAATGGCGACTCGATCAATGAACACGCCTTCCGACTTGCCGGGGTTGGCGTCCGGGTTGTCCAAGCGGACAGTGAGCGGCAACTCGCCTTTGCGGTCGAGGTTGGCCAGTTCGAGTGTCAGTTGGTTGCACTTTGATAAATCCCATTGCCCCTTGATGAGCACGCCGGGGTATCCGGTGTTGCCCTTGGTCTCGATTTCGAGCAAGCCGTCGCGCAACGCGAATTTTCCGCCTGCTTGTGAAGCGACCACGCTCACCGGTGTCATGGCGGCATCGAACAGGACGATCTCCTCAGCCGCCGCCGCAGACGCGACCAGCATCAACAGGATTGTGTTTCGTTTCATTCGTGCACCTCCAGTGCCGACAAAGGGATGATGGACATGGCGCAGTCTTCCTTTCCTTGGGTGTAACTGATGTAGAGCTTGCTGCCCGTTTCGATGGCAGCGGGGTAGGACCATTCTGTGCGTGTGCCGACCATGGTCTTGCCTTCTTCAGGCGAGCCGAGCAGGCGACGCACCGGCGTTGCTTGGTGGCGGATCTTCCAGATGCGGCGGAAGGTATCGCCATCGTGTGCGGTGACCGCAATGCTCAGCAACGTCCGGCCTTCCGCTGGGCTGTTCGAGATTAGGTATTGCTGACCGGTGCTGAGTCGGCCACAGAGCGGCTTGCTGTCAACCATCGGAAAGTTACTTGGGCGCAGCGGCGTCCAAGTGCGGCCGCAGTCCCGGCTGAGGGACGCCTGCGCAGTTGGGTCGCCCTTCTTTGGGCGGCAGATCGCGATCAGTTCGTCGCCGCGTTCGAAGATGGTGGTCTCAGGAAACATCAGTTCGACCGTCTTGGATCGGGGGATCGGCACCACGTCCCAGCGCGTAAAGTCGTTGCCGTGACTGATGGCCACCGCAGCCTCGCGCCATCCAAAGAGCTCGCCGCCGAGAATCCAATTGCCGTCGCGCATCTTCCGGGGCGGTGTGAACGGGATGAACTTGGGAATGTGGGACTGGCGCGGTTGCCATGTTTGCGTTGTGTCGTCCAAGGCGAAGATTTCCGCGCGCGGTTCCTTCTTTTCCCAGCGCGTAAAGAAGCCCCAGAGTGTTCCCTGATGTTCTTTAAGCACGGGATGGTTATAGCTTTCGCCGCCGAGGAATGGGGGCGCCACCCAGGTCTTGACGGGATTCCACGTCAGTCCGCCGTCGCGGCTCGTCCGTCCGCGGACCAACTGGTCCTGTTTTGTCTTGTCCTCACATAGCGGGTGGTTGGCCCAGGCGATGTGCAAGACGCCGCCATGCCAGGCAATAGCCGACTCGTGAAGAAAATGAAACTCGCCGCGCTGGGCGCGCTCGACCTGCACGTGCGTCACCACACCGAGGTCCGGCATCTCCTCGAAGGATGGAAACGGAGTATTGGGATCCCAAAGCGCCAGAAGGTCGGTGTTGGCTGCCAGTTCGCTCGCCGTACGCCGGCTTGTTTTCGCCTCCTTGGGGGCAAGTTGGCTGGGATTTTTCGGTTTGGATGCCATGTGGGAAGGTGGCATCACGGGGGCGCTGGAAGTCTCCGCCGTGATCACGAGGAGGGACATCAGGATAAGCAAGTTCATAGCTTGGGTGGTGTGTGAACCACGAAGGCGCTAAGGCCCAATGATCCGCCTTCGGGAATCAGCGTCAATGTGTGTGGTTGGTTGGAGCAGTTCTGCACAAGCAAGGTGCGCGTGCTGGTATCGAACAGGACAATCTCATTAGACATTGCCGTTTGACGGAGTATCAAACACGCGAAAAGAATCAGTGGTTTCATGCGACACAGTATGCAACGCGAAATGTTGCGCGGTAAATAGCAAAAAATCGCGTTTATGTGGATGCGGTTAGCGAGCTAGCAGCAAGTAGTTTCGCGGTGGCACGATAGCACCGGATGAGAGCGAGTAAGGTTCCTTGCGGTAATTGACGACGACGCGCTGGCCGTTGCTGTAGGCGGTCTCGAACACGTCATCCGCGATGCGGCGATGGCCTTCGAGGAATTCCATCTGCAAGTGTTTCAACCGGTCCACATCGTCATACACGCGGCGCAAATCGCTCACGATTTGTTTCAGGCTTGTTGCGTCGTCGTAGCGGTAGTCGCGCTGGCCGAGCCAGTTCTTCGAGGCATCGAGCAGGAAGTGGCCGTAGAAATACGCCAGCGGCACTGCGCCATATTCGATGGTCTTCAGGTAGGCGGGTTCGCCCGGCTGGCTGTTCACGGTTTCGGTCGAGAGACTGTAGAGCATCACGCCGTGATAGACCGTTTCGTAAAGCGGGACGCAGGTGTCCACGTAAGGGCGCTTCATCAGCGGCAACCATTTGTCGCAATCCACGTACAACAGACGGTCCAGCGCCGAGGCCATGCAGTCCAGCGAACCTTCGGACTGTGCGCCACCGAAAGTCTTTTGCGCCAACGCAAGGATGCGGGTGGCCGCCGCGGCATCTTGCCGCCGTGTTTGTGGATGCTTCGGATCATAACAGGGACGCGGCCCGATAATGGAGAGCACATCGGAGTAATGCGCGCCCTTGAAACCCAGCGCGCGAATCTTGGGCAGATCGCGCTTGGCGAACAACTCATACGCCCGCGCCAGACACATGTTGTAGCTTTGACCGCCGCCCCACGCGCCGCCTTTCTGCGGGCTGCCGTCGCGTTCTTTGCGGAGATATTCCTCGCGCCAATCCTCGGAGATGCGATAGGCGCCGTAGTAACAATCATGCGCCACCATCTGGTAACCGAGCTTCTGGCCGTGTTTGATCGTCGCGCGCAACTGTTGCTCGCCGCCAAGCGCCGGCTCGACGGGGAACACCTGCGGATACCGTCCGTCGTGGCCGCCGCGGTTCCAGCCGACCAAGCAAAACTCGGTGCGCGCGATGCCTTGGCGGTGGAATTCATCGAGGATGTCGCGCACGCGGGCGAAGTCGCAAAACACGCGCATCGGCGGTTCGGTTGCCGGCGTTTGTTCCTTGATCTCGTGAGGGACCGGTTTCACGCCAAGCCGTATCCGCACTTCCAGCGCGCCTGCCGAATATGCCAGTGCTGGCGACTTGGCGGCGCGTGTGCGCAAAGGCTGCAAGCCGCGCCGCGCGAAGTTGTATTGCCGGTAACGCTTGCCGATGCCGAGCCAGTTTGCTTCGGTTTTGGGAAGAAAATGATATTCCACTGTCACGTCATCCGGCAGGCGCGTCTCCTCGCGGAACGAGCGGAGCGTGAACACCGGATCAATCGCGTATTGGCGCTGCGGTCCCCAGTTGGCGCTGACGCAAACTCGCGCGTCGAACTGGCCACTGGTGATGATGCCTGCGATGCCGCTGTTGCCGCGCACGACACCGAACAACGGCATCGGACACTGGCAGGAACTTTGATAAATCGACACAAAATGCTGGCCCGGTTTCTTGTCGCGGAAATGGCAGAGCGCGCCGGATTGTTGTGCGACGACCAGATACCCGTCGTCGCCTTCTTTCGCCGCGCCGAACTGCGGCAGTACGCGCAACGTCTTCAACCTCGACGCAGCACTTTCCTTTATGCCCGCCGCAGGCACGCTTACGGTAAACACATCGCCAGTTGCTGTAAAATCGAACATGATGGAGAAGCCCAAAGCCTCCTGCAGGCAGACGAGAGATGATCGGCGACGTTCCATTTTCCAGCCGTTGGCGGGCGTCAGCGTCTGCGAAACCTCCTTGCCGTCGGTGTTCCAATAACGAAGCTCCGCAGGCCATTCACATCGCCACTCGGTCGTGTCATCTGCACCACGCGCCGTGAGCCGTCCATCCGAATCTACTGCCCACTTGAGATTGCTCTCCTTTCCAAATGAGGGAAGAACGAATAAAAGCGTTAACGACAATGTTGAAATCAGTTTCATCATGGTTTGCCTTTGGGTGGGGCATGAACGACGAAGGCGCTAATGCCCAGCGAACCGCCTTCGGGAATCAGCGTCAACGTGCGTGGTTGATTGGAGCAGTTCTGCACAAGCAAGGTTCGCGTGCCGGCAGGTTTCGGTTCGTAGATGCGCGTGAATAGCGGATAGGAACGCCATGTGACCTTGAAGCCTTCCGGCAGTGTTGCCTTCTTGTATTCCAATGTCCACGCGATCCGCCAGTCGCCCGGCTCGATGATGGCGCGTTGGGAACGGGAAACGAACCGCTCCGTGTTCCATCCTTCGCCGTCATCACCGGTCACGCTGCCGCGCAGCTTGAAATGAATCTTTTTGCCGTCCGGCGTGGAATCGGGCAGGCACGTCAACGTCCAGTCTTCCTCAAGCAGCGGTTTGTTGAAGCCGATGTTGTTGATGGCCGGCATCCAGATTTTGGCGGGACCTACGCTGGGGCGCGTGATTGCCCAGAACTCTTTCAATCCGTCCATTGGTTTTCCGTCGAGAAGCACTTTCGCCTTGGCGCCGGGCGTGCCGGTGCCGTCGGAAATGGCAACGACGCGGTTGCCGGTGAATCGCAGTGTGAGGTTGCCGGCAGAGACGGTCTTGATTGTTCCCGATGTTGTCGGGTTGTCGCCGAGTTCTGGTTTTCGCAAGAGTTCTTCGCCGATGAGTTTCGCGTAGAGATCGCAGCCTTTGGGATTCAGGTGCGTGCCATCGGTGAGGAAATCTCGAAAGTTCAGGCCGTTCTCCTGGAGATATGCGCGCCATTTCTTGCGGAGGTCAATCAATATGCAGTTATATTTTGCCGCCACGGCGCGGATCAGCTCTGCGCGCTCATCGTCGGCGGTTCTGACTTCGTGGAGTTTTTCGCGCGAGAGACTGCTGAGGTGGCTTGTCCAGATCACGATCTCCGCCGAGGTGCGTTCGCGGACGCGCTTGATGATTTCCTCGTATTTGTCCATCGGGCCATAGACGTGGAAGAACAACAGGTCGGGATACCACGGATAAAGATCGTGGTCGGCGGTGCGGATAAGCACGTTGGATGTGTACCCGCCGATGGCGGCATTACGGAACTCGAACTTGACGGTGGGATAACGTTGCTCAAGCTGTTTCTGAACGGTCTTGGTCCACGCCTGCGCCGTGATGGATTGTCCGTAGAACATCACCCGCACGTGCGACGGGTTTTCCGCCGTCGAGTTCTCCAGCGTCTTCATTGTGCGCTGGATGTATGCCACCGACGGGTTGTCGGCTGCTGCCGCCGTGACAGTCAGCATCGTGGCGAAACTCACATAATGAAACCATTTCATAGCCGCTATTCTTTCTGGTAGATGAGAACCGCGAGGCCGTGTTGGCCGAGGCGGACGGTTTGGTTGCCGTCAATCGAGACTTCACCGACGCTATCGGACTCTCGAAACGCATATCCCGGCACGCGGATGCGGGTGGTGGCTGTCTTATCGGTGCTTTGCGTGACCACAACCGCCATGCGGTTGCCGTTGACGAAACAGCGGGCGTTGACCTTGGGGTTTTCGTTAATAAAACCGTCGGTGTCCTTGTAGGTGCCCAGCAATAGCAGGTCGCAGTATTTGTCCTTGAGCCGGTTGACCTGTGCGAGATAGCGCTGGTAGTTGGGTGTCTTGTCAATCAGGTCGCGACACCGATAAATCTCAATGTCGTTGCGCAAGCCTTTCAAGAGGGCATGGTTTACCCGGCGTGGGATGTCGGTGTCGTCGCGGATTTCGCGGTCGGAGAGGATGAGCTCCGGGAACGTGTAGCGCACCCACTCGGTGAAATCGGTCGGCCCGGTCGCCCCGTGGATGTTATGGATGTAGTCCACGTGTTGGGCAGTGACATCGGTGAAGTGTTCCGTGCCGAGCGCGAAGTCCGGGTTGCCCTTTGAATCCAGATAGTCATGGATCATCTTCAAGACGTCGGCCTTGTCGGCGATTACGCGCAAGTTGGGGATGGGAAATTCGCCGCTGAGGTCCCAGTTCGAGGAGGACTCCGCGTAGCCGAGTTGGTCGTAAAACACGCTGTCCACGCCGAATGCGATGGCGCGGTCGGCCATCTTCAGCAGCCACTTGCGCCAGTCAGGATGCCGCGTGTCGGCGACAACAAACGTCCGCGTGTTGTGGTGTCCCGTGAAGGTGCCGAGGCCGGGGAACCGATATTGTTCCGTGAATGGTGAGCCGGTATTGTCGTTGTAACAAACCGCCTTTCCGTTGCCGGTTTGATAGAACTTGCTTTCGCGATCAATCAGCTTGCCGTTGAAATAGAGCATGAACCGGCCACCGCCCTTGCGGTATTCGGAGATTGCTTTTGCCCATGCTTGATCGCCACCCTGTGCGGGATCGGTCACCCAATAGGAGTCGGGATAGCCGTTGTCCATGCCGCTCTGCCACCAGCCGAAGCCGAGCACGGTTTCCACGCCAACGCTCTCGCCGGCTTTCTTGATGCGCCCGTTCAGGTCGGCAAACCGGAAGAACATCTCGCCGTACTGGTGGACGAAAATAATGCGCTGCCAGCCTTTCATCTTGCGCACCCACAACGGAACCTCGCGTTGATGCCACCACGTGTCCGCCCATTTGCGGTAGATCTTGGATGTCTGGTGCCATGTGCCCGAATACGGCACGACGACGTTTGCGTCGCACGACCACGATTGCCCTTTCACGCAGTTCGGATATTTGTAGAGACCAAACTCCATCGCTGTGAACGCGCCTGATGCGTCGGGATAGAGCCGCAATCCGTGCCACGTGTCCTGAAATGTCGTGTCGTGGCTGCCGAGATACAGCCCTTGTGATTTGCCGGCCAACGCGAAACAATTTGCCGACGTACCGCCCGGATATTTCAGGTCCATTTGCCGGTAAAACTGGCCTGGTGACTTGTACGGGGGTTTGTTTGCTGCGGCGAGAATCTGCTTTCGGGGATCTGAGTAAAGCTGACCGCCACGGGATGTCGTCAGAATCTGATGATCACCCGGCAGCTTGCAATTGCCCACGAGCGGATACTGCAACTCGCGGATGATCGTGGCAGGCTCATTGTTTGAAAGACGGGCAGCGAACCGCGCCATGCCATTTTCGAGGGAAATCGTGAGCGCAAGTTGCATCTTCACGTTGCCGCCGCGAACCTTGAGCGAATCATATTGCAGCACGATTCGGCTCGCCTCTCGTCGAATCTTCGGCGTGTTCTCTGCGCCACGCACCTCGATCTCCTGTTCTCCGTCTTTCCGGTCAAAGTAGAGCCGCCAGAGCGGTTGGCCGCCGGCGTAGTCGTGTCCCGTCAGTACATTCTTCAGCGCGACAAGATTGCCTTTCGCATCAATCGCGACCTCGACCTGGTGATTCTTCAACGTGTAAACCGGTGGCTGCGCAAGCACGACAGCGGACCACAGAACCAAAATGCAAATCCATGCGTGTTTCATTTCTTGTCTCCGATAATATCAGTTTTGCCATTAAAGCGGATTGTAATCCGCTTGCTTCCTTCTTCACCAAACAAACTTCCCGGAATCACCAGTGTCCGCTGGTGTTCAACAGTCGCATCACCCGGCACGAGCGTCAGTTTCGCGAGCTGTCCGTTTTTCACTTCGACTTCCACCACCAGATTTCCATGACACGCGAGCTTGAACGCGTAATCCTTCCACGCCGTCGGTGCTCCGGCCGCGATGTGAATTTCATTGCCGCGGTTCTGCACCAGCATTTGATTCAGCGCATAGACAACATTTCCGGAAGCCGTGGCGAACCACGGGTGCATCGAAACCTTGGCTTCGTTGATCTCAAACAAATCGCCAAAGCAACCCGCGCCGGCTGCCGCCTCGTCCAGCAGTTTGATTGGCTCCGTTTTCTCGCTGATCGCCGCAAGCGCCGCTGCCATCCAGCCGGCGTACCACGCACACACGGAGTTGCCGACTGGGTACATGTTGCCCGACGCGCGTCCTTTGGCGACAAAATCGAGGACTGCGTTTCGCTGGCGTTCATTAGTCTCGCCAAACACAGGGTAGGGGCAATGCCGATTAGATATTTGGGGTGTGTTTGTAAGTAATTGATAATTATTTACTTCCGGTTTCATCGCGATTTTGCTTTAACGTCGGGATGCACCACAAACATTCCTGCAAACAACCCCGCCATGCA